>JADZCY010000268.1 GCA_020851325.1 Acidobacteriota bacterium | reverse complement strand
TCCAAGCCCTTCAAGCCCTCCAAGCCTTCTTGACCGTCCGTTCGATATGATGTGCGCGCGTGACCGCTCCCGGCGATGACCTGCTCCAGCAGATGCCCGTCTTCCAGCGCCTGTCGAGTGACGACCGCAAGACCGTCGCCGCCTCGGCGCATGTGGCCCGCTATGGCCGCGGCACGCACATCTTTCGCGAAGGCGATGCCGACACCGCCTTTCTGGTGATCGTCGAGGGCCGCGTCAAGGTCTACCGGATGACGCCGGCCGGCAAGGAAGTGATTCTGGAGATCTTCGGTCCCGGCGATCCGCTGGCTGCGGTTGCCGTGTACGAAGGGAGGCCGTTCCCGGCGTCGGCGATCGCGATCGACGACACGACGTGCGTCCGCATCGAGCAGCGCGAGTTCTTCGGCCTGCTCGAACACCACCCCGCCATCGTCCGCGGCTTGCTGTCGGGCATGACGATGCGACTGGCGGAGTTGACGCGGCGGCTCAGCGAGTTGACCGGCGCGCGCGTCGACGCCCGGTTCGCGCGGTTGTTCCTCAAGCTCGCGGATCAGATCGGCCGCACCGAACGCGGCGGCTCCTTCGTGCCTCTGGCGCTCGGACGGCAGGAGCTGGCGAGCCTGACCGGCACGACCATCGAAACCGCGATCCGCATCATGAGCCGGTGGCAGAAGGACAACGTCCTGCACACCGAGAAGGACGGGTTCCTCCTGATCGATCGGAATGAGCTCGAGTCGATAGCAACAAGGTCCTAGGTCCTAGGTCTTAGGTCCTAGGTCTTAGGTCTTAGGTCTTAGGCAAGAGCTCTTGCCCACGCCCTCAAAGCCTCGAGCGCTCCCAAGCCTTTTCCCTGCTGCCCTATCGCGACAGCGGTCCTGATTTCCTACCGCCGCGCAGCGACGGTCCGTCTGAGCCCTTCAATCCCTTTCCCTGCCGCGCCCGTTCCGATCACGGTGTTTTGTTTTTCGTGGACAAGGGTTGCTTCCTAAGACCTAAGACTTAGGACTTAGGACCTATCGTGCCCCCAGCGCGATCGTGCTCTCCACGTAGGTGAACCACAACACGTCGCCGGCGAACGTGCCGGTGACGACGGGGCCACCTTTCATGCGGCCGGCGAAGGCATTCACCGAGATGCGCGGGGTGATGGCGTAATCAGCCGACGCTTCGACGACGGTGCCGAGGCGCGTCTGACCGTTCGAGGTGCGCCCGGTGTAGCCGAACACGTTGCCACGAGCGAGCGTCGCGCCGCTGCCGGCGTACCAGAGGTCGGCCTTCGACGCCAGGTCCAGGCGCCGCAGATCCAGACGCAAGCCGAGTGCGGGAAGCGGACGTGCCTGCACCTGCGCAAACAGATCGCGGAGGTTCGTCGTGCTGTAGGCCGCCGTCTGCGCATAGCGCCGCACCGTGGGCAGGATCGGGAAGAACGTCCCGTGCTTGTCGTCGGCCGGGTCGTCGTCTCCCGTGGCGCGGAACATCCCGGCGCGCAGCCACGGCCGCCACGGCGCGGATGTCCACTGGTAGCCCGCTTCCGCAGAGAACGCCGCACCGCTGTGGTCATCGCCGTACCAGTCGCCGGTTTGCAGTGCGCCCCAGCCGAGCACGTCGAACTCGCCGGCGCCGGCCGGCATCGCGCCAAGGAACACGCCGCCGACCGTGGTCACGTCCACGTCAACGCCGTTCGGTGCGGTGCGGCCCGTGTTGTCGGGACGCTGCGTGACATCGCGTCGATCGCGATAATGCCAGCCGAAGCCCTGCACCTGCGCGTGGGCGCCCGTTCCAGTACCCGGGCGTGAGCTCACCGTGACGCCGCCGACGCCGATCTTCCGCATGCTGACGTTGCCCTGACGCGCGAAGCCACCCTGCGTCGGCATGAACGCCACCGCGGTGGCGCGCCAGGCCGGCCGTGTTGCGTCGACGCGCACGCCGTCGAACGCGCGCTGGTAGATCGACCACTCGAACTCGCCCACCAGTCGCGCATCGAGGCGCTGGCGCTTCACCGTTTCGATCTTCGCCACGCCGCTCGGCGCCTCGGCGCCGGAGGTGTAGCCCATGCGGCCGACGGTGATGTCGAGGCCCGGGACGACGGCGGGGAACTTCAGGTTGGCGAATCGCAGATACACCTGACCGCTGTTGGCGCGGCGGCCGCCCTGGTCGTAGTAGAGCGCGCCGACACCAAGCGCGCCGGGGCCCACCGCTTGCGAGGGCAAGCCGGCCATCCCCACCACCTGCGCGGCCAGCGTCAGGTCCACTTTCGTCCAGTGTCCGCGCACGTCGAGGCGCAGACGATCGCCGAGAAAGAGCGCGTCGGGATCACCGCCGCCGGGGCGCGGATCGAAGAAGCGCCACGACTCGAGGCGCAGCGTGTTGAAGGCCGACAGCCGCCACGTCGGCACGGGAGCGCTCGCCGGTGGCGCGGCGGTTTGCGCCTGCGCAGGGGCGCTCACCCATGCGCTCAGAAGAACTGTCAGGAACAGTGCCGCGACCGAGCGTCGCGACGCACACGTCGTCCGCAGCCGTGCGCTGACGGCCGGGACGTCCGGATCCGAGGTTGCCATAGGCTGATGCTGCGCGCGCCCGCCGGCGGATCCTATGACGGCCGTCATGTCGTCGAAGGGCGCGGTTGGCGTGGCCTGCGGTGCGTCATCGCGGCATCGCGCCCAGCAGGGCATCAGCGGCGGCCACCTCGTCGGCGTTGATCGTGTGGCCCATCCGCGGATAGATGCGTTCGTCCACCGCAGCGCCCATCCGACGAAACACGCTCGACGACTCCTGCACGCGCTCGAGAGGCACATGTGGATCGACGTCGCTGCACGCGATCAGCACGGGTGTGCCGGCGAATCCCGCGGCGTAGTCACGCGTGGTACCCGGCGGCCCAATCAGCCCGCCGCTGAATGCCACGACGACCCCGTACCGTCGAGCGTGTCGCGCCGCATATTCCAGTGCCAGACACGCGCCTTGCGAGAAGCCCATCAGCACAATCCGCTCGGGCGGAATGCCGTCGTTCGCGAAGCCGTCGACAAGACCCGTGACGACGCCGAGCGCGGATCCCAGCCACGGTTCGTTCTGCTCAAGCGGTGCGAGAAACGAGTAGGGATACCACGTCGATGCGGCCGCCTGCGGCGCCACATACGCGATGTCCGTCGCGCTGAACTCGTGCGCGAGTCCAAGGATGTCCTCGGCGGATGCGCCGCGGCCGTGCAGCAGGATGACGACGAGCCGCGCGTCTGTGGGCGACGGTCCGACTCGTCGAACGGGTTGGCCGGCGTGGGGATCGGTGGCAGCTGTCATTGGTCGCGCGTTGTCAATCGATCGGTTTCAGGTTCGCGACGATCTCCGCGCGATGCGGTTCCAGAAACGGCGGCAGCACCACCGTCTCGCCCAACGTGGCCGGATCTTC
This sequence comes from Acidobacteriota bacterium, assembly GCA_020851325.1. Lineage (GTDB taxonomy): Bacteria > Acidobacteriota > Vicinamibacteria > Vicinamibacterales > UBA2999 > VFZN01. The sequence continues at coordinate 20,791 of JADZCY010000268.1, read as the reverse complement.
ATCCACCGCGAACCCCGGACCGTCGGTTGCGATCTCGAAGAGCACGCCGTTGGGCTCGCGCACATACAGGCTGCGGAACCAGAAGCGATCCACCTTGCCGCTGTTCGGGATGCCCAACTCGTTGAGCCGCTCGGCCCACGCATCGTAGTTCGCGTCCGGGGTGCGGAACGCGACGTGGTGAACACCTCCAGCCCCCTGGCGGGCGACGGGCAGATCGGGCTGCACGGCGACATGCAGTTCGGCGTGCGGACCACCCTCCCCCATCTCGAATACGTGCACGCGCGTGCCCGGATTGTCGGGATGCGGATAGTCGCGCACCTGGCGCATGTTGAACACCTGCGTCAACAGCGTGTCGGTGGCGTCGAGCGTGGGAATGCTGATCACGATCGGTCCGAGACCGCGGACTTGGAACTCCGCCGGCACCGGACTGCGATCCCACGCCGTCGGCGGATCCCCGGCGCCGCCATCGTCGACAAGCGCGAGTCGCTGGCCTTCGGGATCCTCGAATCGCAGGATGCGGCGGTTGTCCGATTCAAAGATGTCGCCGCGCGACACCTTGTGCGCGTCGAGATGCTCCGCCCACCACTGCAACGCCGCGTCGCCGTTCACTCGCAGACACGTCCGGACAATGCTGCGCGTGCCGCGGCGTTCGCGCGGCACCGGCCAGTCGAAGAACGTGAGGTCGGTGCCCGGGTGTCCCTCGGCATCCGCGTAGAACAGGTGATACGCGCTGACGTCATCCTGGTTGACGGATCGCTTCACCAGCCGCATCCCGAGTATCTGCGTATAGAAGCGGTAGTTGTCCTGGATCGCTGCCGAAATCGCCGTGAGGTGATGGATACCAGTGAGCTGCATGGGGTGCTCCACTGCGACCCATCGTCGCACACCCGCGCGACGAATCACGGGAGGCGCGTCACCGAGGTCCGACACGGCTGATCCGCAGCCGCCGCGATACGATCGCGGAGTGGCGCATCGCGCCTTCGAGGAGCCGTCATTTGCCGACCGACGTCCGTGAGTCGCCGCCATTGAGCGCGGCGTACCGCCAGACCATCGACGACGTCGTCACGGCGATCGGTGCGAACACGCAGGACGGATTCACCGACGACGAGGCCCGCGCGCGCCTCGAGCAGTACGGGCGCAACGAACTCGCAGCGAAGCCGCCGGTGCCGCGATGGCGGCGGTTCCTCGCGCAGTTCCAGGACGTTCTCGTCGTGCTACTACTCATCGCCACGACAATCTCGGCCGGGCTGTGGGCCTACGAACAACAAGCGGCGTGGCCGTACGAAGCCATCGCCATCTTCGCCGTGGTGCTGCTGAACGCGACGATGGGGTTCATCCAGGAGACGCGCGCCGAGGCCGCGGTGCTGGCCCTTCGGGCGATGTCCGCCGACGACGCCACGGTGATCCGTAACGGCGAACGCCAGAACCTGACGGCGGCGCTCCTCGTTCCTGGCGACATCATCCTGATCGAGGAAGGCGACACGATCCCCGCCGATGCGCGGCTGATCGAATCCGCCGCCCTGCAGACCGCGGAAGCAGCGCTCACCGGCGAAAGCGTTCCCGTTGCGAAAGACCCGGCGCCCATCAGCGACGCAGTGCCGCTGGGCGACCGCCGCAACATGGTGTTCAGCGGCACGGCCGCCACCTACGGACACGGCAAGGCCGTCGTGACCGCCACCGGCATGCAGACGGAGATGGGACGCATTGCCGGCCTGCTCGAGGAAACACCGGACGCGCCCACTCCCCTTCAGCGTGAACTCGATCGCACGGGCAAGGCGCTCGGCGCGGTCGTTGTCGCCATTGCCGTGGTGATGATCGTCACGATCATCGTCGTCGAGGACGTGCGGGGCGCCGGAGCGTTGTTCGACGTGCTGATCCTGGGCGTCGCGCTGGCCGTGGCGGCCGTTCCGGAGGGACTGCCGGCCGTGGTGACGGCCGTGCTGTCCATTGGCGTGCAGCGGATGGCGCGACGCAACGCGATCGTGCGGCACCTGGCGGCGGTGGAAACGCTGGGATCGGCCAGTGTGATTGCGTCGGACAAAACCGGCACGCTCACGAAGAACGAGATGACCGTCACCGTCGTCGTCACCGCCAGCGGACGCGTGACATTCGATGGTGTTGGTTACGCACCGACGGGAGAGGTTCGGCGCGAGAACGGTGGCGCTGTCGATGGTCCGCTTGCCGTGGAACTCGAACGCGTGCTGGCTGTTGCCGATCGCGCCAACAACGCGACGCTGCAGGAGCACGACGGGCGATGGACCGTGCAGGGCGACCCGACGGAAGGCGCGCTGCTGGTGGCGGCGCGCAAGGCGGGGATCGACCCCGACACGCTCGATGAGCGACTGCCGCGCGTTGGCGAAGTGCCGTTCTCTTCAGAGAGAAAGCTGATGAGCACGCTGCACCGCGACGCGACCGAGCGCGATCGCGGCATCGTCTTCACGAAGGGCGCGCCGGACGTCGTGCTCGGGCGATGTTCGCGTGAACTGGTCGGTGACGAGCGGCGGCCGCTGACGGACGAACGACGGACGCAGATTCTCGACACCAACGACGCGCTCGCCGGGCAGGCGCTCCGCACACTCGGCGTCGCGCTCCGGTGGCTGTCGAGCGATGCGCTGGCGGATCACGTGGCACGTCCCGGCGATCACGTCGAGCAGGACCTCGTCTTCGCCGGGCTGGTGGGCATCATCGATCCGCCGCGTCCGGAAGCCAAAGCGGCTGTCGATCGCGCCCGGCGCGCCGGCATTCGCCCGGTGATGATCACCGGCGATCACCCGCGCACCGCGTCGGTCATCGCGCAGGAGCTGGGCATCAGCGGCGAGGGTGGCGCCCTTACCGGTGCGGAACTCGATCGATTGCCGGCCGACGCCGGCGTCCGCGTCATCAACGAAACATCGGTGTTCGCGCGCGTCAATCCTGAACACAAGCTGCGGATCGTCGACGCTCTCCGCCAGACCGGCGCCGTGGTGGCGATGACGGGCGACGGCGTCAACGACGCGCCGGCGTTGAAGCGCGCGGACATCGGCGTGGCCATGGGCATCACCGGCACCGACGTCTCGAAAGAGGCCGCGGACATCATCCTCGCCGACGACAACTTCGCCTCGATCGTCTCGGCGGTCGAGGAGGGGCGGGCGATCTTCGCCAACATCCGCAAGTTCCTGCGCTACCTGCTGTCGTCGAACATCGGCGAAGTGTTGACGATGTTCTTCGGTGTGTTGCTGGCCGGTCCACTGGGTCTGGACGTCGCAGGCGGCGCCGTCGTCCTGCCGCTGCTGGCGACGCAGATTCTGTGGATCAACCTCGTCACCGACGGTCCGCCGGCCCTCGCACTGGGCGTCGATCCCGCCGATGACGGACTCATGCTGCAACCGCCGCGCGCGGCCGGTGAGGGCGTCCTCACCGCGCGCATGTGGCGCGGCATCATCTTCGTCGGCATCGTCATGGCGGCGGGCACGCTGTTCGTCCTCGACCGCTCGCTGCCGGGCGGCTTCGTCGCCGGCGATGGCACCCTTCCCTATGCCCAGACGATGGCGTTCACGACGCTGATGCTGTTCCAGCTCTTCAACGTGCTGAACGCGCGGTCGGACGAGCGCAGCGCCTTTCATCGCCTGTTTGCGAACCGGTGGCTCTGGGCGGCCATCACCGTGTCGCTCGCCCTGCAGGTGCTGGTCGTGTATGTTCCGTTCCTGCAGCGAGCGTTCGGCACGGTCGGACTCGACGGCCGCGACTGGCTGCTGTGTGTCGGCGTCGCGAGCACCGTGTTGTGGTTCAGGGAAGGCAGCAAGGCGATAGGAAGATCGCGATAATCGACGAGCGTTGACACCATCATGGCCAAGCACCGCATCTACACGATGAGCGTTGCCGGGGTCTATCCGCACTACGTGGAGAAGGTCGAGAAGAAGGGCCGGACGAAGGCGGAGCTCGACCAGATCATCACGTGGCTGACCGGCTACACCGAAGCGGAGCTGGCGGCGCACCTGGACGCGCGGACCAACTTCGAGACGTTCTTCGCGAAGGCGCCGCGGCTGAACCCGTCACGCGCGTTGATCAAGGGCGTGATCTGCGGCGTCCGTATCGAGGACATCGAAGACCCGCTGATGCGCGAGGTTCGTTATCTGGACAAGCTGGTCGATGAACTGGCCAAGGGCAAGGCGATGGAAAAGATTCTGCGGACGCCAATCGCTGGCGTCGACTGAAGATTATGCCGGCGCCTGACTGGCGAGACGGATGATGGCGTCGGCGCTGATCTCCACGTCGCGCGCGGTCGTCGCCCAGGAAGAGACGCTGATCCGCATCGCCTGACGGCCGTGCCAGACGGTGCCGCCGCACCAGCACGTGCCATCCTCCTGCACCGCGGCGATGACGGCTTTGGTCCGTGCGTCGCTGCCGAATGAAACGAGCACCTGGTTGAGGACGACCTCGTTGAGGATCTCGTAGCCGGCCTCGCGCAGGCGCTGGGCGAAGCGCGTCGCATGCCGGCACGTGCGCTCGATGAGGTCGGCGACGCCGCCGCGGCCGAGCGACTTCAGCGCCGCCCACACTTCGACGCCGCGGGCCCGGCGGGAGGAATCCGGCGTCCAGTGCAGCGGCTCCCACGCCTGATCCGTCTGCAGATACTCGGCGTGCATTCGCATGGCGCGGAAGAGCGGCTCGGGTTCGCGCACGAACACGAAGCCGCAGTCGTACGGCACGTTGAGCCACTTGTGGCCGTCGGTGGCCCAGGAATCAGCCAACGCGATGCCCTGCGTGAGATGCGCGCGCTGTGGTGCGCTCGCCGCCCACAATCCAAAGGCGCCGTCCACATGGACCCAACCACCCGCGTCGTGCACGACGCGGCAGATCGCGTCCGCCGGATCGAAGCTGCCGGTATTCACGTTGCCGGCCTGGATGCAGACGATCGCCGGACCGGTCAGGCGCGGCAGCGCGTCGACGCGCATGCGGCCCTGCGCATCGGTCGGCACGGTGATCATGCGGTCGCGGCCGAACCCGATCACCGCCAGCGCCTTCCGCACCGACACGTGCACCTCGTCGCCGACGATGACGGGGATGTCCGGCGCGCCGAAGAGACCGCGCGCTTCGACGTCCCAGCCGTGCCGCGCCAGCAGCGCATGACGGGCAGCGGCCAGAGCGGCGACGTTGGCCACCGTCGTGCAGGTGACCAGCGCACCGCGCGCCTCGTGCGGCAGGCCGAGCAGATCGCGCGCCCAGCCCAGCGCGATCTCTTCGAGTCGCACCGCCGCCGGCGACGTCGCACGCATGGCGGCGTTCTGATCCCACGCGGCATTCAGCACGCTCGCCGCGGCGGCTGCCGGCACGGCGCCGCCGATCACGAACCCGAAATAGCGGCCGGCCGTGCACGCCACCGTCGCGGGCGACGCCACCTCGTCGAGTCGTCGCAGAACATCGGACGCCGCTGATCCGTGTGCCGGCATCGGACCGTCGAGCTGATCGAGCGCGGCGACGACGTCTGGTGTGGGAAAGACGCGCCGCTCGGCAACCTCCCGCGCGTAGCGAGCCGCGCGTGTCGCGGCGTCTTGAATCGCGTCGGCAACGATGCGGCCGGCGTCGGTGGCAGTGTCGATCGAACGGCCGTCCTCGATACTCATGCGCGTCCTCTTCTCTCCAAGGCGGCTCCCGCGTCTGTGGTGGTGTCTCACCACACGTGCGGTGGAGCCAACGAACGCTCACTCACGGCGACGACAGTCCATCCGGACACGCCGGCTGGGCAGGCGCTTATCGCAGGGCGGCGCGAAGCGCCTCGAGCAGGGCCGCACGATCAGCGGCGGCGAGCCGCGTATCGGGCATCGCCGACTGCGGCGCGATCCAGATCGGCCCGCCCCATCGCGGGTCTCCGATATAGCGCGGGATGATGTGCCAGTGCAGGTGCGGGACGACGTTGCCGAGCGATTCGACGTTCACGTGATCCGGCCGCGTGACGTGCACCACCGCGCGTTGCGCGTTGTACAGGTCGCCGCAGAACGCCGCCCACTCGTCGGCCGTAAGCTGATCAGGCCGCGCGGCGTGGCGGCGGTCGAAGATCAGCGAGCACTGGCCGCGGTAGGTCTGATTCGTCGCGAGATAGAGTGACGACACGCCAAGCGGCGCGACGAGATCCCAGTGATCGTTCGACTCCGCCCGGGGCGCGCAGAGCACGCAGCCGTGTCCGTCAACCAGTGCCGACCATGCCGTGTTGTTCACGCGCCGGATCGTAGCACCCGGACCGCCTGACGCACACACGACGAACCGATCAGTTCGCGAACAGCAACGCGGCGTTGCCGTCGAGCAGCACGAAATAGGTGTGCGCGGCGTCGCCGGCGACGTGCAGCACCAGGCCGGGGAGGGATGTCGGCGCAAACGGCATCCGCACGATCCCGTTGCCGGCGAGCGCTGATGCTAGTTGTCGACTCGACTTCTTCGCCCTGGATCGTCAACGCCGGGCAGGCGGCCGCGGAGTGACGCTACGATGAGCGGCATGAGGGCGAAGAGACCGCTGCGAGACCCCGTGCGCGAGGCGCCAGGACCGAAGCTGAAGAACTACATCACGCCCGCCGGCTTGCAGCGCCTGAAGGACGAGCATCGATTCCTGCTGCGCCGGGAGCGTCCTGCGGTGACGCAGGTCGTGTCGTGGGCAGCGGCCAACGGCGACCGCAGCGAGAACGTGGACTATCTCTACGGCAAGCGCCGGCTGCGCCAGATCGATTCACGGATCCGCTTCCTGACCAAGCGTATCGATGCCGCTGAGGTCGTCGACCCTGCAGTACCACGGCCCGGTGCGGCGGCCGCGCGCGTGTTCTTCGGCGCCACCGTCACGTACGAGGACGCCACCGGCGAGGAGCACGTCATCAGCATTGTCGGCCTCGACGAGGTGGATCTGGATCGCCGCTACATCAGCTGGATGTCGCCCCTGGCGCGCGCGCTGATGAAGTCCACCACGGGTGACCGCGTCGTGCTGCGCGCACCGACGAAGACGGAACAGCTCGAGATTCTCGACGTGGAGTACATCCCGATTCCGATCGAGCCATTCCGAGAGCCACCGGGCGCGGAATCGGCGACTGTATTGTCTGACGCGTTGAAGACCTGAGGGGCGAGCCGTCGCGCGGACTCTGGGGTCAGCGGGCTCTGGGGTCAGGTCACGATTCGTGAGTCGGTCAGTCGCCCAATTGGGGTCAGGTCACGATTCGTGAGTCTGCCGCCGAGGTCCCAGGTCCCAAGTCCTAAGTCTTGGGACAGTTCGTCGAGCTTGGGACGCGACACACCGGCAGCTTCGCGCCCGACACCGAGGACATGACGATACAGCTCGGTGGCCACCGCGCGCGCGTCACTCACGTCACGTTGAAGCCGCCGTCCACGCTGAGGATGTGGCCCGTCACGAACGGTCGGAGACGTCCTTGCGGATCGCGCCATCGTGCGAGGCGGCCGGAGCCGTCGCCTTCACCGGCCGAACTGCGTCAACACCGTGTGCAGCATGAGCACGTCACGCGGCCCGCGGCGCACGCTCGACGACACCACGCGCGCGCGATCATGGGAACGATCGCGGCCGAGATGGTCGCCCAGCGCCTGCAGATCGCCGGCGCTCGCGTAGTCGCGCGGCCCGACCGGCGGCAGCGGATCGGTCACCACGTAGGTGGTCGACGCCGCTTCGTTGATCCTCAAGACCACGCGTTGGCCGTCGCCGAGATACGACACGTCGCCGATGTAGACGCCAGAGAGGCGATCGAGCCGCGCGGGATCGATCGTGTCGACGTCGAACTCGGGACGATGGGTCGGGTCCACGGGCAGGCGCACCATCACCACGACCATCGACGTCAGGCCTTCCTTCCAGAACAGACGGCACACGAAGCCCTGCTGACTCTGCTCGAGAATCGCTTTCTCCAGCGAATCGGGGCCCGGGCCCGAGCGCACGACGATGTCCACCGGTTGCGTGGTCGTCTGTTCCGCCACGACCAGCCAGCTGCGCTGTTCGAGGATGCGATTGTCACCAATCGGCGTGGCGGCGACCGGCACGAAGCCCTCGCGACCCCGAGCGGTGAGACGCGCCCGGCGCTCGCTGTTCCCGAGCAGTTCCGTGACGTAGCGGCGCCCGCCCCGGGGACGCTCGGTGTCGGGACTCATCACCGCCGCCAGCACCGCTCCCGGCGTCCCCTCTGCCAGCGCCACTCCGCACAGGCGATAGCCCTCGGCGGCCCCGCGATCGAGCAGCGCGCTCAGATCGGAACTGGTGAACGCGCGCACGACACGGTGGGCCACTCGCGACGCGACATGCGTGGTCTCGACATAAGGTCGCGCCAGGATCACGACCACGCTGCTCATGCGCGCGTCGAGCTCCGGACGGGCCACCGACACACACGTGAACCCGTCGCGCCCGGCCTCGTCCACCACCAGTTGCAGTTGATACGGCGCCGCCTGGACGACGCGATACTCGAGGCGGCCGGTCTGCCGCGCCTCGGTGTCTGGCGGGAACGTCGCGAGGAGTCCCGCGACAATGCCACATGTGACGATGAGCAAGCGGCGACGCATGCCGTTTCGACCTCGCCGCGCAGTATAAGGCGGCTGATGGCAGGGATGACCTCCCCTCGCGCGGCGACGACCTGTTAGACTGCCCCGGCCATGGCAGACCCCGGCTCCTCGCACGGCGGCATCGGCAAGACGGCCTTCAGCGGGTTGCTGCTGATCGCCCTTGGGTGTGGGCTCGAGGCGATCTTTCCGACGGTGCGGGTCAGCTGTCCGGCACGCACGGCGAGCGCGCCCGATTGCGACCTCCGGTCGTCCATCGCCTTCGACCAGGTGACGGTCCGTCACGCGCCGCTGCCGGCGCTCCAGCCGATCGGCGAGATCGAGTTCGTCCGAACTCCACGCGGCAGAGGCGGCACGCCGACGCTGTACTTCGACACGGCGGCCGGGCGCGTCAGCGCGATCCGCTGGGGCGACCAGCTCTCCCTCCAGAAGGATCTGCAGGAGCCGCTCCGGGCCTATCTCGCGGATCCGCACGCACCAGCGATCGCGGTGACGATGCGGCCGACCCATTGGGTCGATCCGGGCGGCAACGCGGCCAACCGGCTGGTGAGAAACACCCATCCGGGAAAGCTCGCCGCCAACGCCCTCATCATCGGCGGGCTGCTGTTCTGGATGTGGCTCCCGGTGGAGCTCGTGACGTCGCTCGCGCGGAGGGCTCGTGCGTAGCGCGGCGATCGGCCTCCTCGCCCCGCTGGTCCTCACGTGCCTCGCTGCCTGCGTGACGACGGGCGAAGACGAATATGCCTTCTGCGACGCGCTGCGACGCTACGACCCGGCGGCGGCGCAAGCGCTGTTCGACACCGGCCGGATCGACATGATGGCCGACGGCGGAGGCGTGTGCGTGCCGGCGTTGATGCTGTTCGATCGCGCCAGGGACACCTGGCCGGCGTTCATCCCGATGGCCGTGGCGGTGGCCAGGCAGGAGGGGATCGCCAATCATTGCTGGGTCGTCAAGGATCAGCGGTGCGCCATCAACGCCGTGGCGCAGAACGGCGCCCACCCGCTGGTGCTGCGCGCCCTGCTCGACAGCGGCGTCGACCTGACATCGCACAAGGCCAGGCTCGCACTCATCGACATCGTCATGACCGGCTCGATCGAGACGCTGACGATGATGATCGACGCCGGCGCCGACAAGGACGCCGCCCTGGCCAGCGCCGTCGCCCATGGCAAGGCGGACATGATTGCGTTCCTCGAGAAGAAGGGCGCCGTCGAGCACGTGCATCCGTTGCTGCTGGCGGCGCGCACCGGTGATGTCGCCATCATCGATCGGGCGATCGCCGCGAAGGCCAACCTCGAGATGACCGACGGCGTGGAACACACCGCGCTCATGCGGGCGGCGATGTTCAACCGGGCGGCGGTCATCACCCGGCTGGCCAGGGCGGGTGCCCGGTTGAACACGCGACTGGAGTTCGAGACGGCGCTGCACATGGCGGCGCGCGAGAATCATGTCGAGGCCATCACGGCGTTGGCCGTCGCCGGGGCGGACCTGAACGCGCGTGTCCCCGACGGCGACACGCCGGTGATGGTCGCGGTCGAGCGTGGGCATGTGCCGGCGCTGGCCGCGCTCGTCGACGCCAGGGCGGACGTGAACATCGGGAACGCGGCCGGCACGACACCGATCGGGCGCGCGATCGAGCAGGGCAACCTCGCCCTGGTCAAGCAACTGCTTCGCGGCGGCGCTCGCGTGAACGAGCCGGGCGGTACCACCTGGCAGCCGCCGCTGCATGTGACGCTGAACACCTGCGGTCTCCCGCCGGAAGGGCCGGGCGAGAACGACAACTACCGCCTGCACCTGCTCGAGACGTTGATCGCGGCCGGCGCCAGTCGAGCGGCCACCAACGCCAGGGGCGAGACCGCCGTGCAGGCGATGACGCGGCTGCGCGCGGAAGTCGAGCCGTTCGAGCCGACCGACCCGCAGGGGTTTCGCAAAGCGTGCTTCCAGGCGAAGCTCGACTATCTGCGAACGCTGCGCTGAAATAGCCAGCGAGTCGCGATCTGGGGTCAGGTCACGATTCGTGAGCCTGTCCGCCCGTTGGGGTCATGTCCGCCCGTTGGGGTCAGGTCACGATTCGTGAGTCTGTCCGCCCGTTGGGGTCAGGTCACGATTCGTGAGTCTGTCCGCCCGTTGGGGTCAGGTCACGATTCGTGAGCCTGTCCGCCCGTTGGGGTCAGGTCACGATTCGTGAGCCTGTCCGCCCGGTGGGGTCAGGTCACGATTCGTGAGTCTCGACCGCCTCGCCCACGATCCGAGAACCGAGTAGGCCGTCAGATCTGCGAACGCAGCAGCAGGCGCTCAGGCGTCGCCGGCGGCGCTCGTTGCCGGCTCGTCCTCTTTCGCGCGGCCACTGAACTGACTCTGATAGAGCGCCGCGTAACGTCCACCGGCGGCCAGCAGCGTCTGGTGGGATCCGGTCTCGACGATGCGGCCCCGTTCCATCATCAGGATCACGTCGGCATTGCGAATAGTCGACAACCGGTGCGCGATGACGAACGTGGTGCGGCCGTGCATCAGCCGGGCCATCGCCTCCTGGATCAACACCTCGGTGCGCGTGTCGACACTGCTGGTCGCCTCGTCGAGGATCAGGATGGCGGGATCGGCAAGGAACGCGCGCGCGATCGTCAGCAGCTGCTTCTGCCCCTGCGACAGGTTCGTCGCCTCCTCATTGATGACCGTGGCGTAGTTCTCGGGAAGCGTGCGGATGAAGTGATCGGCCTGCGCCGCCCTGGCCGCCTCGACGATCGCCTCGTCGGTGGCGTCCTCACGGCCGTAGGCGATGTTGTCGCGGATGGTGCCGGAGAAGAGCCACGTGTCCTGCAGCACCATGCCGAACCCGCGTCGCAGGTCGCCGCGCGCCACCTCGCGGATGTCGACGCCGTCGACGCGAATGGCGCCGCCGTTGACGTCGTAGAAGCGCATCATCAGGTTCACGAGCGTCGTCTTGCCGGCGCCGGTGTGGCCGACAATCGCCACCGTGCGGCCCGGCGCGACGGTGAGCGTCAGGTCTTCGAAGAGCGGCGCCTCGGGCTTGTAGCTGAAGGCCACGTGGTCGAAGGTCACCTCGCCAGCCGGCGGCGCCGGCAGCATCGTCTCTGGCGTGTCGGCCGGTTCCTCGGGCTCGTCGAGCAGTTCGAAGACGCGCTCCGCCGAAGCCACGGTGAGCTGAATCGTGCTGGCGATGCTGCTCATCTGCGAGATCGGCATGGTGAACTGCCGGCTGTACTGGATGAACGCCTGCACGTCGCCGATGGCAACCGCCCCGCGCGTCACGAGATACCCGCCGATCACCGCCACCGCGACGTAACCCAGGTTGCCGATGAACATCGTCACCGGGAACAGCATGCCGGTGACGAACTGCGCCCGCCAGGCGCCGTCGAAATAGCTGTCGTTGAGGCCGCGGAATCGATCCACCGCACGCCGTTCATGACCGAAGGCCGTGACGATGGCGTGGCCGGCGTACATCTCCGCAACGTTGCCGTTGAGTTCGCCCAGGGCCTGCTGCTGGCGGACGAAGAAGGGCTGCGACCGCCTGGCGATGCGCGTCACCACCACGATGCTGAGCGGCAGCGTCAGCACCACCACCCGCGTCAGCACCGTGCTGATGGTGAGCATCATGACGATGATGCCGATCACCGAGAGCGCCGAGGTGATGAGTTGAGTGAGGTTCTGCTGCAGCGTGCTGCTGATGTTGTCGAGGTCGTTGACGGCGCGGCTGAGAATTTCGCCGTGCGTGCGGCTGTCAAAGAAGCGGAGCGGCAACCGGCTGAACTTCGCCTCCAGATCGCGGCGCACTGCGTAGACGGTGTGCTGGGCGACGCCCGACATGACGTACTGCTGCACGTACTGGAAGAGCGCGCTCGTGACGTAGAGGGCCAGCAGCGTGCGGACGATGCCGCCGAGCGCGATCCAGTCGACACCACCGCGGCCGGCCCGGCGCGCCAGGTAACCCTCGAAGATCCGCGTCGTCGCCAGGCCGATCAGTTTCGGCGCGATTACGCTGAAGACGGTCGACAGCACACCGGCGCCGAGCACGATGGCCAGCGCGGTGCGATGCGGCTTCATGTATCCGGCCAGGCGACGGAGCGTGCCCTTGAAGTCGCGGGCCTTCTGCACCGGCATGCCGAAGCCCGCCATCGGTCCGCGGCCGAAGGGACTGGCCGGCGGCGCCGATCGCTTGAGGGCGGCACGGGCGTCGCTCATGCCACCTCCTCGAGCGAGGCCTGCGATGCCGCGATCTCGCGGTAGACCTCGCAGTCGCGGAGCAACTCGGCATGCGTGCCGATGCCGGCCACGCGGCCATCGTCCAGCACGATGATGCGGTCGGCCTCGCGCACGGTGCCGAGGCGCTGTGATACCAGGAACACCGTGGCGTCGCGAGTGGTGGCGCGAAGCGCCGCGCGCAGTCGGGCGTCGGTGGCGAAGTCGAGCGCCGAGAAGCTGTCGTCGAAGACGTAGATCCGGGCGCCGCGCACCAGCGCGCGGGCGACTGCGAGACGCTGCTTCTGCCCGCCCGACAGGTTGGTGCCGCCCTGCGACACCGGGCTGTCGTAGCCCGCCGGCATCTGCGCGATGAAGTCCGCCGCCTGGGCCACCTCGGCGGCGTGCCGCACCTCGTCGTCAGAAGCGGTGTCGTGGCCGAAGCGGAGGTTGAAGGCGACCGTGCCCGAGAAGAGCACGGTCTTCTGCGGCACGTAGCCGATGGCGCCGCGCAGATGTTCGAGACGCCGTTCGCGCACGTCGACGCCGTCGATCAGCACGCGGCCGCTGTTGACATCGTAGAAGCGCGGAATCAGCCCGGCGAGCGTCGACTTCCCCGAGCCCGTGCCGCCGATGATGGCGATGGTCTCGCCGGGGTTGGCGGTGAAGGTCACGTTCGACAGCGCCGGTTCCTCCGCGCCCGGGTACTGGAAGGTCACGTCGACGAACTCGACGCGTCCCATCGTCACGGCCGCGGCCTTCGGCGCCGCCGGGTCGGTGACGTCGGGCCGCGTGTCGAGCACTTCGTTGATGCGGGCCGCCGAGGCGGCGGCGCGCGGCACCATCACGAACACCGCCGTCACCATGAACACCGCGAACAGGATCTGGATGGCGTACTGCAGCGACGCCATCATCGCGCCCACCTGCATCGCGCCGGCGTCGATGCGGCTTGCGCCCAGCCACACGATCGACACGCTGGTGAGGTTCATCGTCAGGAAGAGCGCCGGCATCAGCAGCGCGACCAGGCGGTTCACGGCGATCGCCGTGGCGGTCACGTCGGCGTTGGCGAGGTCGAAGCGCCGGCTCTCGTGAGCGTTGCGATCGAAGGCGCGAATCACCCGGACGCCGGTGAGGCCTTCGTCGAGCACCAGGTTGAGGCGGTCGATCCTGACCTGCATCTGCTGGAACAGCGGCACCGCGCCGCGCATGATGAGGAACAGGATCACCGACAGGATGGGGATGACCGCCAGCAGCACGCGGGCGAGGCTGGCGTCCTGCGACAACGACAGCACGACGCCGCCGACGGCCATCATCGGCGCCGTCACCGCCATGCCGAGCAGCATGAGCAGCACCTGCTGCACCTGGGTCGTGTCGTTGGTGGTGCGGGTGATGAGCGAGGCGGTGCCGATGTGGTCGAACTGATGCGGCGAGAGGCGGGCGACGCGGTCGAAGACCCGCTCGCGAAGATCGCGGCCGAATCCGCTGGCGGTGCGCGCCGTGAAGAAGCTGGCGCCGACCGCGCACACGGTGCCGGCGATCGACACGACGAGCATCAGGGCGCCGATCTCGAGGATGCGCCGGGTGTCGCCGGGGACGATGCCGTGGTCGATGATGTCGGCCATCAGCCGCGGGAGGTAAAGGTTGGCGAGGGACTGCGCCAGGGCGAGGACGAGGACGGCGGCGAGTGACGAGCGGAAGGGCCAGACGAGCCGGAACAGCTTCGACATGGGTATGTGAGGGATCCTCTCACAGCCACGCTGCAGGGGTCAGGTCACGGGGGTCAGGTCACGATTCGTGAGTCGGTCGCCGCGGGGGGCCGCCGGTGGGGTCAGGTCACGATTCGTGAGTCGGTCGCCGCGGGGGGCCGCCGCGGGGGTCAGGTCACGATTCGTGAGTCTGTCGCCGCTTGACCACTACCCGCTGCGGACTCAGCCGGCCGAAGCACAAAATATGATCTGAGGCTCACGAATCGTGACCTGACCCCACGCGATTTGACCCCACGCGATTGACCCAGACGGATGATGCGGGTTCACGATGCGCAGCGCAAAACCCTACGTTGGCACCGTTGGAGTCGACTGCCGGCAAGCCCCACCGGCCGCTGACCGTCCGCAACCAGCTCAGCGTGTCGTGTATCCACCGTTGGCGAAGATGGTCTGCCCGGTAATCCACCAGCCATCCGTGGCCAGATGCCTGATGATCGGCACGATGTCCTCGATCTTCGTCAGGTCGTTCCCCATCGCCTGAGACTTGTGGTACGCGACGCGTTCCGGCGTCTCCTGGCCGTAGAAGAACGGCGTGTCCATCGGTCCCGGCCCGATGGCGGTGACCGAGATGCGACGCGGGGCAAACTCCTTCGCGGCGGCGCGCGTGAAATCCTCGACCGGAGCCTTGCCGCCCGCGTAGGTGGAATAGCCGTCGGTGAACGCCGCCAGCAGTGACGTGACCACGGTCACGATCCTGCCGTCGTTGTTCAGATGCCGGCCCGCTTCCTTGATGAAGAAGAACGCGGCCTTCGCGTTGATCGCCATCATCTCGTCGTACTCGGCTTCCGTCGTGTCGACGATGGGCTTCCGTAGCACTTTGCCGACGGTGTTGATCGCGATGTCGAGGCCACCGAAGTGCTTCTTACCTGCTTCGAACACGTGCGCCACGTTCGCGGCCTTGGTGAGGTCGGCCTGAATCGCGAACGCGTCGCCGCCAGCCTTGCGAATGGCTGACACCGTGTCGTCGGCAGCCGCCTTCGTCGCATCGCTGTTGTAATGAACGACGATCCGCGTGCCGTCGGCGGCAAAGGTGCGCGAGATCAATCCACCGAGGTTCTTCGCGCCACCACCGACCAGAACCACCTTCCCGTTGAGCGAATGCTGAGTCATGCCTGTCTCCTGAAGGCTCGCGCCAGTCGTGCGCAGTGCGCGCGCACCGATGGCATCGTTGCCGACGGCTCCAGTTATGGCTCGTGTGACGGCGACACTTCTTGAACGAGTCGCCGGTGTCTGGACGATTCTTACGGCAATGCCGGCGTGGCATCGCGCAGCAGACGCGGCGTCAGTCCCGTGTGACGACGGAGCATCCGCGTCAGGTGACTCTGGTCGGCAAATCCCGTTCTGACCGCGACGTCGGCGATCGGCAGCCGCGATCGCGCCAGGAGATCTTTCGCGCGGTCGAGGCGTCGAAGCAGCACGTATTGATGCGGCGCGACGCCCGTCGAGCGCTTGAACATCGCGACGAAATGCGACGGGCTCAGGCCAGCCACCTTCGCGAGGTCCTCGAGCGACATGCGCTCGGCGAGTGACTCGTTGATGAACTCGACGACGCGCGCCAGAACGGCCGGCGGCAGGCCGTGCTTGAACGCAACAGCTTTCAATCCTGCCACCGAGTAATGTCGAACCAAATGCACCACGAGGGCGTGCATCAGCGTTTCCGCATACACGCGGTCCGGCGGCTGCCTGCGCTCGAACTCGACGATCAGCCCCTGCGCGAGCTGATGGATGAGATCGTCGCGGAAATGCACATGGGGCACGAGTTCCACCGTGCCGTGTCGGCCCAGTTCCTCGCTGACGCGACTCACCAGCGATGGACTGACGGCCAGCAACAGGAGTTCGACGTCAGCGTTCCATCGCGGGGCGACGAACACACCCTGCGGATTGACGATGGCGTCGCCGGGGGAGAACTCGGCGGCGCGGTTGGCGCCGCTCAATCTCCAGTCGAGCCGCGCCGGCGTGTCCGCATGCACGACCAGCAGGTGGTGGCTCGCCTTCACTGCGCGGCTGTCGATGTCGACATTGGCGCGCTCGCGGTTCCGCTCGACGACCGTACCGTTGAGCAGCGTGCCGCTCGACGAGACGTTGATTAACTGCGGCTTGATCGCCGACCGCCGTTCAATCGTCGTCACGTTCCGAAGGCTGACTGGATGAGACATGCGCCTGCGCTCACGCAATTGTCGGCGTCCCGGCGCTGGCGGGTCAATCGGCCTGTTGCCGCTGGGGTTCGGGACGTGCTGGCACCGCACGCCTGCCCCGCCCGGCGGGCCACGCGGCGGGGCGCCTCAACGCCTCAACCCGCGACCCGGTTCGGCCGATATCAACGGCGTGCGATCGGCGCTGTACGCCCTGCCGTCCTTTTCGGGCTTCGTCCTGAGCCTCGCCGTCGCCGCCTACGCCTGGCGCTCCCGCCAGGGTCCCGCGTGGTCCTATCTCATGGCCCTCGGCCTCGCCGTCGCCTGGTGGTGCGCCGGCCAGTTCGCGTGGGCGCTCGTGCCCGGCGCCGACGGACGTCGTCTGCTGGGACAGTTGCAGTACGTGGGCATCGCCGCCACACCGGTGTGCTGGCTGCTCACCGCACTGGCGGCCACGGGGCATCGCCGCTGGCTGTCACGCCGCCGCATCGCGGCCGTGGCCGCGATTCCCGCCGCCACCGTGATGCTCGCCGCCACCAACGCGTGGCACGGGCTCGTCTGGCAGCGGTTCGATCCGGTGCCCGGCCTGCTCCGCGTGGACGTGGACTATGGTCCGTGGTTCGTCGTGCACACCAGCTATTGCTACGGGCTCGTGGTGCTCGGCGTGGTGGTGCTGGCGGCGCGGTTCTCGACCTCGCCGGCCTACCGCGGTCCGCTCGTCGTCGCGCTGGGTGCGCCGACGGTGGTGCTCGTCGCAAGCCTGCTGCATCTTGCGGTGCGCACGCGTTTGCCCATCGACCCGACGCCGACCGCCTTCGCAGTGGCGATGGCCTGCTTCGCCTGGGCAATTCGCCGCTATCGCATGCTCGAGGTGTTGCCGCTGGCGCGGCGCATCACCCTCGAGCGCCTCAGCGAAGGCGTGCTGGTGCTCGACGACAACGGCCGCATCGTCGACGCAAATCCCGCCGCGCGTCGTCTGCTCGATCCGGCGCGCCTCACACCCGGCGAACCCGCGCCGCCCGAACTCGACGGCGTGCGCGAGTGCGGTCCCGGCCAGTCCAGCGAGGTACACATGGCGTCGGGGCTTCGCCTGCAGCTGCGCGCGTCGCCCGTGGCCCGCGACGATGGCGATGAGGGTGGACGCATCGTGGTGGTGCGCGACGTCACCGATGAGCGGTTGGCGCAGGAACGCCTGCTCGAGGCGCAGCGGCAGTTGACGGCGCTGAATCGCGAGCTGGAACAGCTGGCCAACGCCGATGCGCTCACCGGCCTCGCCAGCCGACGGCACTTCTTCGCTCGCCTGCGGGATGAATGCGAGCGCGCGCGCCGCCATCACCGCGCGGTGTCGGTGCTGCTCGTGGACCTCGATCACTTCAAGCGGGTGAACGACACGCACGGCCACCAGGCCGGCGATCGCGTGCTCGAGGCCGTGGGACGCGCGCTGCTGGCGTTGCTGCGTCCGTTCGACGTGGCCGGCCGCTGCGGCGGCGAGGAACTGGCCGTGCTGCTGCCGGAGACGGATCTCGACGGCGCCGCCACCGCCGCCCGTCGCTATGCGGCGGCACTCGGCGCGTTGTCGCACGCCGCGCCCTCTGGCGCCACGCTGCACGTCACCGTGAGCATCGGCGTCGCCGCGCTCGGCCACGGCGAGGCGCCGGACGATCTCATCGCGCGCGCCGATCAGGCGCTGTATCACGCCAAGGCCACTGGTCGCGACGGCGTGGCGCGGTGGCACGAGGGTCAGTGCGAGCGCCTGGTGGAGATGACCGCGCCCTAACCCGCGCACGCGCCGGTGATCGACGCAACAAGGTCAACGGCGTGACCGCGCACGAGTCTTCTACGCAGTCGCGTAGATAACTCGCATTACTACTCGGGCGTCCATAGATTGACGAGGGGCACGCCGGTCGGCTCGAAATCCGCGACTACTACTTCAGGCGGTCAACGCGATGCCCGAGGTGCGGCCGGGCACCAGTTCCCCGTTCGCGGTGATGGCAGGCGCATGATCCACTGTTCGTCCTCAGTGATGGCTCACCCGTCCGTGGTGATCCTTCTTACCGCTTCGGCGAGCCCGGTGTGAAATCGAGGCGCCGTATTTCATGCACCACGCCGGCGAACAGTTGTCCTTCAACGAGCTCGTAGCCAAGCAGCGCCAGGACGCGGTCGCCGATGAAGATGGGGCGGGCGTTTCCATACCAATCCACGCACGACACCTGGCAGTCATCATCGACGGTGGCATCAACCGCCGCAGTCAGTGCCCCGACCTCAGTCAGGCGTCCATCGTCGCTCCACACGAACACCATGCGCACCGATGCCCGCCTGCTCCACTGCCCGACCGTTTCGTGCACCACCGGCAGGCCGAACACGCCGCTGTGCGCATCGTCGCGGCGGTAGAAGAAACCGTGACTGCGGCGTTCGGCCTCGTCTCCATCGGCGAGCAGAAGGCTGGTCGCCAGACGCGGCGCGGCGCCGAGCCTCACGGTCGTCAGGCGAAGGGCGTCTTGCTCCGCCCCGACGACGACCGCGTCGTCGCCGAGCGCCTCGATGCGAGTGATGCCGTGGCCGACATCAAGTGTGGTGAGAGGCCGGCCGTCGAGCGGCGCGACGATGATCTGTCCGGCTGTTCGAGCGCCGTTCGTCAGTGCGACCAGCGCCGTGTGCCCAACGTGGCGCACGACCGGCCAAGGCTCGCCATCTGACGCCAGATGGCGATAGAAGGACTCGGGGGCGGCCTGACGGCCATCGCCAAACGCGTCGATCGGGAGCCGCAACAAGGACACGTTTCCGTCGTCGCTCACGACCACGTTGAGGGCGCGGTCGGCCTCGAGGAAGGCAAGCTGCGAGGCCGGAGACCCGCGCACGCTCACCGCCGTCACCGGCCCACCATCAAGTGGTAGCCGGTGCAGAATGGCGCGACCGGCCGGCGCGGCACTCGTCCACGCGTACACCGCCGAGGGCGAAACGTAGTGCACGTCGAGGGGCCCGGCGAAGAAGACGCTGGCCGTACACGTCAGCCGTCGCTCGGCCAGATCGCACGTCACCAGCGTGTGGACGCTCGGGTACAGCTCCAGTGGTACGGCTGATTGAAACACGCGGTCGAGCGGTGCGATCGAGTGGAACTCGCTCGAAGTGGCGTCGGGATGCCAACGGCGCAGAGAGGGACGCCAGCGATTCTCCTGAGCGTCCCTGGCGTCGAGACCACGCGAGGTGTACAGGATCAAGCGGCTGCCGATCAGCCTGGACGCATAGTTGCTGGCGGAGTAATAGTCGGACGAACGCAGGTGGTAGGTCGCATCGTAGCGGAGCACGCCATCGGAACCGAGATGGAACAGGCCCAATTCCGTGCCGCCGCGGCCGTAATTGAAGCCGATCACCACGACGGTGTCGTTCCACACGAGCAGCTCGTCGTACCACACACCACCGTGACCGTCCGACGTGGCGACGCCTGACGCATCGAGCACCGACACCAGGCGCAGGTCATCGACACCGATATCGATCGTGAACAGGCGTCCCCGCCGCAACACGATGAGCAGGTCGCCACGGCGCTTGACGATACCGCCCTCGTCCACGCCTTCGTGCTGGACGTTGGTGATGGCATCAGCTGCGGCGGAGGCCACTGTCACCGTCTCGACGAGTGGCGCACTGCAATCGATGCCCACGACGTTGTCGGCCGCAGCCCAGTTGCGGCACTCCGACACGCGTGCCGCCTCCTGACGCTGTTGCTCGGCGAGTTGCGCTGCGGCCACCGCGTCGAGCAGCGCCGTCACGGCGCCTTCCGTCGCAAATGGAGTCAGTGACGCGGCAGCCGCATTCATCGCGATGGATTGCGATCCAACGGTATTGAGCGCGGGAGCAGGAGGTCGATGCGATGCCGCGCACGCGCAGGCAAACAGAGCGCCGAAGGCGAGGAGTGACGTTCGCATAAGCGTTCCGGCGGCCTGCGGTGCAACCCGTGTGCCTGTCCCGGACGTTTGCGAATCGCACGACCGACAAGTTCCGCCGACCCCGCCAACTCGTGCCGCCTTGCGGTCAGCACGCGAGGAACACGCGCGGTCAGCAGCCGCCGCAGGAAGACGGCTCAGGCGACGCCGCGATCCGCTACGGGCAACACGCGCTCCAGCAGCGCGGGCACCTCGCCGACGGGCATCGGCGCGCTGAAGTAGAAGCCCTGCATGGTCGTGCATCCCTCGAGC
>JADZCY010000267.1 GCA_020851325.1 Acidobacteriota bacterium | reverse complement strand
TCGCCACGCCTTCGTTCACACCCTCCTTCACGCCTTTCTCGACCGCGAGTCCGACCAGGGACAGGCCCGCTCCCAGCGGACCGCCGAACAGTGCACCGCCGGCGACCCGGATCGCGGGCGCCAGCACATCACCAGTCAGCTTGCGATAGAGGTTGCCGACGACTGGGATGTGCTGCAGCGGATTGACGAGATCGAGGACATCCTTGAACCCGAAACCGTCCTCGCCGAACAGGCGCTGTGCGACACGGCGTCCCGCGCCGATCGCCGCGGCGGCAGGAGTCGTGAAGGTGCTGGCGGTGAGGGATTCCACGGATGGCAACTTTGCATGGCGCGTGCCAGTCGGCGGGCGGCCCCATTTCGCGTACAGCAGTCAGGTCGTTGCGGAACATCCCCCGGCAACGCCGCGTCGCCGCGCGGCAAACCTTGCCGGCACGGCGTCCGCGGTTGGCGATGCCGATGACGTGTGCGGCGCTTCGGGTTCGGGAGGGAAGAATTGTCGGGGCCCGTAGCGGAAAGTCTGGCGGCGTGGGGAAGCCAGATGCGATAGGAGGAGGGAATCGCCGATACGGGCCCCGTGCTGTTCACGCTAAGTCATCGCGATGCGGTCCGGCGTGACCTGCTTCACAGCGAACGTGGCGAATTGATACGTCATCGTGCCTACAATGCCGCGGCCGCACTTCGCGCCGATCAAGCCGAGACCGACGATGTCGACGACCCCTGCCGAGGCCGCTGCACTGCTCGAATTCTGGTTCGCCGACGCCTGCGCATCGCCGGCCGCTGCGCGGCAGCGCCTCGACCTCTGGTTCGGTCACGATCCGGCCTTCGACGCGGCGCTGATCGCGCGCTTCGGCGACTGGCCGGCGCGCGCGCTGCGTGGAGATTTCGCGTCCTGGCGTGAGACGCCGCGCGGGACACTCGCGCTGCTCGTCGCGCTCGATCAACTGCCGCGCAACATTCATCGCGGATCGGCGCGCGCCTATGCCTGCGATGGCGCCGCGCTCGCCCTCGCTATCGAAGCCGTTGCGCACGACGTGCCCGCCGCGTTCGGTCCGATCGAAGTGCCGTTCTGCTACCTGCCGTTCGAGCACGCCGAAACACTCGACGCGCAACAGCGCTGCGTCGCGGGTTACGAACGCGAACTCGCGCGGGCGACGGCAGACTATCAATGGCTGTTCCACGCATGCCTGCGCGAAGCGCACGCACATCGTGAGTTGATCGCGCGCTTCGGCCGCTTTCCCCACCGCAACGCGATCCTCGGGCGCGTGTCTTCAGCCGAAGAACGCGCGTATCTCGCCGACGGCGGCCGCCACTGGCATCAGCAGCCGGTGCCGGGCTGAACATCGCGCCTGCCGGCGCTCCTACAGAGTTTGGGCGTGCAATGTAGGAGCGGCGGCAGCCACGATGAGAAGGCTGACGCCGCCGGGGTATCCCGGCGGCGCGGCCGCTTCAGGCGCTGCGTCTGCGGCGGGCGGCGGTCAAGCCGACGATCGCCGAGCCGAGCAGCCATGCGGTCGGCGGCAGCGGTACGACAGGGCCAGGACCGGGGCCGCCATCGATCGTCGGTGTCTGCGTCAGGTCGAACGTGTAGCTGTTACCGGCGCCGGGATCAGGCAGGCTCAGCGCGAACAATGCGTTCGTCAACGCACCCGTCGCCAGCGAGCCGAGGAAGTCGAGGTTGCGGGGTCCACTCGCCGGCGCATCTTCGAGATCGAAACCCTGCAGCGTCGACTGCTGGAAGGCCGAAAACACCACGCCCTGATTCACGCCGGGTTCGAACAGCTCGTAGTGATAATCCGTCCAGTCCTGGCCAGTGTTATTCGTGATCGACTCCGTGACGGTCAGCGGCCCGCCGCTCCCCGTGCCGTGGCCGACCGTGATCCGCAGCGTCAAGGGCGCGATGGTCGTGAAGGT
Organism: Acidobacteriota bacterium; assembly: GCA_020851325.1. Taxonomy (GTDB): domain Bacteria; phylum Acidobacteriota; class Vicinamibacteria; order Vicinamibacterales; family UBA2999; genus VFZN01. The sequence continues at coordinate 3,051 of JADZCY010000267.1, read as the reverse complement.
CTTCGCGAGATCGATCGTATTGGCCGTGTTGTCGATACCGAAGGAATCGAGCGTTCCACCCGCACCGCCGAGCAGCGCTTCAAAACCCGTCACGGTGGCCGCAGCCTGGGCACCGCCGGCCACGCCTAGCGCTGTGGCGAGTAACCCGGCGTGCAGCACCGGGCGACGCACCCAACAAGCGACATCCTGTTTCATGGCATTCACTCCATTTGTGGCAAGGGAGCCGTGATGCTGGCGATCGTGCGCACGATGCAGAACCGGACGATGGCGGGGCCGATGGTGCACAGACGCTGGCGCGTCCGACGGACAGCGGGCATGAGTCACACCGGGCGCAGTCCCGTGCCGGTTTGGTGACGGGACACGCATGTAGGTCATTTTTTTCTGCGACGGAGTCCGCACCGGATTGCAGCCGGCGTGCCGACAATCCTTCAAGCCTGTGCCTGACAGGATTGTTTGCACTTCGCGAGGACTCCATGACCCGTCTTCCATTTCGCTTCTTGACAGCGCTGACCTGTCTTGCCGTCGCCACCGCCGCCGGTGCCGCACCGCCCCAGATGTTCGGCAAGTCGGCCCCGTTCGATCGCGCCGCGCTCCCGGCCGGGCCGCTGAAGGACCGTCTCGATCGTCTCGCCCCGGCGGCGCGTTCGCGCGCGATGACGTGGTTGCACAGTTTCGACTTTCCGGCCGCGGACGCCCGCGAAAGCCTGCGCGCCGATCCTGAAGGCGGCGTGCTCTACGTCGACGCGGCGCCGCTGCCGGGCGCCGGCGACAGCGTGGATCCCGGCGTCGGCGCCGCAGCCCCGATCGCCGTGACGGGTGCGGATGCGTTCAGGCTGCATAGCCGTCGCGGCGCGAGCAAGGTGCTGTATCTCGATTTCGACGGTCACATCGTCACCGGGACCGCGTGGAACGCGTCGTCCGGCGTCACGCGCTACGACGCCGTCGCCTACGACACCGACGGCGTCGCCGGCTTCGGCACGGCCGAACTCCAGAGCATCATCAATGTCTGGCAGCGGGTCGCGGAGGATTACGCCGCGTTCGACGTCGACGTGACGACCGAACTGCCGACGAGCTTCGGTCCCACCGTCGCCCGCGCGGTGATCACGCGCGACGCCGATCGCAACGGCGTCGCGATGCCGTATCAGGGCTCGGGCGGCGTCGCGTACATCAACGTGTTCGGCGCGAGCAACTTCCACACCTACTACTCGCCGGCGTTCGTGTATTTCAACCGTCTCGGCAACGGTCGCGAGGACTACGTCGCGGAAGCGACGTCGCACGAACTCGGGCACAACCTCGGCCTGTCGCACGACGGCACATCGACCGCGACGTATTACGGCGGCCACGGCAGCGGCGCGACGTCGTGGGGCGCCATCATGGGTTCGAGCTACGGCCGTGCCGTGTCGCAGTTCAGCAAGGGCGAATACGCCGGCGCGAACAACACACAGGACGACGTCGCCGTCGTCACCGGCAAACTCGCGCTGCGCAGCGACGATCACGGCGGCACGAACGCGGGTGCGACGCTGATCGTCGCCGACGCGAACGGCGTGGTGTCGTCGACGACGGCCGTGCAGGACATTGCGAATGCGAAGCCGGAGAACAAGGGCGTGATCGGCACGCGCGCCGATGTCGACGTCTTCACGTTCAATGCCGGCGCCGGGACCGTGAACCTGACGGTGACGCCGCAGCGCATGGGCACCAATACGCTGGGTGGCAACCTCGACATCGAAGCGAAACTCTATGCCGCCGGCGGCGCATTGCTCGCCTCGGCGTTGCCGACCGGTGATACGCGGGCGACATTGACCGCGACGGTGCCAGCCGGCCAGTACTTCCTGCACATCGCCGGCGGCGGCGACAGCGTGTCGCCGTACTCGGATTACGGCAGTCTCGGCCAGTATTTCATCAACGGTTCGATTCCGGTCGGGATCGCGAACACGGTGGCGCCGAGTCCAAACCCGATGGTGTTCGAGGTGGCGCCGGCCGCGACGTCGGCCAGCAGTATCGCGATGCGCGCGATCACCGCCATCGATGACGCGGGCGCCGCCGTGCAGTACCGCTTCGACTGCGTCAGCGGTGGCACCGGCTGCGTCGCGACGGGGACATGGCAGAGCGCACGCGACTTCACGGCGAACGGCCTCGCCGGCGGCGGCACGTATGCGTTCCGGGTGCTCGCGCGCGACGCGTGGGGCAATCAGACCTCGCCGTCGACCACGCTGTCGGCGACGACGCCGAGTGCGAACCGCAGCCCCGTCGCCGTCAGCGACAAGGGCGCGACGGCCAAGCGCGGCACGATCACGCTGCCCGTCCTCAACAACGACAGTGATCCGGATGGCGATGCGCTGCGCATCACCGCCGTCACGAAGCCGGCGAAAGGCTCGGTGAGTTTCACCGCGACGAGCGTCGTCTACACCAATGGCGGTCGCAACGGCAACGACAGCTTCTCGTACACGATCAGCGACGGTCGCGGCGGCGTCGCGACGGCGACGGTCACCGTCAGCGTCAGCGTGAAGTAGCCCGCCCTGCCGGGGCGGTACGGCGTCGCCGTCACCCGCCCCGGCCCACTAAACTCTGCCCTTCGCGCTCGGGGCTGCGCCGCATGCAGACCCGGGCCCGCTCGCCATGACCGCCGGCGCGGAACGATGCCGGTGAGGGCATGGTCACAGCCTGCGGTGCCCGTGCACGTGATCGTCCGCCACGCCGGGGACCCGGACCACGGCAATCCTGAATCGGGAAAACGATGAAACACCCGCACGCCCGTGTGCCGCGCACGACGGGGTCCGTGCACGGCGCGTCGCCATGACGACGTTCGCGTCCGCTTGGATCCGTTGGCGGCCGGTGGCCGTCGTCGCGATCGCACTCATCGTCGCGCTGCTGGGCGCGGATGCGCTGCGCGCGCTCGCGACGGAACTCGACTATGCCGCGATCGCCGCCGCGGTCCGCACGACGTCGGGACGCGATCTGGGCGCGGCACTGCTCGCGACCGGGTTGAGTTATCTCGCGCTGTCCGGCTACGACTGGTCGGCGCTGCGCGTCGCCGGGGTGAGGCTGCCATGG
>JADZCY010000266.1 GCA_020851325.1 Acidobacteriota bacterium | reverse complement strand
GCGCCGCCGGACGTCTGCGGCCCGGCAACTACCGCATCGACCGCACGCGCAGCGCGTTCTACCTGCCCAACACGCGCAACTTCCCCAAGAACACCGAGATCGACATGACGCTGACCTTCGTCAACGAGGCCGGCGTTGGTGGTCGTGGCGGTGGCGGCGGCCCGACGCAGGGTCCGGCGCCGATTGCCGAACCGCAGGTGGCCGGCGACTTCGGCCGCGGCGGCGGCCTCTTCAACGGCAGCGTCGCCAGCGTGACGCCGTCGCCCGACTCGGTGACCCTGCGCGAGCACGTGTCCTTCGTCGAACTGCCGGACGGTAACTACAAGCCGCGCTACGACGACCCGCGCGCCGGCTACGGCGGCCTGTCGTTCGTCGACTACAGCCAGCCGATCGCCGAGCCGATCCAGTTCCGATACCTCCGGCGCCATCGCCTGCAGAAGAAGGATCCGTCGGCGGCGATCAGCGAACCGGTGAAGCCGATTCAGTACTGGGTGGACTCGGGCGCGCCCGAAGACGTCAAGAAGGCGCTGCTCGAAGGCGCCGCGTGGTGGAACACGGCATTCGAGGCCGCCGGCTTCCGCAACGCGTTCAAGGTGGACGTGCTGCCGGCCGATGCCGACCCGATGGACATCCGCTACAACATGATCAACTGGGTGCACCGCTCGACGCGCGGCTGGAGCTCCGGCGGCTCGGTGAGCGATCCGCGCACCGGCGAGATCATCAAGGCGACGGTCACCCTCGGCTCGCTCCGCGATCGCCAGGACTACCTGATCTTCGAAGGCCTGCTCTCGCCCTACACCACCGGCAGCGAGCGTCCATCGGTGCTCTACGAGACGGCGCTGGCGCGCATCCGCCAGTTGTCGGCGCACGAGGTCGGCCACACGCTGGGCCTCGGCCACAACTACTACAACAGCACCAACGGCTGGATCTCGGTGATGGACTACCCGCATCCGCTCGAGGAACTGAAGGCGGATGGCACCATCGACCTCTCGAAGGCCTACGCCGCCAACATCGGCGAGTGGGACAAGGTGACCATCGACTACGGCTATCGTGAGTTCGCCAGCGGCGTCAACGAGGACACCGCGCTCCGCAAGATCCTCGACGATGCGTGGACGAAGGACCTGCGGTATCTGACGAACCAGGACACCGACATTCATCCGCTGTCGGATCAGTGGTCGAACGGCGTCAACCAGGCCGATGAACTCGACCGCCTGATGAAGATCCGCCGCGCGGCGCTGAACCGCATGGGCGAACAGACGATCCGCCTCGGCGCGCCGATGACGACGATCGAAGAACCGCTGGTGCCGATCTTCATGTATCACCGCTACGCGGTCGAGAGCGCGTCGTCGATGATCGGCGGACAGGAATACATCTACGCCATGCGCGGCGACGGCCGCACGCCGGTGAAGTGGGAAACGGCCGCCAATCAGCGCAAGGCGATGGACGCGCTGGCGGCCTCGATCAAGCCGTCGGAGCTGACGGTGCCGAAGAAGATTCTCGACAGCATTCCGCCGCGGCCGCCGGGCTGGGGCGTGCACCGCGAACTCTTCCCGCGCACGACCGGTGAAGGCTTCGACCCGCTCAGCCCGGGGACGATTGCCGCGGACGTGACCATCGGCTTCGTCTTCCAGCCCGATCGCGCCGCGCGCATGGTGGCGCAGCACGCCATCGATCCGTCGCTGCCGGGCCTCGAGGAAGTGATCGATCACTTCGTCAAGGCGACGTTCGACGCGCCGACGGCAAATCCGTATGAAGCGGAAGTGCGTCGCGCCGCCGAGCGCGTGCTCGTCGATCGCCTGAGCGGCCTGGCCCACGCGGCGCAGAACACGCAGGTGCGCGCCGTGGCGTCGCTGAAGCTGCAGCGCCTGTCCGAGCGCCTGCGCGGCACCGGGTCGAAGACCGACGCCGATGTGGCGCAGCAGACGCTGCTCGCCGCCGACATCAAGCGCTTCCTCGAACGTCCGGCCGGCGCGGCGATGATGCTGCCGGCGGCACCGGCGCCGCCGGGCGCGCCGATCGGCGACATGGGTCAGGACTGGCTGGGCCGTCCCGCGCAGTGCTCGTGGGACGACAGCAACCCGGCCGCGTGGCTGTTCTATCAACCCCCGTACTGACGCGGACGGGACTGTATCGAATCGGGAGGCGGGAGGCGGGGTTTCCGCCTCCCGCTTCGATCGCGTCTCCCGATTTGATCGCACTCCCGCCTCCCGACGTGATCGCTCTTCCCGCCTCCCGATCTGAACGCGTATCCCGCCTCCCGATCATGAATATTTCCCGCATCCTCTGCCCCATCGACTTCTCGGAAGTGTCCGTGCACGCGCTCGAGCAGGCGGTGATCCTCGCCGAGCGCAGCAACGCGCGCATCACGACGCTGCACGTCGTGCTGTCGATACTGCCTGGATTCGACAACGCGCCGATGGACGCGGCGACGGTGGACACCATCGACCCGTCGGAGATCACGCGGCGGCAGGAGCGGCTCGCGCTGCTGGGCGAGAAGATCAACTGGGGCCACGTGCCGATCGATCACATCGTGGTGAGCGGCCAGCCGACGGCTGTGATCCTCGAGCAGATTGCCGTCGGGCCGTTCGATCTTGTCGTCATGGGCACGCACGGCACGAGCGGCTTCCGCCATCTGATGCTCGGCTCGGTCACCGAGAAGGTGCTGCGACAGGCGCCGTGTCCGGTGCTCACCGTGCCGCCACGCGCGCCGTCGGCGTCAGCGGCGCCGTGGACACACGTGCTCTGCGCCGTCGACTTCGGCGCGTGCTCGCAGTCGGCCGTCAACGCCGCCGCGGTGCTGGCCCGCGACTCGCGCGCGAAGCTGACGCTGCTGCACGTGCTCGAGTGGCCGTGGCACGAACCGCCACTGCCGGCGATGGACGGGATCCCACCAGCGCAGGTCGAAGCGCTGCTCGAGTATCGCCGCTATCTGGAACACGGCGCCGTGGATCGCCTGCGCGCACTCGCCGACGTCATTCCGGATCAGCGCGAGGTCAACACGCTGGTGCGATTCGGCAAGCCGTATGTGGAAACGCTCGCCGCCGCCGAGGAAGAAAACGCCGACGTTCTTGTTCTCGGCGTGCAGGGCCGCAACGCGCTCGACATCGGCTTCTTCGGATCGACGACGAATCACGTCGTCCGCGCGGCACGGTGCCCGGTGCTCACCGTGCGGATGGATCCGCGCAAGGCCGGGTAAGAAAGGACCGCGCGCGCCTTCGCGCTGCGCGCTACGGCGACGCGGTGGGGGCATCAGGGCCAGCGCCCTCAGCCCTCCAAGCCGTTCTTCAGCGCGGACAGTCGGTGAGCAGCGACCGCCACCCTTCGACGTCGAGGATTACCTGATCGAAATTCGCATCCCGCCCCATCGTCCCGCCAAGCGGTGACGCTCCGGGGCCGATGCGCACGCCGCGGCCGCTGGGCTCGAGCTGCCCCTTGCGGATGAGCCCGGTGATCTCGAGCATCCCGCCTTCGCGATCGCGGATGTCCTTGAGGATCTCCTTCTTCCCGGCCAGCCGGAACCGCCGCCCCGGCGCCACCGCCGATCGCGACTCGTGTTCAGGACTCGGCATCGTCGTGAAGACAACGCCGCTGACGCAGCCGTGGATGGTGATGCGCTGCGAGTCTTTCGGTACCGGTTTCTCCTGCGCGGCCGCCGCGCCAGTGAACGCGAGAAGCAGGGCGAACGTGCGCAGGGCTTTCATCTCGTCAGTCTAACGCGGGCCGAAACATTGGCAATTGTCCGATCGGGGGATTGGCGATTGTTGACGAACGGGTGATTGGGCGATTGGTGAATCCTGGCGAAGTGGGATTTGGCGATGGGCGATTCGTCTGGCTAACTCATCCGCGGCCAATAGAGTCTGGCGGACTGGAGGGACTGGAGGACTGGAGGACTGGGGGGCGGGCGGCGGCCACGACTTGAAGGGCTTGGACGGCTTGCGGCTTGGGACGTGGGAGTCCAGCTGGAGGGCTGGGCAACTGGAAGCCCTATCTGCGCATCTGCGGCTGCCTTATCTGTGCTGTCTGTGTCATCTGTGGCCTGTGTCATCTGTGGCCCAACGAATCGCATCTGCGGCACGTCTAAGCCCGACGTGGCTACTGTCCTTCGCGACCTCACCTATGCGCTGCGCAAGTTCCGCTCGGCGCGCGTGTTCACGGCAACCGCGATCCTGACGCTCGCGCTGGGCATCGGCGGCACGACGGCCATCTTCACGCTCATCCACGCCGTGATGCTGAAGTCGCTGCCGGTCGGCGACCCGGCCCGGCTGTACCGCGTCGGCGACGGCGACAGTTGCTGCGTGCAGGGCGGCCCGCAGGACCGCTGGGGCATGGTGTCGTTCCCGCTCTACGAACGACTCGCCGCACAATTGCCGGAGTTCGAGTCGATCACCACGTTCCAGGCCGGCATGGGCCGCATGAGCGTGCGGCGCCAGGGCGTGGACGAAGCGCCGCGGCCGCTGCGGACGACGTATGTGAGCGGCAGCTACTTCACGACGCTCGGCATCGGCGCGTTTGCCGGGCGCGCGTTCACCACCGAGGACGACACGCCGGCCTCGGCGCCGGTGGTGATGATGGCGTATCACGCCTGGCAGACTCAGTACGGCGGCGACCCCGCCATCATCGGCGGCACGCTCGTCGTCGAAGGCCGGCCGATGACGGTGTCCGGCGTCGCGCCGCCGGGCTTCTTCGGCGAGACGCTCAAGGCCGACCCGCCCGATCTG
>JADZCY010000265.1 GCA_020851325.1 Acidobacteriota bacterium | reverse complement strand
GCGCACGAGGGGCCGATGGCCTCGTCGCTGGGACTGAAGGGCATTCCCGGCGTCGCCGAGGCAATCACCGCCGGACGCGATATCCTGCTCGCCGAGATGACCGGTGGTCACGTCCACATCGCGCACATGAGCGCCTGGACGACGCTCGAAGCGGTGCGGCAGGGGAAGAGCCGCGGCGTCAAGGTGACGGCGGAGGTCTGTCCGCATCACTTCACGCTCACCGACGACCTGCTGGCGGCGCCGGTGCCGTACGACACCAACGCCAAGATGAATCCGCCGCTGCGCGAAGCGCGCGACCGCGACGCGATGATCGCCGGCATCGTCGACGGCAGCGTCGATGTGATTGCCACCGATCACGCACCGCATCACTACGACGAGAAGAACGTCGAGTTCGACCGCGCGCCCTTCGGCATCGTCGGGCTCGAGACGGCGATTCCCATCTGCCTCGATCGCCTTGTCGGAGCCGGACTCATTCGCCTGCCGCGCCTCGTCGAGTTGATGTCGGTGAACCCGGCGCGCATCCTGAACGTGCCGGGCGGCTCGCTGGCGCCTGGTGCGCCGGCGGACATCACCGTGCTGGCGCCGGAGATGTCGGTCACCATCGATCGCGCGGCGCTCAAGAGCAAGTCGAAGAACACGCCCTACGACGGCTGGACGTTCAAAGGCGGCGTGGCGGCGACGTTTGTCGGCGGACGGCTGGTGTTCAGCAACGACGCGGCCGGCTGGCCGGCGGAGACGCGCTGATGCCGACGCACGACGAGATCCGCCGACGCGCCAACGACGACCTGCGCAAGCAGCAGGTGGTGATGGACGGCCACTTCGACTTCGGCAACGGCTTTCATGGCGCGTGCTACCTGAACCCGCATCAGTTGTTTCGCTCGCCATCGGTGATCTGGCGTGTCGCGCAGGACCTGATCGATCTGACGCCGTGGGAAGTGCTCGATCAGACCGACGTCATTGCCGGCCCGGCCACCGGTGGCGCGCTGCTCGCGCATACGATGGCCGGTCTGCTCGAAGGCCGCCGCGCCATGACGCACGCGCCGTACGAGTTCGCGCCGTTCGGTGAAGCCGACGGGCAGGCGCGTCTCAGCCCCTTCTATGCGCGCCTGATCGCCGGTCGTCGCGTCGTCATTGCCGACGACGTGCGCAACACGGGACGGACGTTTCAGCAGTGCGCGGACCTGGTGCGCGACGCCGGCGGTACGGTGATCGCCACCGTGCAGATCATCGATCGCTGCGAGGCCGACATCACGCTGCCGGTGCCGAACATCGCCCTAGTGGAATACAAGGCGCCGCCGAACGTGGCGGCGGCGGACTGCCCGCTCTGCCGCGCGGGCGTTCCCGTTACTCGCTTCTGATCGACTTCACCATGCGGCCGAGCGCGAACGGAGTTTCATCGCGGAAGACGCTGTCATGGATCTGATCCTCTGGCGCTGGAGCACGCTGGTCCAGTTGACGTCGCTGGTGATGGTGGCGGCGTTCTTCATGGTGCTGGCGCGATCGGTGCGCCGCGCCGAAGTCCGCTGGTGGGTGATGGCCTGGCTCGCCAACGTCATCGCCCTGAGCGTTACGGCGTCGTTCTGGTTCATCCAGCCGGCGCGGATGACGTGGTTTCTCGGCGCCTACTGCGGCTTCAAGATCGCGTTCGTGTTGTGGCTGCTGCAGGGCGCCTGGGTGGTGGGCCGTCCGACCACCGAGATGCTGACGCAGCGCTCCATCATCACGCTGGCCGCTGCCTACGGCTTCGTCTGCGCGCTCTTCATCCCGTCGATCGACGTGCTCGGCATCGTGCAGCACCTGGTGATGGGCACGTTGCTCATCGGCGGCGCGCTGATGCTGGGGCGCGAGTGGCGCAGCATCGCCTGGCTCTCCACCGGGCTTGCCATCCGCGGCACGCTGGCGCTCGTCGAAGCGGCGGCCTACTGGGCCAATCTCGATCCGGCAGATCAGCTCCCGGCGATCTGGGCGGAGCGCGCCGGCTGGTTCATCTCGATGTCATCGTCGTTCGACGCCGGTGTCGAATGGTTCCTCGCACTCGGGTGCGTGCTGGCGGTGTCCGAGCGCGCGCAGCGTGAACTCGCGGCCTCGAATCGCTATCTGCTGCTGGCGCAGGAACATCTGCGGCGCGTCGCCGATCACGATCCGCTGACGGCCCTCAACAACCGGCGGACGCTGCCGGATCTGTTCCAGGACGTGCGGCCGCACGGCGCTGCCGTCCTCTTCCTGGATCTCGACGGCTTCAAGCAGATCAACGACGTCTTCGGTCACGGCGTCGGCGACGATTGTCTCGTCCGGTTTGCCGCCGCAATCAGCGCGTCGTTCCGTCCGGGCGACGCCGTCGTGCGCTACGGCGGCGACGAGTTCCTCGTCATCGCGCCGGGCATGGACCTCGCCGCGGCCCAGTCGCGCGTCGAGCAACTGCGCGCGCGGCTGGCCACCCAGGCCGAACCGCAGGTGCGCTTCTCGTGCGGCTTTGCCGACCTGCCGGCTGGTGGCTCGGCCATGGCCGCGCTGCAGGCCGCCGACCAGGCGATGTATCAGGTGAAACGACACGCGTGATGCTACAGTCGGCGGGAATGGTGCATCTGCGTTGTGTCTGCGCGTTCGCGATCGCAGTGTGCGTTGCTGCGAACGTCACCAGTGTTCACGGTCGTCAGGCTGTTGCCGCGCCGGCGCCGCCGGCGGCGGTCGACGCCGCGCGCCTGATGGACGATGTGCGCACGCTCTCGTCTGATGGGTTCGACGGTCGACGGACGGGCAGCGAGGGCGGGCGCAAGGCTCGCGCCTTCGTTGTCGATCGATTCAAGACGATCGGCTTGCCACCGGCATTCGAGGGCGGCTACGAGCAGCCGTTCACGGTGACGCCGAAGCTCGTCCCTGGCCAGTCCGGCTCCACGCCGCTCGAAGCGGCCAACGTCGTCGCGCGATGCGCGGGCACCGATGCGTCGCTTCCCGTGTTCGTGGCGTCGGCGCATTTCGATCATCTCGGCGTGCGCAACGGCCAGCGTCATCCCGGCGCCGACGACAACGCGTCCGGCACCGCCGTGCTCCTCGCGCTGGCGCAGGCGTGCAGGGACGAACCGTTCCGGCACACCGTGCTGTTTGCGGCGTTCGATGCCGAGGAGCTCGGCCTCGAAGGCGCGCGGGCGTTTCTGGCCGCGCCGCCGGTGCCGCGCGATCGCATCGCGCTCAATGTCAATCTCGACATGGTGGCGCGTGGCGACAAGGGCGAACTCTACGCCGCCGGCCTGTACCACACGCCGTCGCTGAAGCCGGCACTGGACGAAGTGGCGGCGCGCGCGCCGATTGCCCTGCGCTTCGGCCACGACCGTCCCGGCACCGGCCACGACGACTGGACGATGCAGTCGGATCACGGACGGTTTCATCAGGCGAAGATCCCGTTCGTGTATTTCGGCGTCGAGGATCATCCCGATTATCACAAGCCCTCCGACACCGCCGACAAGATCGATCCGCAGTTCTTCGGCAAGGCCGCCGCCGTCATCCTCGACGCGTTGCGCACGCTCGACAGGACCCGCTAACCCCTCAGCTCACTAGAGTGGAGCATCCATCTGCCTGCTGATTCGACGGATACCGGCATCACTGGGGGTTGTTCGAGCGGATCGAACCTCAACAGAAGTGAATTGCGGGGCTAAGGCGTGACTTCCACGCTCAAGGCCAAACTCGACGAGCTGTATGCGGCGTTCGATCTCGAGCACGTCGTCTCCGATCCGATCTGGATCGTGCGGCGTTTCCGTCATCCCGCCGACCGCGAAATCGTCGGATTCTGCGCGGCGGCGCTGGCGTTCGGCCGCGTGCAGAGCGTGCTCAACTCGATCGAAGCGCTGGTCGCGGTGATGGGCGATCGCCCGGCGGAGTTCGTGCGGCGCTTCGAGCCCGAGGTGCACGGCGCGGCGCTCTTCCCGCTGGTGCACCGCTGGACGCGCGGTGTCGATCTCGTGGCGCTGCTGTGGCTGCTGCGTCAGATGCTCGAGCGCGGCGGATCGATCGAGGGCTTTTTCGCCGAGGGGCTGCATCACGACGCCGAGACCGTGCAGGACGCGCTGGAGTCGTTCTCCACGCGCGCCATGGCGCTGGACCTCACCGAAGCGTACGGTGCACCGCCACCGAAGCCCGGCGTCGGCTACTTCTTCTCGCGGCCCTCGTCCGGCGGCGCGTGCAAGCGGCTGAACCTCTTCCTGCGCTGGATGGTGCGCATCGATCGCGTCGACCTCGGCCTGTGGTCGCGCGTGCGGCCGTCGCAGCTGATCATCCCGCTCGACACGCACGTCATTCGTGTCGGCCGCTGCCTGCGGTTGACGAAGCTGACCAGCCCAGGCTGGCGGATGGCGGCGGACATCACCAGGTCGCTCCGCGCGCTCGAGCCGCGCGACCCGGTGCGCTACGACTTTTCGCTGTGCCACCTCGGCATGATGAGCGCCTGCGGCTTCGGCACGCCGCAGAAAGATTCACGGTGTCCACTGAAGGGCGCCTGTCATCCTGCGCCGCGCTTGTCGCGGAGCCAGGCGAGAAGAGACCCGCGTCAGTGAGCGGCGGAGGTGCGGCACGGCGGTGCTCCACGAGGGTGCTACACGGAGGTGCTGCACGGAGGTGCTGCACGAGGGTGCTGCACGAAGGTGCTTCACGGAGGTGCTACACGAGGGTGCTCCACGGAGGTGCTTCACGGAGGTGCTACGCGAGGGTGCTACACGGAGGTGCGGTGGTGAAGGTGTTGAGTCGAGTTGTGGCCGCGTTGAGCGCCGTGCTGGTCGTGCCGGCGCAGGATGCCGACAACGCCCCGCTGGTCGGCACTCGGCCGTGTCATCTGCGCTATCTGCGCCATCTGTGGCCCGTGTCTGAGCGAAATGATGCAGGTGAGTTGGCCCAAGCGCTTGTGTTCCACAGCGGGGCGTTTGACCGGCCGACCGATGGGCCACCGGCAGCCGTCACCGCCCTCGTGCGTTCTTCGGCACGAACGAAAGCCGCGGCGGTGACGCACGGAGGTGCCACACGAAGGTGCTGCACGAGGGTGCTGCACGGAGGTGCTGCACGAAGGTGCTACACGGAGGTGCTCCACGAAGGTGCTCCACGAAGGTGCTCCACGGAGGTGCTCCACGGAGGTGCTGCACGGAGGTGCTGCACGAGGGTGCTTCACGGAGGTGCGGTGGTGAACGTGTTGAGTCGAGTCGTAGCCGCGCTGAGCGCCGTGCTGATCGTGCCGGCGCTGGTTGAGGCGTGCTCGTGTGCGCCGGTGTCGAATCAGTGCGGCGCGGTGATGGCGGCCGATGTCGCAATCGTGGCGACGGTCGAGCGAATCGAGCCCCCGATCGTGCGCGACGGGCGGCGGCAATCGCGCGTGCTGTTGTCCGGCATCCGCCCTCTTCGCGGCGCCATAGCCGAGAGCGTCGTCTACACCGATGTCGACTCGAGCTGCCGCTACCCGTTCGTCGCCGGCGAATCCTACGTCATCGCCGACAAGCGTGATGCGTCTGGCGCTCTCGTGGTCGGCACGTGCGGGCCGACGCTGCGGCTGGCCGACGCCGAGCCGCTCCTCGATCACCTGCGCGCGGTGGCCAGCGGCCGTGACGATGGGGGAGTGATCTGGGGGCGTGTGTGGGATGTGACGGCGTTGCGTGCGGACGCCGTCACGCCACTGCCGGGCGCTACGGTGGTGGTGACGCGCCGCGGCGATACCGCAACATACGAGACGCAGGCTGACGACGCCGGCAACTTCGTCGTTCGTCAGTTGAAGCCCGGCGCGTACGTCATGTTGGCGCGGCCGCCGCGTGGTGTCAGCGGATTGCGATTCGCCGAGGCACCGGACGCCGTGATCGCGACGAGCCGCAACTGTGCCCGCGTCGATCTGTATTTCAACCAGAAGCACAATTGAGTGCCGCCTGCTGGACACTCAACGACGTCCGCTCGCTGACGAACACGGGACTCGCACGGCCACCGGTGCTCACGACCGTGTTCACCGGCATCTGGGCACGGTCGTACCGACGACGATGACAGTAAGGTACGGCGCTCAGCTGTCGCCGCGGCGCGAGTGAGGGCGTCCGGCAGGCCCTGCGGAGAGGCCGTGGGCGTCAGTACGAAAACCGGCGCGTAAGCCTGGGTCGCGCGTGGGGATGGGGGTCCCCGCGCCTTGCAGAGTCGACGCGCTGGAGCGCCGGTTTTCCGGCCTCGGAGCCGGGACTGCTGGACGCTCTCACTTGCGCTGAGGCTCCGGCTTCACGAAGTGCGTCACGCGAGTGCTCCCGCCTGACCATCTACTTCCGAGCCGCGAGCGCGAGCGACGACCGTCCAAGCCGTTGTTCCAGCAGCGGCCACGCGGTGTCCCAGCGGAGGGCGCCGTAATACTGCTCTGGCCGCGCCGCGCTGTAGAACTCGTAGCTCAGACGATCGCGTGAGGCGTGCAGCGGCGCGCGCGGCAGCATCTGGTGCGCCAGTTCGTGCACGGCCGAGCGGCCGAGGCCGCGGCCGATGGCGGCGACGATCTCCGCCCGCGTGCGCCAGTCTTCCGCATACGCGACGGCGCTGGCGGCGGCAAAGATGAAGCTCACTTCGCCATAGCCGCCGAAGCCGGCCATGCCGCGCGACTGTCCAGCGACGTTCGTTTCACGCGCCAGGCGGCGGTCCAGCACCTGCGGGACGATACGGATCTGGTAGCGGCTGCGCGGATCGTCGGTGATGCGGACGCGAAGGTCGCCGAACGCGCGCACGATCTCTTCACGCGCCGTCGCCTGGATGGCGGCGATGTCCACCGCGTCGAGCGCGCCACCCAGGCGCGGCGACCTGAAGCCGACGTCGGCGAAGCGCACGCCGATCGTCACCGGCGCCTCGTCTCCGCGCGTCGCGAGGTGCGACACCGCGGCGCCGACGGCCAGCGCCAGCGTGACGGCAATCGTCCAGCCCTGCCGCGTCATCACCATCTCGCGTCACCATACCGCAGTCACGAAGGGCTTGGAGGGCTTGGAAGGCTTGGGCGATTCGTGCGAGTCGAGAGGCCGAAGCGCGGCCAGCGCCATGCCATGCTCCGGCCCGCCTCCCGCCTCCCGCCTCCCGTCTCCCGCCTCCCGTTTCCCGATACTGCCGTATGCTTCTGTCCGGCGCGATGACGAGGAACCTTCCATGAACCGACGCTTGTTGTTACCGGTGCTGCTGACCGCCGTGGCGGGGCTCACGTCCCAGGCGCAGGCGCCGCGCACGCACGAGTTCGTCCCGACCCGCTTCTACAACACCTTCTCGGCCGCGCATCCGCCGGCGCTGCGCATCCGCCCCGGCGACCGCGTCGTCACCAAGACCGCGGATGCCGCCGGCACCGACTGGAACGGCAAGAGCGTCGCGCCGGGGCCGAATCCGCAGACGGGGCCGTTCTACGTCGAAGGGGCCGAGCCGGGTGACCTGCTGGTGGTGTCGATCGAGAAGATCGAGATCAACCGCGCCGACGCCTACTCGGGCAGCCTGCTGGCGCCATACGCAGTGGATCCGTCGGCGATTGCTCAGCGTGTCGATCGCGAGCCGCGGCGCATCACGTGGCAACTGGACAAGACGCGCAACGTCGGCCGCCTGAACGAACCCGACATCAAGCCGCCCATCGAACTGCCGCTGCGGCCGATGCTCGGCTGTGTCGGCGTCGCGCCGGCGCGCGGCGAGGCGATCAGCACGGCCACGCCCGGCGCCTTCGGCGGCAACATGGACTACGCCGGTCTTGTCGCCGGCGTGAAAGTGATGCTGCCGGTGAACGAACCCGGTGCGCTGCTCTTCATCGGCGACGGCCACGCCCGTCAGGGCGAAGGCGAGGTGGCCGGCACCGGTCTCGAAACCTCGATGGACGTCGAGTTCACCGTGACGCTGCTGAAGAAGAAGGCCGCCGCCTGGCCGCGCATCGAGAACGACACGCACATCATGGTGCTGGGCAGCGCACGGCCGTTGCTGCAGGCGCTGCAGCACGCCACCACCGACATGCAGCGCTGGCTGATGGCCGACTACGGCTTCTCGGAACGCGCCGCGCAGATTTACATGGGACAGGCGCTCGAATACGAAGTGGCCCAGGTCGTCGACCCGAACTTCACGGTGGTCGCCAAAGTCCGCAAGAGCCTGCTGCCGAAACCGTAGCGACACGACATGGCCGATCCTGTTTCCTATGCGCGACTGCAGAAGCGACTGACGCCGGCGGCGCGCGTCACGGTGATCACCGGCGCCGGTGTGTCGGCGGCCAGCGGTGTGCCGACCTTCCGCGGCCCCGATGGACTCTGGCAATCCTTCCGCGCCGAAGACCTCGCCACGCCAGAGGCGTTCGCGCGCGATCCGTATCTGGTGTGGCAGTGGTACGACTGGCGGCGGCAGAAGATCGCCGCCTGTGAACCCAACATCGCGCACCACGTGCTGGCGTCGTGGCAGCACCAGTTCGCGTCGTTCACGCTGGTGACGCAGAACGTCGACGGCCTGCACGAACGCGCCGGATCCGAGAACGTGCTGCGCATGCACGGATCGATCTGGGAGGTCGGCTGCTCGCGCGATTGCGGCAAGGTGCCGCACCGCTGGCGCGACGACACTGTGCCGTTCGTCGCCCTCCCGCCGCGCTGCCCGCAGTGCGACGCGCCACTCCGGCCCGGTGTGGTGTGGTTTGGCGAAGCGCTCGACCCCGACATCGTCGAACGCTGCCTGATGGCCACCAACTGCGACGTCTTCCTCATCGTCGGCACGTCCGCGGTGGTGTATCCCGCGGCCGGCCTCGTCGATCACGCCCGCCGCCACGGCGCGCTCACGGTGGAGATCAATCCCGAATCCACGCCGGCGACGCGCAGCGTCGATGTGGCCATCGCCGAGCCGGCGGAAGTCGTGTTTCCGCGACTTCACGACAGGCTTTTTTCGTAGGAGGAACCCGACAATGCCGGGACGGAACCTCGCGCGGGACCCGAATCCTCTCGGGACGGATCACACGTCGGGACCGATCTCGTACAAGCCTCAAGCCCTCCAAGCTCTCCAAGCCCTGACCCTTCTCGCGTTCCTCGCGGCGAGCGTCGGTGTGTTCGCGCAGCGCCAGGCGCCGCTCGCTTTCGACGTGATCATCCGCGGCGGGACGGTGATTGACGGATCAGGTGCGCCGCGCTTCGTGGCGGATGTCGGCATCATCCGCGGCTACATCGCGCGCGTCGGGAGCCTGGCCGGGCAATCCGCGCCCATCGAGATCGACGCCACCGGGTTGTACGTCACGCCGGGCTTCATCAACATCCACTCGCACGCGACCGCGGAAGGACTGCCGACGGCGGTGAACATGCTCGTGCAGGGTGTGACCACCGAAATCCTGAACGCTGACGGCGGCGGTCCAACCGATCTCGACACGCAGCTGCACCGCCTGCGTGTTGCCGGCCTGGCGGTGAATGCCGGCGCCAACATCGGCTTCAACGCCATCTGGTCGTCGGTCATCGGCACGAGCGATCGTCGTCCGACGGCCGACGAGATCACGCGCATGCGCGAGATGGTGCAGCGCGGCCTCGAGCAGGGCGCCTACGGCGTGTCGGCCGGACTCGACTACAAGCCTGGCTACTACGCCACCGCCGAAGAAGTCGGCCGAGTCATCGATGTCGCCAAGCCGTGGCGCACGAACTTCCCGAATCACGATCGCCTGACGCCCGAGTCGAAGTACAGCTCGCGCGTCGGCATCGCGGAAACGCTGGCCATCGGTGCGCGCTCGGGTCTGGTCCCCGTCGTCACGCACATGAAAGTGCAGGGCCGCGAACAGGGAACGGCCGCCGACGTGCTGCGAATGATGGACGATGCCGCGGCGAAGGGGACGTATGTGGCCGCGGACGTGTATCCGTATCTGGCGGGGCAGAGCGGCCTTGCCGCGCTGCTCATTCCCGGCTGGGCGCTCGACGGAGGACGCGACGCGATGCTCGCCCGCTTCGCGTCACTCGGCGATCGCGCGCGCATCATCAAGGAAGCGGAAGAAGCGATGATGTTGCGCTTCGGTGGACCGCAGGGCGTCTACGCCACTGGACACGGCAAGGAACTGACGGACGCGATGCGCGAGTTCGGCACCGCGTCCCCTGGCGAAGCGCTGCTTCGCCTGCTCGAGCAGCAGGACGGCGGCGCCATCCTGCGCTTCGGCAGCGAGAGCGATCTGGTGGCGATCATGAAGTATCCCTCCGCGTCGATCGCGTGCGACTGCGGCGCCGTCGCCGGTCGCGCCACGCACCCGCGCTATTACGGCTCGTTCCCGCGCGTGCTCGGGCGCTACGTGCGCGAGCAGCAGGCGCTCACGTGGGAGGATGCCATCCGCAAGATGAGCGGCTTGCCCGCCGCCACCATCGGTCTCGTCAACCGCGGCCAGCTCGCCG
>JADZCY010000264.1 GCA_020851325.1 Acidobacteriota bacterium | reverse complement strand
TTGCCCTCCACCAGCGTCCGCATGAACGCCGTGGCCTGGTCGCCAAACGCTTCCGATTCGCGGAACCCGCCGGTCTTCTCGGGCGCGTCGACGCCAAGCAGGCGCACGGTGCCGATGCCGGACACGGTAATGGTGTCGCCATCGATCACCTTGTTGACGCGCCGCCAGTCGCCGGGGACGGGCGCCGGTCGTGGAACCGGTGCCGCTTGAACGGTGTCCGCCGGCGCCGCCGCGGGTGCGGCGCCGACACAGGCGGCAAGGAACGTGGACAGGGCCAGGGCCACCAAACGCACAGGCATGGGGCAGCGTAGCATTGACGGATTGACCAATCGGCGGATTGGGTGATTGTTGACGATTTTGTGATTGGTGATTGGGTGATTCGTTATTGGTGATTGGCGGATTACTGCCAGACGTCGCGCCGCACGCTTCGCGCGGCAGGGCATCAGCGCGGGCGTCTTCGACTCCGCGCGGCAGGCGGGTTTCGGCGCGTTTCCGAAGCCCGAAGGGCGAGGGCGCCAATCACCAATCGCCAATAACGAATCGCGCGATTGCCAATCGCCAATCAACAACAATCGCCAATCTCCCGATCCGTCAATTGCCAATGTAACGTCCCCGCACGCCCTTGCACTAACTCCCCGAGTGTCCGCGTTGCCGCGGCGAGGGGAGGTTTCGTGTCCGGACTGCCACGTGTTGCCGTTCGTCATCCCGACGCGCTGACACCGCAGGTGATCGCGCTGGATCCGCTGCGCGATTCGCTGGATGCGTTCGCGCCGCAGGCCACCTCGAGCTTTCCCCGTGTCGTGCCGCTGCCCGTGACGCTGGCGCCTCCGGCGCCCGCGGGTCCGGTGTCTGCGCCATTGGCGCTGGCGCCTCGTCCGGCGGCCCTGGCGCTCGAGCCGGTCTGTCCTCCGCTCGACGCTCCAGACGATGAGCTGCAGGCCGAAGACGATGAGGCGACGGCGTATTCGACAGAGAACGAGACATCGCCCGCGACGTCGCAGACGGCAGCCGTCGCCGCTCGAGAGCACGCCGTGCTGCGCGTGCCGCGCTGGCTTGGTGTGGCTGGCATGTCGATGTCCGCCGGAGCGCTCGGCAGCCTGTGCACGATGCTGCTGGTCGCGCCACCGCCGCCGGCGCCACCCGCTCCTCAAGCCCCGCTGGCTGCCCTGCCGTTCACCGTCGCTCCAGCCGCCGCCCGCCCAATCGTGCCCGTACCCGCGCGATGGGAAGTTGGCACCGCGCCTTCGTCTGCACTCCCGTCCGCACCTTCGTCTGCACGATCGTCCGCACCACCGTCTGCACGATCGTCTGCACCTTCGTCCGAGTCCGCCTCCGCGCCCGGCGCTTCGGCGCGACTTATGCCTACGCCTCCGCCGGCGCCTCCGGGCTTTCTCAGTCTGACGACGCCCTTCGCCGTGCGCGTGCTGGTCGACGGCGTCGAGATGGGCGGTGGACCGCGGCTGTCGCTGCCGGCCGGCACGCACGTGTTGACGATGATCAACGACGAACTCGAGTTTGCGGAAACGCGCGAGGTGCAGATCGAAGCGCGCAAGGCGCTCACGATTACGGTGGACACCCCGCGCGGCGTGCTGCACGTGAATGCGCGTCCGTGGGCCGATGTGTGGATTGACGGACGGCGCGTTGGCGAAACGCCGGTCGGCAACGTCTCGCTGCCCATCGGCGCGCACGAGGTGCTGCTGCGTCACCCGCAGTTTGGAGAGTCGCGCCACACCGTGATCGTCGGCGCGAAGACACCGGCCCGCCTGGCCGTGGAGCTGCAGCCATGAAGTTCAACGCCCCCCTGCTCGTGTCCTTGCTCGTGTGTCTTGCCGCGCCGGTGCTGGCGCAGGAGCGCATGAGCGATCCGCTGGAAGCCGCTCGTCTGCGCTACGCGGCGGCTGACTACGACGGCACCATCGCGGCGCTGCCGTCCACCGATGCCAGCGGCGTCGAGGCCAATCGGCTTCGCGCGCTCAGCCTGCTGGCGCTCGGCCGCGTCGCCGAAGCGGAAGTGGCCATCGAACGGCTGGTGCTGGCGGCGCCAGGCTGGGTGCCGGGCGACGACTTGTCGCCGCGTGTGCGCGTGGTAGTGCGCGGCGTACGCGACCGCGTGCTGCCCGACACGGCGCGGCAGGCGTACGACGAAGGCCGCCGCGCCTACGAGCGCCACGCGTATGCCGGCGCCATTGCGCATCTGGAACGCGCCATCACGATCGCCGAGGCGCTGGCGCTCGAAGGGCAGCCCGGCATGGAAGACCTGCGGATTCTCGCCGATGGTTTCCTGACGCTCAGCCGATCGCTGCTGCCGCCGCCTGTCGTCACGCCACCGGTGCTTGCGTCGTCGTCCTCACCGATCGTCGTGCCGCTTGCCGCCCTCGTGAACGCGCCGGCCGAGGCCGCGGAGAGCGAAGTCACCGCGGCAGTCGTGAGTGCGGCGGATGCATCGCCGACCTTCGAAGCGCGCGTGATCCGTCAGGACCTGCCGCCGTGGCGTCTTGGCCTGGGCGGCCCCGGCGCGGTGTTCCGCGGCGTCATCGACGTGCAGATCGACGCGGAAGGACGCGTCGTCGCGTCCGAGATGGTGGTGCCCGTGCATCCCGGCTACGATCCCGAGTTGATGCGCGCCGCGCGCGACTGGCGCTACGAACCGGCACGCCGCGAGGGCGTACCCGTGCCGACACGCCGTCGGGTGGAAGTGGCGCTGCGATCGCGCTGAGCCCCCCCAGCCTCCCAGTCCTCCAGCCCTCCAGCCCCCCAGACCTCTTTGCGATTCTGTTGTGCTGGTCTACACTGCTTGTTCGGCCGATGACGTATTCGGCCGGCTGATCGGCATCCCACCCGATCAGTGCATGCGCGCCCGTAGCTCAGCTGGATAGAGCGTTGGCCTCCGGAGCCAAAGGCCGCAGGTTCGAATCCTGCCGGGCGCACCAACCTTCGCCAAGCGCTCGCTGCGCT
>JADZCY010000263.1 GCA_020851325.1 Acidobacteriota bacterium | reverse complement strand
TTGGCGAGGTTCTGCAACGCCGGCATGGCGCGATCGATCGCGTTGGCGAATCGCGCCTCGGGCGTCACCGCGTCTTCGAACTCTTCCCACAGCGCCAGCAGTGACGCCGCCTGATCCGGCGGCAACAGACCGAAGATGCGCGTCACCGCGGCGCGCTCGGCGATGCGTCGCTCGGCCCAGCCGCCTTCGGCGTAGATGATGGTGTCGCCGATGTCGATCTCGCCGATGTCGTGGATCAGCAGCAGCCGCACGACGTGATCGACGCGCACCGGTTCCGCCGCCAGATGCGCCAGCGACATCGCGAAGAGCGCCGCCTGCCAGCTGTGCTCGGCGGAGTTTTCGAACCGTTCGAGGCCCAGCGGCTTTGTCCGCCGCGCCACGGCCTTGAGCTTGTCGAGTTCGAGCGCGAACGCGATGCAGGAGTGGACGCTGTCGGGAGAAGAGATTTTGTCGGGAGACGGGAACTGAGTCATATCGGGAGGCGGGAGGCGGATCATGTCGGGAGGCGGGAGGCGATCTCCATCTTCATCTTGACGCGATCGATGCCGGGCGAGAAACCGTCCTTCGCGACCGATTCGGTGGCGAAGCCAAAGCGCTCGAAGAACGCCGCGGTGTGCTGACTGGTTTCGATCGTCACGTATTGCACCGCGGGATCGACGGCGAGAACGTCGAGCCGGAAGTCGGTCAACGCGCCGCCGAACCCCTCACGCTGCCGGTCGCGCGCCACCATGCCCCAGCAGAGCGCCGCCTGCCCCGCCAGCGGTCCCGTCGCATAGCCACCGCACGCGACGATGCGCCCGTCCAGTTCGAAGACGAAATACGGCCCTGGCCGATTGTCGAGGAAGTGGGCGAACTCCGCTTCTTCACTGGCGGCAAAGAACTCCGGCGTGTTGGAACGGAACACGGCAACACAGCCGGCCTGGTCGGAAGCTTCGTAGGCGCGGAGGATCAGGGGCATGGGGGATCAGATCAGATCGGGAGGCGGGAGGCGGCAAGCGGGAGGCGGGAGGCGGGAGGCGGGGAATCAGATCCTGACTTCCTCAGATAGCTCACCAGATCACCACATCCTCAGCTTGATCGCCAGATCACCAGATCATCACCTCGCCAGATTCAGTATATTTTGTTCCCCGCAAGGAGGCTTCATGCGTCTCGCGCTCTTGACGCTTACGGTCGCCGTCTCGTTGTCCTTCCCGGTGATGGCCCTTACCGCCCTTCCGCAAACGGGCCTGCCGCCGCGCGATCGGCCGCAGGGTGAACCGGCCCGCGGCACGGCGTCCATCCGCGGCCAGGTGTTTGCCGCCGACACCGGCACGCCGCTCCGCCGCGCCATGGTGCGCGTGAACTCGCAGTCGCCAGGCGGGCGCTCCGCGGTGGCACAGACCGACGCCGAAGGCCGCTTCGACGTCGCCGAACTCCCCGCCGGCCGTTACGTCATCAGCGTCTCGCGCAGCGGCTACGTGATGACCACCGCCGGCGCTCGTACGCCCGGGCAACCAGGCACACCAATCCAACTGAGCGACGGCCAGCGCCTCGACAAGGTGAACATCGCGATGATACGCGGCGGCGCCATCACCGGCCGCATCGTCGACGAGTTCGGCGAGCCGATCAGCGACGTGCGCGTCTCGGCCGAGCGGATGATCACGATGAGCGGGACGCGGCGGCTCGTGAATACCAGCAGCGGCGACATGACCGATGACCTCGGGCAGTTCCGCCTGCACGGCCTGCCGCCGGGCGAGTACTACGTCAGCGCCTCGCAGCGCGAGATGATGTCGTTCATGGCGCCGAACACCGCCTCGGCGTCGACGTCGATCGAAGGCCACGCGCCGACGTATTACCCGGGCGTCACCGATACGGCATCGGCGCGGCGGGTGGCGGTGCGCGCCGGACAGGAAGTGCCGAACGCGAGCTTCGCGCTCGTCCCGGCCCGCCTGGGGCGGATCTCCGGTCGCGTGCTGAACAGCCGCAGCGAACCGTACGCGAACGGGATACTGATGGTGACGCGGGATGACGAGACCAACGGGTTCAGCTCGACGCAGGGCACACCGGTGCGCCCCGACGGCTCGTTCCAGACGGCACCGCTGCCGCCCGGGCGCTACATGCTGATGCTGCGGCCGATGGGCGGCATGCCTCAGCCGGACACTGAAGTGGCACGCGCCGACGTCCGCGTGGACGGCGCCGATGTGTCGGATCTGCTGCTCGTCGCCGGCCCCGGCGGCATCATTCGCGGACGCGTGCTCACAGACGATGGGACGGTGCCGGAGTTCGCGCCGCGACAGGTGCGCGTCATGACCACGCCGGGCACGCCGGGTCGCCAGATGATGGGCATGCCACCGGCCACGGTCAACGACGACTGGACGTTCGAACTGTCCGGCCTGATCGACGCCGTGCGGCTGCGCAGTGTTGTCGAAAGCGCCGAGTGGACGCTGCACTCGGTCATCAGCGGCGGTCGTGACGTGATCGACGAGGGGATCGACATGGCGCCCGGCCGCGTGCTCGAAGACGTCGACATCGTGCTCACCCGCAAGATCACCGAACTGAGCGGCGTCGTCACCAACGATCGCGGGCAGCCGGTGACCGATGCCTGGGTGGTGATCTTCTCCGCCAATCCGGACCTCTGGGGCTTCGGCACACGGCACGTGCGCGTCGTCCGTCCTGACACGAACGGCAAATACACGACGCGCGTGGTGGCCGGCGACGACCTCCGTGTGCTCGCGGTGAGCGGCATCGCCGAGTCCGGTGAGTTGACCGATCCGGAGTTCCTCACCCGCGCCACGGCGGCGCTGCCGCGCACGACGATCGCCGAAGGCGAACGCAAGACGCTCGACGTGAGGGTGGCGGAGAAACCGTAGAGGGCTGGGGGACTGGAGGACTGGGGGGCTGGGGGGCTGGGGGGCTGAAATCTACATTTTCAGTTGAACGGCCCTGTACTCTGCTTCTTTCAACGTGACGCGTGTCGCGCGGGCGGCGAGGGATTCGAGCAGTTCGGGATCGGTGGTGCGGCCGTCTTCGATGCCCTGCACGGCAACGGCGAGATACTCGCCGGGCGGCAGCATGGTGATCGTGAACATGCCTTCCTG
>JADZCY010000262.1 GCA_020851325.1 Acidobacteriota bacterium | reverse complement strand
TGCAGGTCCCACTTCTCGAACACCGCCTCGACCTCGTGCTCGCGGCCCTTGTGCACGGCCATGAGCATGCGCTCCTGCGATTCGGAGAGCATGATCTCGTACGGCGTCATGCCGCTTTCGCGCTGGGGCACGTGCATCACATCGACGTCCATGCCGTGGCCGCCGCGCGATCCCATCTCGGACGTGGCACACGTCAGCCCGGCGGCGCCCATGTCCTGGATGCCGACGAGCGCGCCGGTCTTCATGACCTCGAGGCACGCCTCCATCAGCAGCTTTTCCATGAACGGGTCGCCGACCTGCACCGCCGGCCGCTTCTCCGCCGACGACTCGTCGAACTCCGCCGAGGCCATCGTCGCGCCATGGATGCCGTCACGACCGGTCTTTGCGCCGACGTAGTAAACAGGGTTGCCGGCGCCCTTTGCCGCGCCCTTGATGATGTCCTCGCGCTTGGCGAGGCCCAGGCACAGCACGTTCACCAGCGGATTGCCGGCATACGCCTCGTCGAACACAATCTCGCCGCCGATGGTCGGGATGCCGATGCTGTTGCCGTAGCCGCCGACGCCGGCGACGACGCCGGCGAAGATGCGGCGTGCCAGCGGCGTTTCGAGCGCGCCGAAGCGGAGCGCGTTGAGCAATCCAATGGGCCGCGCGCCCATCGTGAAGATGTCGCGGATGATGCCGCCGACGCCCGTCGCCGCGCCCTGATACGGCTCGATGAACGACGGATGGTTATGCGATTCGATCTTGAACACGGCGCAGAGCCCGTCGCCGATGTCCACCGCGCCGGCGTTCTCGCCGGGGCCCTGCACCACGCGCTTGCCCGTGGTCGGCAGCGTCTTGAGGTGCACGCGCGAACTCTTGTAGCTGCAGTGCTCCGACCACATCACCGAGAAGAGGCCGAGTTCGAGCAGATTCGGCTCGCGCCCCATCAGCTCGAGGATGCGGTCGTACTCGTCCGGCTTGATGCCGTGGCGTTCCAGAACAGCAGCGTCGATGACGGTGTCAGCCACGACGGCCTCCCGTCAGCGCCAGGGCGGCTGACGCCAGCACCACGCGCCCATCGTCGCTGCCGAGTGCCAGTTCGCACGCGCGCTCGGGATGCGGCATCAGGCCAACGACGTTGCGGGCGCGGTTGCAGATGCCGGCGATGTTGTTGACCGAGCCGTTGGGATTGCCTTCCGGCGTCGGCTGACCGGTGGCGTCGACGTAGCGGAACACAACCTGGCGATTGGCCTCGAGATCGGCCAGCGTCTGCGGATCGGCGAAGTAGTTGCCCTCGCCGTGCGCAATCGGCAGGCGCAGCGTCGAGCCCGGCGTGCAGCCGGCGGAGAACGGTGTGTCCGTCTGCTCGACGCGGACATTGGCGTGCCGCGAGATGAACTTGATGTCGCGATTCCGCACCATCGCGCCCGGCAGCAGGCCGGCTTCGAGCAGCACCTGAAAGCCGTTGCAGATGCCAAGCACCGGACCGCCGCGATCGGCGAAGTCCTTCACCGCCGCCATGATCGGCGAGAAGCGCGCGATGGCGCCCGTGCGCAGGTAGTCTCCGTGCGCAAAACCACCCGGCAGGATCACGGCATCGGCGCCACCGAGATCGGTGTCCTTGTGCCACACCAGCGCGGCGTCCGCCCGGACGACGCGTGAGGCGGCGTAGAAGGCGTCGACGTCCGAGTTCGAGCCGGGGAAGACGACAACCGCGAATTTCACGCAAGCACCTCGACGCGATAGCTCTCGATCACCGGATTGGCCAGCAGCTTGTCGGCCATCTCGGTGACGCGGGCGCGGGCGACTTCGGCGTCGGTGTCCGCCAGTTCGAGATCGAAATACTTCCCCTGCCGGACGCTCCGCACGTCGTCGTAACCGAGCGACGACAGCGCGTCGGCGACCACACTGCCCTGAGGATCGAACACGGACGGCTTCAACGTCACATACACTCGCGCGCGCATCGGTTTACCTGCTCTCCTGGAACACGCGATCGAAGATCGCGTCGACGTTCCGCAACTGCACTTTCAAATCGAAGGCCTGCTCGATCTCGTCGCGGCCGAGCAGGCTGGTGATCTCGCTGTCGGCCAGCAGCAGCGCCTTGAAATCGGTGCGCTCCTCGAACGACCGCATGGCGTTGCGCTGGACACGCGCGTAGGCATCCTCGCGCGACACACCGCGGCGCGCCATCTCGAGCAGCACCTGACCCGAGAACACCACGCCGCGCGAGCGGTTGAGGTTCTCGAGCATGCGCTCGGGATAGACGACCATGCCGGCGACGATCCGCGTGAAGCGGCGCAGCATGTGGTCCAGGGCGATGAAGCTGTCGGGCAGAATGACGCGCTCGACCGAGGAATGCGAGATGTCGCGTTCGTGCCACAGCGCGACGTTCTCGAACGCCGCGGTGGCGTTGGCGCGAATGAGCCGCGCCAGGCCGACGATCTGCTCGCAACCGATCGGGTTGCGCTTGTGCGGCATCGCCGACGAGCCTTTCTGGCCCTTCTTGAACGGCTCCTCGACCTCGCCGATCTCCGTCTTCTGCAGGCCGCGAATCTCGAGCGCGAACTTCTCGAGCGAGGCGGCCGTGATGGCCAGCGCCGAGAGGAGTTCTGCATGCCGATCGCGTTGAATCACCTGCGACGAGATCGGCGCCGCCTTCAACCCGAGCCGTTCGCACACCGCGGCTTCGATCGCCGGATCGAGATGCGCGAAGGTACCGACGGCGCCGGAGATCTTGCCGACGCGGATGGTGTCGCGCGCGCGTTCGAGGCGCTCGATGTCGCGCTGCACCTCCGCGTACCAGAGCGCCAGCTTCAAGCCGAAGGTCATCGGCTCGGCGTGGACGCCGTGCGTGCGGCCGATCATCGGTGTGTGCTTGTGCTCGCGCGCCCGCACTTCGATGGCCTGGGCCAGTGCGCGGACGTTGGTGAGCGTGAGGTCGCACGCCTGCACCATCTGGATCGCCTGCGCCGTGTCGACGACATCCGACGAGGTGAGGCCGAAGTGCAGCCAGCGGGCCGAGGCGCCCACCTTTTCGGCCACGGAGGTGGTGAAGGCGATGACGTCGTGCTGCGTGACCTGCTCGATTTCGTTGATACGGTCGATGTCGAACGCGGCGTTCGCGCGCAGGTCGCGCGCCGCGTCCGCGGGCACGATGCCGGCCTCGGCCATCGCTTCGGCCGCGGCAATCTCAACCTCCAGCCAGGTTTCGTAGCGCCGCTGTTCACTCCAGATGCGGCCCATGTCGGGGTGGGTATAACGCGGAATCATCGGACGCGGACCTGGCTCCCTGGCTCGGCGATCAAACGCACAACTGCTCGCGGGTCACCTGCAGGCCGTTGACGTTGCCCAGCACGGTGACGCCGAGCGCACCGGGGGCGAAGAACTGCTGCGACAGTCGCTGGATGTCGTCGACGCTCACGCGCTCGATGGCGGCCAGCATCTGATCGAGGGTATCGGTGCGGTCCCGGTAGATCTCCTGCCGCGCCAGATGCGACATGCGGCTCGACGTGCTCTCGAGATTGAGCATCAGCGAACCCTTCAGGTGATCCTTGGCGCGCCGCAGTTCGGCGTCGGCCACCGGTTCGTCGCGCAACTGCCGCAACTCGGCCACCACCACGTCGATCAACTCGGAGACCGCGTCGTTGCCGCAACCGGCGTAGATGCTGAGCGCCCCGGTGTCCTGATAGGCCGACAGGCCGGAGAACACGGCGTAGGCCAGGCCGCGCTTTTCGCGCACGTTCTGGAACAGCCGCGAGCTCATCGAGCCGCCGAGCAGCGTGTTCAAGGCATAGCTGGCGTAGCGATCGGCATGACTCTGCGGCAGCGCCGCCATGCCGATGCAGACGTGACTCTGTTCGAGGTCCTTGCGCCGGACGAGGGTGTGCTGCGCCACCACGGGCGCCACGAGCGTCACCGGGGTGCCGCTGCGCGGAACGTCGGCGAAGGCCGTCTCGAGCATGGCCTTGAGGACGTCGTGTTCGAAGTTGCCGACGGCGACCACCGACAAGTACGGGGCGACGTACGTGGACGTGAAGTACTCACGCAGCTGCGACGGGTCGAAGGCCGCGACGGTAGACGGCAGCCCGAGAATCGGCCGGCCGAGCGGATGATTCGGCCAGAAGCCTTCGGCAAACAGCTCGTGGACCAGATCGTCCGGCGTGTCCTCGACCATCTTGATCTCTTCGAGGACGACCTTCTGTTCCTTCTCGATGTCCGCGGCGTCGAATGTGGGATGCGAGACCAGGTCGGCCAGCAGATCGACGGCAATCGGCAGGTGCTCGTCGAGCACCTTCATGTAGTAGCCGGCGTATTCCTTCGACGTGAAGGCGTCGAGCTGCCCGCCGATCGAGTCCACTTCCTGGGCGATACCTTCGGCCGAACGGTGCGCCGTGCCCTTGAAGAGCATGTGCTCGACGAAGTGCGCGATGCCGGCATGGGCGGTGGGCTCGTGACGCGAGCCGCGCCCCAGCCACACGCCGATGCTGACGGAACGCACATGCGGCATGCGCTCGGTGACGAACCGTACACCGTTGGCAAGGACGTCGCGGCGAATGCTCGTGTCTGACACTGCGGTGGGCTGTGCTGCTAAGTGATTGCAGCACAAAGGAATGAGAATAGTACCATACACTGCAAAGAGGTGTCCACCAACCCGACCGCCGACCTCGGCAACATGACGCTCGCTGCGCTCGGGGACTTCATCGAATCACTTGGCCACAAGCGGTTCCACGCGCGACAAGTGTACGCCTGGATCTGGAAGCGCGGCGTCACCGATCCGGAAGGCATGACCGACCTGCCGAAAGCGCTGCGCGCAGCGCTGGCGAGTCAGGCACGGGTTGCCACACCCGAGGTGGTTCAGCGTTCGGTGTCCGAGGACGGCACGCGGAAGCTCGTGCTGAAGCTCGGCGATGGCCGGCAGATCGAGTCCGTGTTCATTCCCGACACACCGTCGCAGACTTTCTGCATTTCCACCCAGGTGGGCTGCGCCATGGCCTGCGCCTTCTGCCTCACGGGGAAGATGGGCCTGGTCCGCCACCTCACCGCCGGCGAGATTGCCGGGCAGGTGCGCGTGCTGCTCGACACGCTGGACATGCACGACACGCCCTTCAACATCGTGCTGATGGGCATGGGCGAACCGCTGCACAACTACGACGAGACGATGAAGGCGCTGGCGATGCTGGCGCAGGAGCAGGGCGTCGGGCTGAGCCCGAAACGCGTCACCTTGTCCACCGTCGGGCTCGTGCCGATGCTCGACAAACTGGCCGCCGAGCCGCTGATGCCCAACCTCGCCATCTCTCTGCACGCCACCACCGAAGCGCAGCGCGTCGCCATCGTCCCGCCGAGCAAGAAGTACACGCTGCACGACATCCTCGAGGCGTGCCGTCGTTTTCCGCTGGCGAAACGCAGCCGCATCACGTTCGAGTACGTGATGCTGGCCGGCGTCAACGACGCACCGGAAGACGCGCGCCGGCTGGCGAAGATCCTGACCGGCATCAAGGGCAAGGTGAACCTGATTCCGCTCAACGCCGCGCCGGGTATTCCGTTCGAGCGGCCGTCGGACGCGCGCGTAGACGCATTTGCGGCGATTCTCGCGGAGCGCGGCGTCACGGTGTCGGTCCGCAAGAGCCGCGGCCGTGATATCCGCGCCGCCTGCGGTCAGTTGATCGTCGAGGGACAGGGGCGGCGATCGCCCGCGCAGCTGCTGTCGGAGGCCATGGGATCGTGACGAGACATCTGGCGGTGGCCGTGGCATGCGCCATGACCGTGGCGTGCGGGCCTTCGGAGCCGCGAACATTCAAGGACCTGCTCGAAGCAGTGGCCGCCGCGGACGCCAATGCCCGCGGCGCGGTCATGACGCAGTTCATCACCGCGCGCGGTGGCACACCGTTCATCGAGAACCAGTCGCGCGCGATCTTCCTCGTGCAGGACGAAGCCGGCGTCACCCCTCGCATCGTCGGCGACTTCAACAACTGGGCGGCCGCCGCCAATGGTCAGGACCCCACCATCGGCGTAACGCAGCGTATCGAGGGCACGGACTGGTCGTATCTGGAAGCGTCGATCTATACGAACGCACGCGCGGAGTACGTGCTGCTCTTCCCCACGGAAGCGAAGGCCGACCCGCACAATCCGCGACTCCTGATGGCCGCCGCCGGACCGCGTTCGGAGGTCCGCATGCCGCAGTGGCAGGCGCAACCGGAGATCGACGACAAGGCCGTGGTGCCCGAGGGCCGTGTCGTCGGCGAAACCATCGCGTCGCGATCGCTTGGCGCCAGCCGGCGTGTGTGGTTCTACACGCCGCCTGGTTATGAAGGCAGCCAGGATTGGTATCCGGTGCTCTACGTGCTCGACGGCGGCGCGTGGGTGGAGCGCATGGAGGGGCCGCTCATCCTCGACCGCCTCATCGCGCAGAAGAAGATTCCACCCGTAGTGGCCGTGTTCGTCGAACCGGCGGAGCGGCAGGAGGAGTATTCACGCAACCCGCGCTGGCGGACGTTCATGGCGAGTGAGCTCGTGGCGCTGACCGACAAGCGCTTCCGCACGTTCCCGGCGCCGGAACAACGGCTCGTGCTGGGCAGTTCGTTGTCAGCCTATGGCGCCGTCGATCTCGCGGTGGAATACCCGAACGTGTTCGGCTTGTGCGCGGCGCTGGCGCCGCCGGCCCAGACGCCGACAGTGATCACGAATCAGCAGAAGGGCCGCGACGCCATCCGCGCCGTGAAGTTCTTCGTCCTCGCCGGCACCTACGACTCGATGGCCAATGCCGGCCGTCGTCTTCGCACGGCGCTCGACATCGGCACCG
>JADZCY010000261.1 GCA_020851325.1 Acidobacteriota bacterium | reverse complement strand
GCCAGGCCGCTGTGCTCGCCGGCGATGGCCGCACCCGCGACGCCTCGTCGATTGTCTTCAGCGACGCGCGCGAGCTCATCGAATCGATGACGGCCAACCTCGACGACGTGCGACAGACGATGTCGCGGGCGGCGGCGTCGCGTGAGGGCGGCATGGCCAACGAACAGTCGCTCCTCGCCGGCGGACTGATGTCGATCTGGATCGTCGCGTTGATTCTGCTCGTGCCGATTCCGTCGACACCGGCAACCGTCACCGCCGATGCGGCGGCCTCCTCGGGATCGACCCTCGATCTGCACACCGTCACGCCGGCGTCACCGGATCGCAGCGACACGCGAAAGGCCCGCGCGGAGCAGCGCGATTCCGCGTCGACGACGTCCATCGGGCGAGCATCCGCGGAGCGGAGCGACGCCGCTTCAGCGGCGCCGACCGGGCGCGCGCCCGCGGAACCAGCCGGCGCGCTGGCGTTGTCGCTGCACGATACGCCGGCACCGCCAACCGGATCGCGATCGGCTTCGGAAGCAGACGCGCTCGCACTCGACGCGTCAAGCACCGGCACGCCTGGCGCCACAACGCCGGCCGCAATCGCGGCGTCGATGGCCGCAACATCACCGGTCGACACCGCGATGCTGCAATCGCTGGCCGCGCTCTGCGCCGACCTCGGCGCTGTCGCGGACGTTGCAGACCTCGATCCGCTGCTCGCCCGCACCGCCACGCTGATGTCCGCGCGCGGCGTCGTCGTGTGGCTGGTGAACAGCAGCGGCGAAGCGCTCGAGCCGGCCGTGGCGCACGGCTACGACATCGCCACGCTGGCGCGCGTTGGCGCGCTGCCGCTCGCCGACAGCAATCTCACCTCGACCGCGTATCGTGAACGGCGCGCGACGATCAGCCGCGCCGCCGCGGATCATGCGGCCGCCGTCGCCGTGCCGATTGTGGCAGCCGCGGGTCCGGTAGGCGTCCTCGCCGCCGAAGTGGACGGTCCCGACGATCTCGATCGCGTCACCGCCATCGCCGGCGTCGTCTCGGCGCAGCTCGCCAATCTCTTCGCCTCTCCCGCCGTCGAGCCGGCATGAGCCTGTCCGTCATCCTCGCCGAGGACGATCCCGACATCCAGCTCGTGGCGCGCCTGGCGTTGAAGCGCGTCGGCTTCACCGTGCGCGTGGCCAGTAACGGCGTCGAGGCCGTGACCATGGCGCGCGAGTCGCCGCCCGACGCACTACTGCTGGACTGGATGATGCCGGAGATGGACGGACCGCAGGTCTGTTCGATTCTCAAGAGCGACCCGGCCACCGCGCACATCCCCATCGTGTTCCTGACCGCGAAGACGCAGGAGGCCGAGATCGCGCGCGGCCTCAGCCTCGGCGCCTCGGGATACGTCACCAAGCCCTTCGACGCCCTCACGCTCGGCGATCAGGTTCGCGCCATCATCGACGCCCGGCAGCCGTGAGCATCCGCAGCCGCGTCTTCGGGGCGCTGATCGTCCTGATCGCGCTGGCTGTCGCCGAGATCGGCGTCATCACCTACATGTTCACGAGCGATCCCGGCCTGCGGGATCGCTTCAGCGCGGAATGGCTGGCGCTCATCGCCATTCCGCTGCTCGCCATCATCGTCAGCGCCGCGCTGATCGTGTCGGCGAAGCGCGCGCTGTTCGATCCGCTGCGCGCCATTGCCGATCGCGCCGAGCAGGTGGAGAAAGGCGACTACTCCTCGATCGGCGAAGCACCGCATGACGATGCGCGGGATGGGCTCGATGCGCACAATGGGGTCGACGAGCGCGATGAGATCGGCGCGCTGGAGCATGCGTTCGCGTCGATGGCGCGCGCGGTGCAGACGCGCGAACGCGACCTGGCGGCGGCGCTGGCCGACGCGCATCAGTTGGCGCACCGCATTGCCGACTCGCAGCGTGAAGCCGAAGCGGCGCACTCGGAACTGCTCGCCACGCTCGAGACCTCACCAGCGGCGTTGATGATCCTCGACGAGATGGACGGCCGCGTGCGGCTGCAGAACCGCGCCGCGGTGGACATCTTCGGCATCGAGCCGCGCGATCCGGCACTGCGCCGGCAGTACTGGGCGCGCTTCCGCATGATCGGCAAGGACGGTCAGGTGGTGCCGCCGATGGAATGGGTGTCGAGCCGCGCGCTCCACGGCGAGGAAGTGTCGGGGCAGGAACTCGACGTGCACCATCCGGATGGCAACGTCCACGCGATCCTCGCCAGCGGTGCCCCACTCCGCAACGACCTCGGTCACATCGTCGGCGCCGTCGTGGCCTTCCAGGACATTGCACGTCTGCGCGAAGTGGATCGGCTGAAGGACGAGTTCATCTCGATCGTCTCGCACGAACTCCGCACGCCGCTCACCGCCATTCGCGGCTCCGTGCAGCTCGTGCTGAGCGATCACGACGCCGTCCCGGACGACGAGCATCGGCAGCTTCTGGACATCGCGCTGAACAACTGCGAGCGGCTGATTCGCATCATCAACGACATTCTCGACGTGTCGAAGATCGAAGCCGGGCGCATGATGCTGCACCCGCGGCCGCAGCACATGCCGGACCTCGTGGCGCAGGTCGTCGACGCGCTCGAGACGACGG
Organism: Acidobacteriota bacterium; assembly: GCA_020851325.1. Lineage (GTDB taxonomy): Bacteria > Acidobacteriota > Vicinamibacteria > Vicinamibacterales > UBA2999 > VFZN01. Next base: position 608 of record JADZCY010000261.1, on the reverse strand, counting down.
CGCGGACGGCGGAGGTGACGCTCGCCACGGTGATTCCGCCGGAGCTGCCGATGGTGATGGCCGACGCCGATCGCATCGTGCAGGCGCTGATGAACCTGGTGTCGAACGCGATCAAGTTCGCGCCGCGCGGCAGCACCGTCACCATCACGCTGGCGCCGCTGGCCACCGAGATGCGCATCGGCGTCGAGGATCAGGGCGAAGGCATCGCGCCGGAGCATCTCGGCCTGCTGTTCCAGAAGTTCCAGCAGGTCGACAGCTCCGCGTCGAGGCGCAAGGGCGGCACCGGCCTCGGGCTCGCCATCACCAAGGCGCTGGTGGAACAGCACGGCGGCCGCATCGTCGTCGAGAGCGAGATGGGCCGCGGCACGCGCTTCACGTTCACGCTGCCGCTCGCATAACTCGCGCGCGCGGCGCACCTTGATCCGCGTGCGTCATGAAAGATAGTGCACGAGGTCGGTGGTAGCTGCCGGTGGCCCCTCGGTCGGCCGGTCAAACGCCCCGCTGTGGCAAACAAGCGCATGGGCCAACTCGCCTGCACTCTCCAGCTCAAACACGGCCGAGTGGTGACCAGCGGGTCGTTTGTCGGCATCTGTGTGTCGGCCGACCTC
>JADZCY010000260.1 GCA_020851325.1 Acidobacteriota bacterium | reverse complement strand
TGGGAGGGGCTGCGTACCGGCGGGAAGCGCTGGGAGCAATTCGGCAGACAGTGTCTGCCGAATCGACGCGTGTTCCGGGGCGGATTCGCCAGATGCTGGCTGGCGAACTACGTCGGGCAACCCCAAGGCCGATAGTGCAGACGCTGTCTGCAATATTCCCAGCCGCGGCCACGTCAGCGTCAACTGCCTGTAGTTCTTGAGGTTACGTGCGCCAAGGCCCGTTACCCCGCGCCGGTTGAACTCTTGGGCCAACGCTGCCAGGAGGCCTTCGCCGTAGCGAGCCCGATCGGCGCCGTCCTGCTCGAAGGCGATGATCCACGCGCCGATGAGCCAACTCCGCAACGTCAGGACTTCGTCAACCGACCGGGCAGCGGCGTCGCGCGCCAGGCGCTGGAGACTCGCGAGTTCGTCGACGAGATGCTCGAAGTTCGACCAGGGGCGAAGCTCGCTCATGCCCCCGCTCCGCTCTTCGGAGAGATGTCGAGCCAACCCTGTCGGATGGGGATGCGGTTCATGTAGCTGCCTTGCTGCCAATTCTACGGCGTCGTTCTCAACCCTCGTTTCGGCGTGGCCTGCTCACGTCTGCGATGTCGGAAGGTAAGCGATCGACGACAGACCAACCGGACCAGTCTCGTCGGACGCAGGCTCGACTCACCTTGACATTCTACTGGAGCGACTGTATCGTCCACCTAGAATGCCTACTGGAGCCGACAGGGAACGGTTGGAACTGCTGCAGGGTACGCTGGACCTGCTGATCTTGCGCACACTACGGTCCGGTCCCGCCCATGGACACGCCATCACGAAGATCATCGAGCGTGGATCGGGCGATCTGCTCCAGGTTGAGCAAGGTTCCCTCTACCCAGCCCTGCACCGTTTGATCAAGCGGCGGTGGATCACGGCGGAGGACGGGGTGTCCGAAAACAACCGGCGGGCGAAGTATTACCGGCTCACCGCGAAAGGGCGCAAGCAGCTCGAGACCGAGATCGGCAAGTGGGACAGGCTGGTTCAAGCGATCGCTGGCGTTCTGCGGCCAAGCGGAGACGTGGGGCAGCCATGATGCGACACAAGCGAGCGCTCCAGGACCTGGATCAAGACATCCGGGACCATATTGAGCGAGAGACGGACGAGAACATCGAGCGAGGGATGCCGCCCGAAGACGCGCGCCGCGCCGCCCTCCGAAAATTCGGAAACGTGTTGCGCGTGAAAGAGGACACGCGATGGGTCTGGATTCCCCAGTGGTTCGATGAGGTGCGTCAGGACGTGCGCTACGCGCTGCGGGCGCTGCGCCGAACACCCGGCTTCACCGCGATCGCGGTCCTGACCTTGGCGCTTGGCATCGGCGCCAACACGACGATCTTCACGTTGCTCGATGCCGTCGTGCTCGCGCCGCTCCCGGTCCCCGCACCGCATGAACTCTTCGCCTTCTACGAGAACAGCAAGGACGGCACGCCGGACCAGGACGGTGGCACGGGACCATCACTGCGCTTCAGCTATCACCGCTTCGAGCGCCTGCAGCACGCGCTCGGTTCACACGGATCGCTCGCCGCCGTGACGCGATCCGCGCGGCTCGTCGAGCACGGGCCGGGCAGCGGTGAACGGCGCTATGTCCGCGCGCAATTGGTTTCCGGCGGATACTTCTCGACCCTCGGCATCACCGCGGCGCGGGGACGCATGCTTGGCGCGGACGACGCCCGCATCGACCGGGAGTCGTCGGTCGCGGTCGTGAGCGATCGGTTCTGGCGTCAGTCTCTCGGCGGCAGCGCCGCTGTCCTCGGACAGAGCATCATCGTCAACGACGTCGCCGTCACGATCGTCGGCGTTGCGCCGCCGGGCTTCGTCGGACTGTGGTCCGACTCGGAGCCGGACCTCTGGCTGCCGCTCACCCTGCAGAGGCCCATTCGATACGCCACCAACTACAGCACGCGAGGACCGTTCGACGTGAGCCAGCCGTGGGTGTCGCAGGACGTCACGTGGCTGAATCTCGTCGCGCGCATCCCCGCGGGAGATGTGGGAATCGCGCTGCCGGCCATGCAGGTAGCGTATCGCGAGGGACAGCTCGAGCAGGCCACGCAGATCGCAGACCCGAAGGACCGCGAGTCGCTGCTCACGCACACGCTCGCCGCGGCGCCGTTCGCACAGGGCTTTTCGGGCCTGCGCCGACGCTACTCCACCGTCCTGTTTGCACTCACGGCCATGGCGGGGCTGCTGCTGGTCGTGACGTGCGCCAACATCGCGAGTCTGCTGCTCGCGCGCGCGACGGCGCGAGGACGCGACCTGGCGATTCGCCTGTCGCTGGGCGCCACGACTTCTCGACTCGTCCGGCAGTACCTGACGGAGAGCCTGGCCCTCGCGCTGCTCGGCGGCATCGGAGGCACGGCGTTGAGTCGGTGGGCCAGTGCGCTCCTCGCCGGGGAGATGCTCAGCGGATCGCCGGCGCCGCCGGTCGCGTTCACTCCGGGAACTCGGGTGCTCGCATTCGCGACGGCCGTTACACTCGTCACGGCGCTTGCGTTCGGTCTGGCGCCCGCCTTCGGTGCGATCGCCGCGGGCAAGCGTGCAACGCTCGCCGGCAATCAGCGCGAATCGGTTGGCCACGCCAGGACGGGTGGTCTTCAGTGGCTCGTGGCGGGCCAGCTCGCGCTGTCGGTCGCGCTCGTTGCCGCAGCGGCGCTCCTCGGACGCACGCTCGTCAACTTCCTGCGCGTCGACCCTGGATTCGCTACTGAGCGGCTCCTGAGCGTCTCCTTCGACCCCGTGTCGAGCGGCTACTCGGGGGATCGACTCCAGACGCTCGCCCGCCGCCTCCTGATGGCAGCGGCCGCCGTTCCCGGTGTCACGGGGGTGAGCGCGGCGACGTGCGGCCTGATCGCCGGCTGCAACGATTCGGGCGGTTTCCAGATCGAAGGCCTCGGTCCCACTGATCGTTCGCTGAACGAGAACCGCGTCAGTGCCGGCTACTTCGCCACCGTGGGTATCCCGTTCGTCGCGGGGCGTGAGTTCGACGAGCGCGACACCGCGCGCAGTCAGCGGGTGGCTATCCTGAACGAGACTGCTGTTCGCGCCTACTTCGGCGGGCGGAATCCGATCGGCCGGCGCATCGGCACGTCGGCGCTCGACACCGAGATCGTTGGCGTCGTGAGGGACGCACACACCCAGACGCTGCATGAGGATCCCGTCCCGACGGCGTACTTCGCACTCGATCAGTCAGCGGCAGCGCCCGGCACACTCGACCTGCGCGTCGCCGCAGGCGTCGGAGAATTGGAGCAGGCCGTCCGCGAAACGCTTCGCCGGACCGAACCGGATCTGCTCATCGGTGCGGTAACGCCGATGTCGACGCGCATCGCCCGAGATCTTGCGCGCGAACGGCTCGCCGCACTCCTTGCGTTCGGCTTCGCCGCGCTCACGCTCCTGCTCTCGGCGCTCGGGCTCCACGGCATGTTGTCGTACGGTGTCGCACAGCGGACCCAGGAGATTGGGGTGCGCATGGCGCTCGGCGCGCGGCGCACTGAAGTGGTGTGGCTCGTCGGACGGCAGAGCGCGAAGCTTGCCGCGTTCGGCATCATTGGCGGCATCGGTACTACGGTCGCGGCATCGCGCTACCTGTCAGCGCTGCTCTACGGGGTCAGTCCACTTGATCCAGCGACGCTGGTCCTCGTCGTTCTGGTGCTGACAGCCGTCGTGTTCCTGGCATCGCTCCTGCCCGCTCGTCGCGCGTCGACGGTGGATCCTCTGATCGCGCTACGCAATCAGTAGGTGCACCCGGTCGAACTCAACTGTTGCGCTTGCGGTCGTTCCTGCCTCCGAGCCAGCCTTCGCGCGCGCTTGCCGACGGTCATCCACTGCATGTCCTCTGGTTGTGCAGAGACCGCACGAGCGCCCGGGACGAGGAGGCGGAACCGCACGATGACCGACGGGCGCTGCTGCGACCGCAAGTTGTCGAGATCAACAAGAAGGAAGAGTCGACCGCTGAAACAGCGGCGTCACTCACGGTGGCCCCGCAGTGTTCAGGCGTGTCCGGATGTGCCGTGCCCGAGTTCTCAGCGCCTTGCTCTCCGACGATTCAAAGGTCGTCAACGTACGCTCGACGGTCGGCATCAGTTCGGGATCATCGTCGGCATACCGAGCCAGGCTGTCCAACGCCCACGCGCGGACGAACTTCTGCGGATGCTCGAGGTCACGAACAAGGATCTCGACGACGCGTGCGCGCTCGCGTGGCGTCCACTCGAGCAGCGGCAAGGCTTGCACGACCTGCAGCCGAAACTCCCACTCGTCTCGGTCGGCGAGGGGACCGATGAAAACCTTTCTGTGAGGCTGGACCCAGTCCGCATGCGTATGCGCGAACTTCTCCAGCAGATCCAGCGCGCGCATGGCGACCAACCAGTCGGCGTCCTTCGTCAGGGCCACCAATTCGGTGACCCGATCAGGCGACCGCTCCACGATCGAATGGGCTCGCTCGGACTGGGCGACAGAACGACGATCCCCGCCAGCGAGAAGATCGCGCAGCGACTGACGACGGGGTGAGGCCTTGGCCGGCATGAGAGTGTCCGCGGTCGACGCGCGTCTCTGCTGCAGTATGCGCGCGTTCGCCTCGAGGTGCACGAGTTCCTCGGCGTGTCGTCGCAGAGGTCGCGTTGAACCGTGCGCTCGCTCGCGGCGGTGACGGCGACTTCCCAGGCCCTGCGCCACACACCCTGGCTGCGCGTGTCGATCACCTCACTTTCGCGCCCGCACTGCGGAGCACCACCCAGGTGCCGTTGCGCTTCTCCAGGAGGTCCATGTAGATGAACTCGCCGCTCGTGTCTGTTCCGGCCTTGGTCCTCTTCTCCTTGACACTCCCGTGCACGACGGCGAAGTTGCCGTTCACCTGCACGTCCATGGGGCCCAGCTCGAACGCTTCGAGTCGGTCGTGCGCCGACTCGAAATTCCGGAGCAGCGTTTCCTTCGTGACGACATTGCCGGAGACCCCGATGCTGGTCCAGTCGTCGGCGAAGATCCGATCGAGCTTCTTGATGTCGGCGGCCACCATGGCATCGCCCATGTCCTGGCCGATCTGCTTGAGCGCCGCGATGACCGCCGGATCGGGGTGGCTGGACTGAGCCAAGCCTGCCGAGGGCATTCCGATAGACGCGCCGGTGACAAGCATCAAGGCGATGAGTCTGTTCATCGGTTCTCTCTCCTGTTGGTGACCACGCACCGGTATGCCTCGCGCAGAGACGCGCGTGTGCCGAGGCGCCGTGTATCGGCGAACGTGCCATGACCGTTCGGACCACACCAGATCCATTCCGCCACTTTCACTCGGGGCCATTCGCGTTTCCGTGCGACGGCTCATCATCGGACGCCGATTCGCTATGACAGAATCCGTTCGTCATGAAGCTCGACGGAGTCGGCCGACTGCACCAGCAGGTCTACCGTGCGCTGCTCGGCGAGATCCTCGGCGGACGACTGACCGCTGGGGAGCGGGTACCGTCGACGCGCGACGTCGCCACCCTCCTGAAGGTCTCGCGCAACACCGCGTTGTTGGCCTACGAGCAGTTGCTGGCGGAAGGCTTCATCATCCCGCGCTCGGGGGCCGCCGGCACGGTCGTCGCCGCCGTGCTTCCACCCGATGGATACGTCGCCCGACCAATCACGCGGCCGGGCGTTGCTCGTCCCGGCCGTCTCAGCGCCGCGCCGACGCTTGCGGCGGTCGGCGATCGATTCGTGAAGTCCGCCAGGGCATGCGCCCGCGAGCTTGGATTGCCCTCGCTCACGTGGGAACTGGCGCCGCCGACCATCCGCTACGACTTTCGGCCCGGGCGCGCCTCCTTTGGCGACTTGCCATATGCGCTATGGCGTCGACTGCTGAATGCACGAGCCCGCGACGCCAGGGTCATCGACCTCGAGTACGGTCCACCCGGCGGACGACGTGAACTGCGAGAGGCCATCTCAGCACGCCTGCGTCGTCTGCGTGGCCTTGATGCCGATCCCGACAACATCGTGATCGTGAATGGCACGCAGCAGGCATTGGACTTGATCTGCCGGGTGCTCGTGAATCCGGGCGACCGTGTGCTGATGGAGGAGCCTCACTACACGGGCGCCCGTTGTGCGTTCATGGCGGCGGGGGTCGAGCTGGTCTTCTCGCCGGTTGACGATCATGGGATGCGCGTCCCGAGGACCGGAAAGGGAAGACGCCCGTTCCGCCTGGCGTACGTCACGCCCTCCCATCAGTTTCCCACCGGCGCGGTGCTCTCCATGGAACGCCGCCTGCGGCTCATCGCCTGGGCCGCGCGCGAGGGTGCCTTCATCGTCGAAGACGACTACGACGGCGAGTACCGTTACGACGGCCCTCCGCTTCAGGCGTTGACTGGCATGGATCGCGCGGGTTGTGCGATCTACGTGGGCACCTTCTCCAAGATTCTGTTCCCGGCGCTGAGACTCGGCTATCTCGTCCTGCCAACGCCGCTGGTGGAGCCCATCGTCGCGACGAAAGCGATCGCGGACACCGGCACGTCGGCCCTGGTGCAACTCGCCCTGGCCGATTTCATCGCCGAGGGACACTTCGATCGTCACCTCCGCCGAACGACCGCATCGAACGCGGCACGGCGACATGCGCTGACGGCCGCGATCGATGGCGTGTTCGGCGATCGCGCCACCGTTACTGGCGCGAGCGCCGGCCTTCACTTGCTGATGTGGCTGAAAGGACGACGCGGCGGCGTGATCCGGGACGTCCACGAGCGCGCGGAACGTGCTGGTGTTGGCCTGTTCACGGTCGACCCCTTCTATGCCACGCCACCTGAGAAGACCGGCATCCTGCTTGGCTTCGCGCCGTTGATGCCGGCGGACATTCGAGAGGGCATTCGGAGGCTGGCTGGGGCGTTGAAGTGAGTCGTGTCGCAACGCCCGCCGCCGTGGCCGAATGGTTCGTTACGACTGAGGCCTTCACCGGTGCCGACCATCGAGCGAGATGGCAAAGTTCTGAACGTGGGCGAGTGACATGTCGATGCTCCTATCTGTAACCCTCACTTCGCCTCCAGAAACTCCAGTGCCACCGCGGCCAGCTTCGGTTCGGTCATCATCGTGTAGTGTGTGACGCCGGGGAGGATGGCGAGGCGGTGCTGATTCATGCCGGAGCTGTCCCAGAGCGCATCCTGCAGGCCGCCGCCGAGGAGCTCGAAGAACCTGGCGGCGTGGCTGGTGCGGACGGCGTCCCAGTCGCCATAGACCAGCATGGTGGGGACGTTGAGGTTCGGGATGTCGGCCGCATAGTCGTAGTCCTGCCCCATGTACTGCATCTGGTCGAGGAGCTTCGGGAAGTTGACCTCGGGATCAGGGTTCACGGCGGCAAAGGACTCGTAGAGCGGCGAGCCTTTCATGGCGTCGGCGACGCTGGCGTTGAGTGCGCGCATGCCCTGCTGGTTGTAGTCGTGCCAGCCGGCATAGGCGAAAGGTGCCGAGGCGCTCACCAGCTTGCCGATTAGCTCGGGATGCGCGAGCGCGAGGCGGAGGCCTATGGTGCCGCCCATCGAGTAGCCGACGACGTCGACCGTGTCGTAGCCGAGCGCCGTGATGACCGCGGCCACGTCCTCGGCCATGGTGTCGAAGCTCATGGGCCGCTCGAGCGGTCCGGTATGGCCGTGGCCCTGATGCTCGACCGCGATCACTTCCCGAGTGGCGGCAAGGGCTGGGATGACCGGACCGAAATTGTCGATGGTCATCAGTCCGCCGTGCAACAGGAACAGCGGCGCGCCTGTGCCATACGTGGCGTGATAAACCTCGCCGCCCTTGACGGGGACGTAACCGGACCTGGTGACTGTAGACACGGTGCGGGCTCCTTGCTCAGCGATCGCTTGCAGATTGAGATCCAGAACGGCTTCGGGTCGCTGATCCGGAAAGAGCGACACGGTGCGTTCCTGCGGCGAGTCATCCGCAACCTGTTGGGGCAGGATGCGAATGCCGTTGGCCGTCACGATAGCAGACATCGAAGCCGCGAAGCGGTGGCGCTCAACTCAGGAACAAGAACAGCTTCCAGTGCGGCTGTGAGTATCATTCACCAACCGAACTCGACGATGTGATGAGCCCGCGTGTGTGCCGTTCGCGTGATGAACCCTGCGCCGATCGACTCTCTCGATGTACGCATCCGCCGCGCGATCGCGGAGAAGCGGTTGCTCGAGATCCGCTACAAGAACGCGGTGCGTCTCGCGGAGCCGCATGACTATGGCGTCATCGACGGCAGGGAACGCCTCCTGGTCTTCCAGCTGCGCGGTCCGGATTCCGGTAAAGGCGCCGTCGGCTGGCGTCTGCTCGATGTCGACAAGATCGAGCGCTGTGTCGTCACCGATCAGACCTTCGCCGGCAGCCGTGGCCAGGCACACCAGCGGCACTATCAGTGGGACACACTCCACGCGCGCGTGCGCTGACTGACCCGGAGATCCGCGGGTGCCGCCTGCGGTTCAGCAAGGATGACCGGAACCGTGTCGCGGAACGGTATCGCGACCGCTCGCCGGTGAGAGGTCGACGAGAGACGGTCTACTGCAGCTTGAACGCGCCCGTCAGCGTGACGCCGTAGATCGCACCGTCGCGGCCGATGCGCCACGACGGCCCCTGCGCTGTCGTGCCGCTACGAGCGTCCTGGATGCCCCACTGTTCATCGAGCAGCAGATTGTGCCCCGGAATGCGCGTCGTCCACAGCAGCGTGCCGGTGTCGCCGTCGAGCCCTTGCAAGCGGAAGTCGTCACCGACGCGTTCAGAGACATAGAACACTCCGCCCGAGGACGCGAGCAGTCTGGTTCCCTTTGGTACGGGCCGGCGCCAGGCCAACGCGCCGTCGGCCAGTCGATAGCCCCACAACTGTCGCGCGTCGCCCTGCTGCACCTCGGTGACGAGGATGCGGCCCGCGGCAACGCGGTTGATGATCACCTGTCCGGCGATCGCCGCGGTCGTCCACCGCATCTCGCCCGTCCGCGCGTCGAGCGCGCGAAGTGATTCGCCGTTCGGCGTCCGGCCAGAGCCGACCACACCGAGCAGTCCGTAAACCTTGATGATGGCGTGGCCGCCCGCCACCATCGGAAGCTCATCGTCCGAGCGGTAGATGGTGTTGCTGCCCGACCGCTCGACGGGAGGCTGGTTGGTGTGCCGCCAGAGCGTCTTTCCCGTCTGCATGTCGATGGCGTGCAGCTGACGCGTGGGCGGTTCGGGCTGGTCCTTGCTCCTCGCCGTGCGATACAGGATGCCGCCCGACGCCGCCGGCGCGCTGAGGGTGGGGCGGTAGCGCGGATCGAGATTGTCGGTCATCGCCAGGCGGAACCCGTCGTTCTGCCACAGCAGCCGCGCCATGTCGGCGCTGAACGCGTTGATGTAGCTGCTGTTGGCCGCCGTCGACTGCGTGACGATGATGAACGTACCTTCCGCTTCCTGAGTCGGCCCCTGCCGGAGTGGCTTCAGCGATCGCACGATCCGCCCCGCCTTGACGTCGATGACGTAGTAGTCGGTGGGCTTGCCGTTCTCGCGCGGGTAGATGAGCAGCACCTCGCCCGACGGCAACTCGAAGAACGACACGACGCCCATTGAGCCGCGGCGAGACCCGACCCTGCAGATGTCGCTGATGCGCCAGCGCACCTGCCCGGTCTTCATGTCCAGTGCCGACACCCCTTCACCGCCGTCGTTGTTGCAACTGCCCGTCAGCACCAGGTCGCCGACGAGAAACGGCGACCACGCCCCCCACCAGCCCGGTTTCGTCTCCCACGCGATCGTCGGCGCGGCGAGCAGCGGCGGCGCCGGGAACTCGCGGCTGGCGCACGTCGTTCCGTAGACACGGCTCATCTTCGAGGCATCCCCGCACACCTCCGTCGGTGTGGCAGCGCGCAGGCGTGCGATCGCCGCGTCGCGGGAGGCGGGCGAGTCGTCAGGCGCAGTCGTGCCCGCGACGGCCGGCGATACGCCCTGTCGCGCGATGACGCTGGGTGAGGTTGCGGCGCCGAGAGCGAGGAGGATGCCGAGGAACAACCAGCGATTCTGCATGCGGGAGAAACCTAACACGGCGGTAGCGTGGGGACCAGTGAGACGCGCGACGATGAGCGTCGGGTACGACGGCGATCTGGCGCACAGATCGGGCGGCCTCGGGTTCCCGCTTGACAGCTGTCCCGCCCGCGCGCAGAGTGGCCGCACGCAGGCCGGCTGCGCTCCCCCCGCCGACGAACGTCCATTCCGCTCACTCGCCGCGGGCTTGCCCGCAGGAGGTGCCGTGATGACTCGTCTCGCAATGGCAATAGTGCTGATGTTGACGACGGCCGCGACGGTCGCCGCGCAACAGGGCACCTCGGAACTCCGCGGACGGGCGATGGATCCGCAGGGCGCCTCGATGCCCGGCGTGCCCATCGTCGTCACCAACCAGGACAACGGCCAGTTCCGCGAGGCCACCACCGGCGTCGACGGCGCGTTCCTGATGAGCGGCATGGTGCCGGGCACCTACACAGTGCGGGCCGAGCTGACCGGCTTCAAGAGTTACGAGACGCGCGACGTGCGGCTGGAGGTCGGTCGCTCGACGCTGCTGGAGATTCGTCTCGAGCTCGGGACCATCGAGGAATCGGTGACTGTCACCGGCGAAGCGCCGCTCGTCGACACCAGCTCCAAGGCAATCGGCGGCAACGTCAGCGCCCGGGAGTTCGTCGACCTGCCGTCGTTCAACCGCAACTTCACCGGTTACCTCGCGCTCGTTCCCGGCGTCGTCTCGTCGGTGTCGGCGACGACCTTCGGCGCCGACTCGATCAGCGTCGCCGGACAGAACGTCCGCAACGTCAACTACACGATGGACGGTTCGAACAACAACGACGCCTTCAACGGCGGCAACGGCGGCTCGCAGGCGCGCGTGCCGGTGGAGGCGGTGCAGGAATTCCAGCTGCTCACCAGCCAGTTCGACGCCGAGTTCGGCATGGCCTCGGGCGGCGTAGTGAACTCGGTCTCGAAGCAGGGCACCAACAAATTCACTGGCAGCGCCTTCCTGTTCTACCAGGACGAGAACCTGACGACGCGCGATTACTTCGCGCGTGAAGGGAACCTCGAGAAGCCGCAGACGCAGCAGCAGCAGTGGGGCGGCACGCTCGGCGGGCCGATCGTCCGCAACAAGATGCACTTCTTCGCCAGCCTCGAACGCATCGTGCTCGACGGCGGCGTCACGCGGCAGATCCCGAGCCGGCCGGATCTCGAAGGCACCGACTTCGAAGAGACGCGCGTCTGGAACACCTTCCTCCGCGGCGACCACCAGATCAACTCGAATCACACGTGGGGTGTCCGCTGGCTGCGCGAAACTTCGCCGCAGCCGATCCAGATCAACGCCGAGAACCATACGCCGGCGCGCTACGAGGCGGAGACCGACATCGACTGGACGCTCGTCGGCAACCTGAGCTCGATCTTCGGCTCGAACAAGGTCAACACCTTCCGCGTGTCGGCGGTGAAGGAAGACGTGTTCTTCGGCAACCCGCTCTTCAACGAGGGCGGGAACCAGCGCGATCTGCAGCCGACGCTCAACTTCCTGAACTTCAGCGACCAGCAGAGCCCGCGCGCGAACCGTCGTCTCGACGTCGCCTACGGCGCCGACAACATCTTCGCGTGGTTCCTCCCCAACCGCCTGGGCGGCGATCACGACCTGAAGATCGGCGCCAGCTACATGTACTCGTCGCTGCGGACGCAGGACTTCGGCAACATGAACGGCACGTTCACCTTCGCCACCGATCAGCCGTTTGACGCCGCCAATCCGCGCACCTATCCCGAGCGTCTCTCGATCCGCGTCGGCAGCGCGCTCGACTTCCTGATGAAGGGGCACTTCATCGGTGCCTTCGTCCAGGACAAATACCGCCCGACCGAGCGGCTGACCATCAACGCCGGCCTGCGCTACGACGTCGAACTCATCCCGACGCCGAACCAGCTCAACCCGCTCTTCGGCGATGGCGCCGGCAGCGCCGATTACCCGCTCGACGGCAACAACTTCGCGCCGCGCCTCGGCTTCACGCTCGCGCTCGACGGCCAGTCGCGCTCGGTGCTGCGCGGCGGATTCGGCGTCTTCTATCAGCGCACGTCCTATACCTTCCTGACGCCGATGTATTCGGCCGGCCGCTTGTCGGACTCCTTTGTCGTGAATTACCCGGCCAACAACGCCGACCCCGGCCCGCGCGCCGGCACGTTCCCCACCGCGCCGGAACTGAGCGGCGGCCCCATCGTAAATCACCCGGTCATCGACGGCCGCTTCCCGCCGGGCACGCTGAATCGCAACATCGGCACGGTGCGGTTCGACAACCCGGATCGCAAGAACGCCTGGTCGCGCCAGTACTCGATCGGCTACGAGCGTCAGATCGGGCAGACGCTCGGTCTGGGCGTCGACTTCATCCGCTCGGAGCAGCGCGCGCAATACGTGCTGAAGGATCTGAACCCCGGCCTGCGCGATACGACCACCGCGACGAGCACGCTGCGGCGCAACGCGCCGCTCGTCGGCGCCCCGGGCGAGTTCGTCGCCCGCGTCGATACGCTGGTGAACGAAGGCTACGTCAACTACAACACGCTGCAGGTTTCGCTCACGCAGCGGCAGCGCGCCGGCTTCTCGGGCCGCGTCTCGTACGCCTTCTCGCGCGGGCGCGGCAACGTGCCGACCGGCCAGGCCGACACGGCAAACTCGCAGATTGGCGACGACCTGAACCTCGGCAACGACTTCGGGCCGAGCAACGTCGATCGGCCGCACATCTTCTCGGCCGCCGGGTCGTACGAAGTGCCGCGGACGAAGGGCCTGCGGCTGAGCGCCGTGTTCCAGGCGCGCTCGGGCACACCGTTCACGCTCGTGGATTCGACCTTCGATCTGGATCGGAACGGCCTCACCGCCAACGAGTATCTGCCGGCGGGCACCTATCAAGGCACCGGCGCGAATGGTTACGACGTCGAGAACGAGGGTGGACGCAACGGCGCGCGAGGCCCCGGCTACGCGTCGCTGGACGTGCGTGCGGGCTATGTGATCCGCCTGGCCGGCGGCCGCACGCTGAACCTGTTCGTCGACGCCTTCAACGCGACCAACGAACCGAACTTCGCCAATCCGACCAACAACGGCGGCTTCGCCGACCAGCGCATCGCCGCGTCGTTCCTCGGCCTCACGGCGCTCAGCAACGGCGTCGCTCGGACCTTCCAGTTGAACGCGAGGCTGGGATTTTGAAGGTCCTAAGTCCTAGGTCCTAAGTCTTAGGCAACGACCCTTGTCCACGAAACGCAAGATCGTGACAAGTGGTTCTTGCCTAGGACCTAAGACCTAAGTCCTAGGTCCTAAGTCCTAAGTCTTAGGTCTTAAGCAACGACTCTTGTCCACGAAACGCAAGATCGTGACAAGTGGTTCTTGCCTAGGACCTAGGACCTAAGACCTAAGACCTACCCTTCTCCCATTCCCTCCGCCGGCTTGTCGCCGCTGCCGGCCTTCACCTTCTTCTCGATCCGGCCGCCGACGCCGGGGTCGATCGACTTCCAGTAAGCAATGGCGCGCTCGAGGACGGGCGACCGCACGCCGCCGAGCAGGCTGCCGGCCACTTGATCGACCAGCGCCGCGCGCTGCTCGTCAGTGAAGACCTCGCGCACGAGGATTCCCGGCTGCGTGAAGTCGTCGTCCTCCGGATGCGGAGTGTAAGCGCTCCGCACCATCGTGCCGTCGGCTTCCCAGCCGTCCGACACGGCACCGGTGTCGTCCGCCCAGGGACGGCCGCCGCTGTTGGTGGCGTGCGTCGGCGCATTGCCGCTGTGGTGATACGCCATCTGGCCGTCGAACTGATACGTGTTGACCGGCACCTTCGGCTGGTTGACCGGCAACTGATGGAAGTTCGTGCCGATGCGGTTCCTCTGCGCGTCGTTGTAGGCGAAGGCGCGGCCGAGCAGCATCTTGTCGGGCGACAGGCCGATGCCCGGCACCGTGTTGCCAGGCGAGAACGCCGCCTGTTCGATCTGCGCGAAGAAATTCTCGGGGTTGCGGTTCAAGGTCATCGTGCCGACCGGGATCAGCGGATAGTCCTTGTGTGACCACGTCTTGGTCAGGTCGAACGGGTTGATGCGGTAGGTCTTCGCATCCGCGTACGGCATCACCTGCACCGACAGGCGCCAGCGCGGATGTTCGCCGCGAGCGATGGCTTCGAAGAGGTCGCGGCGGTGGAAGTCGGCGTCCGCGCCCGACATGGCCGAGGCTTCCTCGTTGCTGAAGAAGGCCATGCCCTGCTGCGTGTGGAAGTGGTACTTGACCCAGAACTTCTCGCCGGCGGCGTTGATCCACATGTAGGTGTGCGATCCGTAGCCGTTCATGTGGCGCCAGGTGCGCGGCAGGCCGCGCACGCCCATCAGGTAGGTAACCTGATGCGCGGTTTCCGGGTTGTTGGTCCAGAAGTCCCACTGCATGTGGTTGTCGCGCAGGCCCGAATCGGCGAGGCGCTTCTGGCTGCGGATGAAGTGCGGGAACTTCATCGGATCGCGGACGAAAAAGATCGGCGTGTTGTTGCCGACCAGATCGTAGTTGCCTTCGCTGGTGTAGAACTTCAGCGAGAAGCCGCGCACGTCGCGCCAGGTGTCGGGGCTGCCCTGTTCACCGGCGACGGTGGAGAAGCGCGCCAGCATCTCGGTCGAGGCGCCCTTCTCGAACAGCGCCGCTTTCGTGTAATTCGACACGTCCTCGGTGGTCTCGAACACGCCGAAGGCGCCCGAGCCCTTCGCGTGCGGCTGGCGCTCGGGCACCTTTTCCCGATTGAAATGCGCCATCTGCTCGAGGAAGTGAACGTCGTGCAGCAGGATCGGCCCGTCGGGTCCGATGGTGAGCGAGTTGCGATCGCTGGGCGCGGGCGCGCCCGTGCTCATCGTGGAGTGGTCCTTGGTCTTCGGCACAGCCTGTACTCCTCTGGTGCGTTCTTGAAAATGGATGGTCGAATTGTACAAGGGGTTGCGCGCAGGGAGAAACGCCGCGCGGGAGGAGAAGCGCTGGTATCCTGGCGGCCGAGATGGCGAGGTCATCCCAACCCCTGGCGGCCGGACTCTACGAGCGCCTGATCACACGAGCTGTCAAGTCCGAGATTGACGCGATCGAGCACGCTGGTGGGGCGATCGTGCAGCGACAGCCGCTCGATCCTGCCGAAGCGCACGCCACGCTGGCCCGGCACATCGAGTCCCTTGTTGCCCGGGCGCTGAAGGGGCTGCCGGAGAAAGAGCGTCGAACCCGTCAGACCGACATCGTCAACCGCGTCGTGGAGTTGCTCGGGCGCGAACTGGAGCCGAGGGACGCTATCGATGATGCGGATGCGGTTCCGAGTCCACCGGAAGAGCTTCACTCGGTTCGGCTGATCACCGGCGATCCGGCACTCGATCGTGATCTGCCGCGGCCGCTGGTGCCGCTCTCCGCCGCCGACCTGCTCGTCAACGCCCGCGGCGAGCCCGCCCTCGCGCATGCGCTCGCACACGAGATTCCGTCCGCCGACAGCATCGACTTGCTCTGTGCGTTCGTGCGCTGGCATGGCCTGCGCGTGCTGATGGATCCGCTCACGGAGCATTGCCGCGCCGGCAGGCCACTGCGGATCATCACCACCGTCTACACCGGATCAACCGAGCGAAAGGCCCTGGACTGGTTGGTGGCACTGGGCGCGCAGGTGAAAGTGAGCTACGACACACAGTCCACACGGCTGCACGCGAAGGCGTGGTTGTTCCGCCGCGAGACCGGCTATTCCACCGCCTACATCGGGTCGTCGAACCTGTCGAAGTCGGCGCTGCTCGATGGCGTCGAGTGGAACGTGCGCCTCTCGGAAGTGGCGTCACCGGATGTCCTCGGGAAGTTCGACGCGACCTTCGAAGGTTATTGGTCCAGTCCGGAGTACGAGGACTACACCGCCACCTCGGAGCAGACCAGGCGATTCGACCGCGCCATCGCGCCAGCCGGTGGCGATGATGGATTGGCGGCGCCGCTGATGTTTCTTCACGTCGAGCCGTGGCCGCATCAGCGCGAGATTCTCGAAAAGCTGGCGGCCGAGCGTAAGCGCCACGACCGCTGGAAGAACCTCGTCGTCGCCGCGACCGGCACCGGCAAGACGATCGTTGCCGCGCTGGACTACAAGCGCGTGAGGGACGAGAACGCGCTCGGCCGCGATCCGCGGCTGCTGTTCGTCGCGCATCGCCAGGAGATCCTGAAGCAGAGTCTTGGCGCGTTTCGCCAGGTGCTGCGCGACGGCGCCTTCGGCGAGCTCTACGTCGCGGGTGAAGTGCCGGAGCAATGGCGGCACGTTTTCGGTTCTGTCCAGTCGCTCTCGCAAATGGACTTCCACCATCTGCGACCGGACGCCTTCGACATCGTGATCGTTGACGAATTCCATCGTGCCGGCGCGCCGACCTACAAGCGATTACTCGGGCATTTGCAGCCGAGGCTGCTGCTCGGACTCACGGCCACGCCCGAACGCACGGACAGCGAGGACATCCTCCACTACTTCGACGGCCACATCGCGGCGGAGATGCGGCTGTGGGACGCGCTCGAGCGGAACCTGGTGTGCCCATTCCAGTACTTCGGCGTTCACGACAACTCCGATCTGTCGGCGATCAAGTGGACCCGCGCCGGCTACGACGTCAACCAGCTCGAGAAGCTCTACACCGGCAACGATGCACGCGTGACGATGGTGCTGCAGCAGCTGACGAAGACGCTGCGCGACGTGCGCGCGATGAAAGCGCTCGGGTTCTGCGTGAGCGTCGCCCACGCGGAGTTCATGGCGCGGAAATTCACCGACGCCGGTCTGCCATCGATCGCCGTGTCCGCGACCACCGACACGGACGAACGCAGCGACGCGCTCAAGAAGCTTCGGGCCGGCGAGGTGCGGGCGCTGTTCGCGGTGGATCTGTTCAACGAAGGCGTGGACCTGCCGGAGGTCGATACGCTGCTCTTCCTTCGGCCGACGGAAAGCGCGCTCGTCTTCCTGCAGCAGCTTGGCCGCGGACTGCGCCGTCACGACGGCAAGGACTGCGTCACGGTGCTGGACTTCATCGGCCAGGCGCACCGGCAGTTTCGCTTCGACCTGCGCTACCGGGCGGTCACCGGCGCCACACGCATGGAAGTCGAGAAGCAGATCGAGCAGGGCTTCCCGTTCCTGCCGCCCGGCTGCTCGATGCAACTGGACCGCGTCGCCACCGACATCGTCATCAGGAACATCAAGTCGGCGATCCCGTCGCGACGACCGGCGATGGAGCGCGAACTGCGCGCGCTGCTGGCGTCGGAACGGTTCCGCGGCCACACCCCAACGCTTCGTGAGTTCCTCGACGAAACCGGGCTCGAACTCGGTGACGTCTACAAGTCCGGCTGCTGGTCCAGCCTGAAGCGCGAAGCAGGAGCGACCGTCCCCGCGGCAGGGCCGCACGAGGAGAAGCTCGGCAACTCGATCGAGCGTTTGCTGCACGTCGAGGATCCGCTGCGCATCGCGGCTTACAAAGTGGCGCTGTCGTCGCCGTCGACCGCGGGACTCGACGAGTCGACGCGCCGTCTGCTGGCCGGCCTGCACTTCGGCCTCATGCCGTCGAACCTGGCTCCGAACACACTGGAGGATTCGCTGCGGCTGCTGCATCAGCACCCGGCGATTGTCGAGGAGTTGTGGGAACTGTTGCCGCTGCTTGACGACCTCTCGGAGCACCTTACTTACCCGCTCGACGAGGAGTTGGACTGGAATCACCGCGTGCCGCTGTCGGTGCACGCGCGTCACAGCCTGCGAGACGTCCTCACGGCGTTCGGCAAGCTGACAGTCGGCAGTTCGATGTACGAGCAGACCGGCGTCTTCCGCGACGAGCCAACGAACAGCGATCTGTTCTTCGTCACACTTGAGAAGTCCGAACGCGACTACTCGCCATCCACGCTCTACAAGGACTACGCGATCTCATCGGAGCTGTTTCACTGGGAGTCGCAGTCAGGCACGTCGCAGCAGTCGCCGACGGGACAGCGCTACATCCGGCACAAGGAGCGCGGCGCGCAGATCCTGCTGTTCGTCCGGCCGCGCCGCAAGCAGGACGGCCGCGCGATGCCCTACACGTTCCTCGGACCGGCGGAGTACGTGTCTCACAGGAACGAGCGGCCGATCAGCTTTGTCTGGCGATTGCAGCGTCCGATGCCGGCGAGGTTCTTCCTCGAGGCAAAGGTGTCATCTGGATAGTCAGGTCAGGCTGAAGGCCAGCTCACCGAGCTTTTCAACGCTGCACGCCACCTTGTCACCGGGCTTCAGCCACACCTGCTCGCCCTTCGGCTTGCCGAAGACCACCCCGTGCGGCGTCCCCGTGTAGAAGATGTCGCCCGGCTTGATCGTCATCATCCGCGACGCGAAGCTGATCATCTGCCGGCAGTTGAAGATCATGTCGTTCGTGTTCCAGTCCTGCCGCTGCTCGCCGTTGACCCGGCACTCGAGCCGCAGGTTGTTGGGATCACCGACGAGATCGCTCGTCACCAGATGCGGCCCGAGCGGCGCGAAGCCGTCGAACGTCTTGCCGATCATGAACTGCGAGGTGAGGTACTGCATGTCGCGCGCCGAGAAGTCGTTGCCGGTGCAGTAGCCCGCGACATAGTTGAGCGCGTCGGCTTCCGACACGTTGCGGCACTCGCGTCCGAAGACCATCACCAGCTCGATCTCGTAGTCGAACTGCTTGGCCACTGCTGTCGGCAGGGCGATGGTTCCGCCGTGATGATTGAGCGCGTTGTTGAACTTGTTGAACAGTGTCGGATTAGTGGGGATGGGCGTGTTGGTCTCGGCTGCATGCCGGCGGTAGTTGAAGCCCATCATGATGATCTTCTCGGGGCGCGTGACGAGCGGCGCATGTTGCACGGCGCTCTCCGACAGGAACAACCGCTCCGGGCCATCGGCCGCTGCCGCGACGACCTTCGCGAGCATGCCGCCCTTGCCGTGCTGGAGCAGGTCGTCGGTGTCCACCGGCGCCGGCAACTTGTAGAGCGCCGCGGCCGCCGCCACATCAAGAATGCCCTTCGACACTTTCACGCCCAGCCGCGGTCCGTCGGCGGTCCGCAGGTTGAGCAGCGTCATGTTGCGCGGCGGCTCGAAGCCGTGATCTTCTGCCCTGGATGCTTCTTCACGCGCGTCGGCGTGCGCGGTCACCCCACTCGAAGCGGCCGTGATCGACGCCACTCCCGCGGCGGTGGTCTTCAGGAACGTGCGGCGATTCGCAGACATGGTGCTGCATTCTAGCCGCACGCCGGCCGCCTCAGGCAGCCCACTACAATGTCGCATGCGCAACCTCCTCTCGATCGTGGCCCTCGCCGCGATCGCCGCAACCATGCAGCCATCGGCCCAGACGCCGCACATCGTCGACATGGCCGGGTCGCGGCACATCCTGGCGTTGTGGTCGGACGGCACCGTGACTGGCATGGGCGACAACCGCCACGGTCAGTTGGCGCGGCCGCGCACGGCGACATTGACCTTCGAACCGCCGGCGCCGATCGAACTGCCCGGCAAGGCCATCCAGGTGATGGCGTCGATCGACACGTCCTACGCCGTGCTCGAAGACGGCACGCTCTGGGCCTGGGGTCTCGGCGCATCCGGTGAACTCGGCGTCCCACTTCCCAAGGGCGTCGACGCCCGGCACACACCCACCCGCGTCGCCAGTTTGAGCAACGTCGTCAGTGTGTCGGCGAAAGAGCACGAGGCCATGGCCGTCCTTGCCGATGGCACCGTGCGCGCCTGGGGCAAGCCGCCCGCGATCCTCGCCAAAGGACGACGAGTCGATCTCGGTATTCCCGAGCCGTTCATCGTCGACGGGCTGGCCGACGTCGTACGCGTCGACAGCGGCTCGCTCCACGGCGTGGCGCTGACGCGCGATGGTCGCGTGTTGACCTGGGGCCGGAACCATATGGCTCAACTCGGCCTCGGTCAGACCTCCGCCAACGAGCCGCCGACGATGATCCCGACGCTGAGTGACGTGACGTCTGTGATTCGCGTCGGTGGCGCCGGTGTTGCCGTCACTCGCGATGGCCGCGTGTGGACGTGGGGGCACAACGGACAGGCGGGGCTCGGCAACGGCGAGCGTGCGGACACGATGGATCCCGGCCAGCCGACGCCGCAGCCGGTGGCCGGCATCACCGACGCCGTCGAGGTGAAGGCGGGATCGGATCTCGGCCGCCAGATCATCGTGCGGCGAAAGAACGGCACACTGATCGCGTGGGGGAATACCGACTGGGGGCAACTGGGCACCGGCGGCGTCGCCTTCCAACCCAGGCCAACCCCCATCACGCTGAAGGACGTCGTCGGCTACTGGCCGTTCGGGATCCAGACCTTCGCGCGCACCGGCGACGGGACGATGTGGTTCTGGGGCGACAATTTCACCGGCTTGCCGCTTGCCGGCCTCAAGCAGAACCAACGTGCACCCGCACGCGTCGCCCTGGAGCGCCTG
>JADZCY010000259.1 GCA_020851325.1 Acidobacteriota bacterium | reverse complement strand
CGGCGGCGGAACAACCGGAGCGGGCGGTGCCACGGGCCGGGCCGGCGGTGTCGCGGGGCGGGCGGGCGGGGTCACGGACCGGGCGGGCGCGGCCATCGGTCCGGCACCCATCAAACGCGGCTCGTCTTCTTCGTCCGCCTCGTGCAGCGTGAAATCTGCCAGCGGCGACTCGACCGCCTCGGCGGGATGGAGCGTCAACTCACGCGAGGCGACCGGTGCCGCGAGCGAGAAGTCGTATCCGCAATTGCGGCAGCGGTCGGTGGCCTCGAATCCGAGGTACCCGCACTTCGGACACTTCATCCGCGCGATCTGCTTTCGCGTCCCAACGCCGCGAAAAGGGCGCGACGAGTTCGGTGACGATGGCCGAGGCTCTGCATGACTGAACGCCGGGAATTATAGCAGTCAGCTCACGCGCTTCGATTGTCAGCCGGTGGCGTGAATGCGCGCCCGTCGTCGGCAGACGTGGCTCGGCGCCAGTCGCACCTCTACTCGGCGCGCAATGCGTCCGACGGTAGCTGCGCGGCAGCCCAGCGCGCCGGCCCGAGGCCCGCGATCACGCCGGCGAGCACCGTCAGCGTGAAGCCAAGGACGGCCGTCGGCCACGACACCACCGGCGGCGGCACCCCGGGGATTTGGATGCTGGCGAGCGCCACGCAGATCACCGTGCCAATGATCAATCCCGCGACGCCATTCGTGCCCGCGACCATCAGCGCCTCGATCAGGAACTGACCGACGATGTGGCGGCGCGTGGCGCCGACAGCCCGGCGAACGCCAATCTCGACGGTGCGTGCCTTCGCAGCGAGATACATCAGGTTCATCACGCCGATGATGCCGATGCCGAGGCACACGCAGCCGACGATGATGCCCAACGCTTTCGCTGCCGCGAACACTCGCTGCGCCGATTCCTGCCGTTCGGATGCGGAACGGATCTCGACACTGTCGGGTCGCGCGCCGCTGGCCAGCAGCAGCCGCCTGATGGAACGTTCGGCGTCCGCCGTGGCGTGACTGGACACGTCAGTGAGTCCGACGAGGACGGACTCTCCCTGCGCGTCTCCCGGCAGCGTGCTCACGGCATCGTTGAGCGGCAGATACACCTGGCGATCGCGGCTCGAGCGGCCGACGCCTTGCCGTGCCCCAACCCAGGCCAGCACGCCGACGACGCGGTACGGAACACCGGCGACGAGGATCGTCGCATCGTGGCAGCGAGCGCGCGTGAACAACTCGGCGCACGCTCCCGGGCCAAGCACGGCCACCGCAGCGTCACCGCTGATGTCGCCCTCGGCAAACCACCGGCCCTCGCTGACGGCGAGCGCGCGCAGCGACAGCGAGCCGGGCTGCACCGCCGAGATCGGCAGCGCGATTTCGTTCACGCCCGTGACGGGTTGCGTGCCGATCGATCGCTCGACGGACACCTGCCGGACGCCCACCGTGTTCCGCAATCGATCGGCGTTGGGAGGCCGGAACCAGGCCGCGAGC
Source organism: Acidobacteriota bacterium (assembly GCA_020851325.1). Lineage (GTDB taxonomy): Bacteria > Acidobacteriota > Vicinamibacteria > Vicinamibacterales > UBA2999 > VFZN01. The sequence continues at coordinate 19,528 of JADZCY010000259.1, read as the reverse complement.
GAGACGTCGGCATTCGTCGCCACGGACCGCACGACCAGGCTGCCGACGCCGTCGTGCTGCAGTTGATCCACCAGTTGCCGCTCGAAGCCACTCACCAGCGACACCAGCACGATGGTGGCGGCAATCCCAACGGCCACGCCGACGCCGGACGCAATCGCATGGCCCCGGTAGGCCGTCAGGCTTTCAATCGCTTGGCGCAGCATGGCAACCCGCCGCGGTCACTCCGGCGTGCACGCCGATACGAACTCGCCTTCGGAGAGGCCGTCGACAACCTCCAACCAGTTGTCTCCCGTGCGTCCAGCGGTGATCTTTCGCCGCTGCGGTGCCGTGCCGGCGACGGTGACGAACGCGTTGCCAATCGCGTCGAACTCGATACATTGGCTCGGTACGGCAACGGCCACGCGCACCGCCGACGCGATCGTTGCCGCCGCGGGCGCATTCAGTAGGACGTCGTGCAGAGAAGCATCAGGGAGGAGAATCTCGACGCCGAAGGTCACGGCGCCGTTCTCGCCCTTCTCGCCCACTCGGGGAATCTGCGACACGTGGCCCGTGTACGACGCGTGCGTGCCCGGCACGCTAATGATGGCCTGCTGTCCCACCTGGAGGCGCTGCGCCTGGCCGGCCGACGCCGCGGCGCGGAACACGAGGCCGCGGTCGACGGCCACTTCCGCCGGCGCCGGCCCACTCTCTCCATTGCCGTCGTCGGGAGACACCGGTGTGCCAGTCTTCACGTTGAGCTGAACGACGAGTCCCGACAACGGACTGCGTACGCGGAAGCTGGCCGCCGTTCGCTCCGCCGCGTCGGCCAGCGCTCGCGCTCGCCGCAGCGACGCCTCCGCAACCTCGACATCCACGCTCGCCAGTCGATATGCCCGCTCTGCCAGTTGCGCGTCATGCTCGGCGGTGCCGACGGCGCTCGTCGGCACCAGGCCCTCGGCCAACAGCGCCTGCTGTCTGGCGTGATTCCTCCGCGCGTGGTCCAGCGGCTCTTTGCTCAACGCCGTGCGCGCCCGTTCCAGCATCAACTCGGCTTGCCGGAGACCAAGCTGCGCCTGCTCGCGCTCCGAATCGGCGGCGGTTGAGCGCACCGAGAAGATCACATCGCCAGCCTTGACGAGGTCGCCCCTGGCGACGAACACCTCGGTGACCAGACCCGCTCGCTCCGGGTAGAGCACGGCTGAACGAGCCGGCTGCAGCGTGCCGCCCAGAAGCATCTCGGTGGTGAATGTCTGTGACGCCGCGCGGTAGTCACGCTGGCTGCTGGCGAGCGACTCGGTGCGCGGCAGACAGCCCGCCATCATCGTCGCGCAGGCGAGCTGAGCGACGGCGGCAATTGCAGTGACCGGGCGGAACCAGCCTGATACAGCCACGTGCGAGTCTCTACTGATCGGGCCGGAGTATACGCCCGTTCAGGTGCACGCGCGGCACGCGCTATGGGCGCGGGGCGCCTTCCGGCGTGGACGCAACGGCCGGGCGCGACGGCGGCACGGAGAGGGTCAGCGCCAGCAACTCGCGCTGCGCACGAGCGCGAAGTTCATCGGCCACCGGTCGCAGCGGATCGCCGGCGGGCACGCGATCGAGTTCGGCTAGCGCATCGTGCAGGCGTCCGCTCTCGAACAACGCCCGGCCACGGCGGACATATGTTTCGGCGACAGACGGCGTCGGCAGCGGTCCCGTCGTTTCGGGAATGGCCGACATGCGCTGCTCCACCGCCGGCAGCGGCCACCACGCATCGAGCGTGTTGGTCGTCCACATCCACCAACTGGCGACGACGCAGGCCAGGACGACGATGCCGCTGGCAATCCAGAACGTGGCGCCGTGACGACGACCGGATCCGGTGTCCGGCGCGGCCGGACGGGCGATGCGGCTACGCCCCAGACCCGAACGCCGCTTGAACTCGCGGGCCGGCGCGGCGACGTCGAGGCGCTCGATGCGGCCGAGCACACCCAGCGCCAGGTCGTGCGAGGCGCCGCGGTCCAGCGCGTCCGACAGCAGCGCCCGCGCCCGCTCCACTTCGCCGCGATCGAACGCGTCGAGTCCCTGGTGCACCAGCGCTTCGGACTGTCGCTGCTGTTCGGCCTGCGCGCTGCGCGCCCGCTCGATGTATGCACGGGCGCGATCGTGATGGCGATCGAGGAAGAGCACCCGCGTCCAGACGTTGATGGCGGTATCGAACTCACCGGCAAAGTAGTGGTCGAGGCCGGTGACCAGCAGCGCTTCGATGCGCGCGTCCTCGCCCGCGTCGCTCGGCGGCGGCGCCGGAAGCGGGGCTGGCGTCTGCGGGTCGCTCACTCGGGACAGTATAGCGGCTTGGCCCGCCTTCCCGCTTCGCGCTTCGGCGAGCCTGCGGCTGAGGGCTTGCAAGGCTTGAAGGGCTTGGGGCTTGAAGGGCTTGGGGCTTGGAGCGCTTGAGGCTGTGGTAGAACCTCTAGTCCATGGCCATTATCGAATGTGTTCCCAACATCAGCGAAGGCGTGCGCGGCGATGTCGTCGCCGGCATTGCCGCGGCGCTCACCGCCGTGCCCGGACTCCGCGTGCTCGACGTGCAGTCCGACGCCACGCACAACCGCAGCGTGCTGACGCTCGCCGGCGATGCCGCCGCGTTCCGTCAAGGCATTCCACTGCTCTTCGAGCGATCTCTCGCTGTGATCGACCTGCGCACGCAGCGTGGTGAGCATCCGCGACTGGGTGCCGTGGACGTCGTTCCCTTCATCCCCATCGACGGCGTGACGATGGCGGACTGCGTGGCGTTGGCGAAGGAGATCGCCAGTGACGTCGCGAGCAAGTTTGCGCTGCCCGTGTTCCTCTACGAAGACGCCGCGTCGTCTCCCGCGCGCAAGAACCTCGAAGACATCCGCCGTGGCGAGTTCGAGGGCCTGGCCGAGAAGATGAGGAAGCCCGAGTGGGCGCCCGACTTCGGTCCGGCGGCGCCGCACGCCTCGGCCGGCGCGAGCGTCATCGGCGCGCGCATGCCGCTCATCGCCTACAACATCAACCTGGCCACCGATCGGCTGGATGTGGCCAAGAAGATCGCGACGGCCATTCGCATGAGCAGCGGCGGTCTGCGCTTCGTGAAGGCGATGGGGTTGGCGCTCGAGGACCGTCCGGTGGTGCAGGTGTCGATGAACCTGACCAACTACGAGAAGACGCCGATCTTCCGCGTTTTCGATTTGGTGCAGCGTGAAGCGGCTCGTTACGGCGTGCAGGTGCTCGAAAGCGAAATCGTCGGCCTGGTGCCGCAGGCGGCGCTGGTGCAGGCGGCCGAGTATTACCTGCAGCTCGAAGGCTTCTCCGGCCGGCAGGTGCTGGAGAATCGCCTGCGCGACGCCTGACGTGCGCGCGCCTGGACCGATGCGCGCGGCCGGCTAGTTTTCGTCGCGCTTTGGCGCGATACCGAAGGCGCGCATCTTCTTGTAGAGATTCGAGCGTTCGAGCCCGAGGATGTCGGCCGTGCGCGACATGTTGCCCTGTGATGCACTGAGCGCGCGCAGGATGTATTCGCGTTCGAACTGATCGCGGGCCTCGGCGAGCTTGCCCACCGTCGGCGACAGCGATGGCGTGGGCAATTCGCCAGGCCACACCGCCATACCGCCATTGTCATCCCGGCCGAGGAACGCGAGGTCGAGCGCGGTGATGGTGTCGGCGGCCACCATGATGATCAGCCGCTCGACGGTATTGCGCAGTTGGCGCACGTTGCCGGGCCACGCGTAATGCTGCAAGCGCGCGATGGCTTCCGGCGCGAAGCGCTTCGGCCGGCGGCCGTATTCCGCCGCCATCAGCGCCATGAAGTGTTCGGCCAGCAGCGGGATGTCGTCGCGACGCTCGCGCAGCGGCGGCACGAAGATCGGGATGACGTTGAGGCGGAAGTACAAATCCTCGCGAAAACGCCCTTCGCGAATCTCCACCGTCAGGTCCTTGTTGGTCGCCGCCAGCACACGCACGTCGACGCGAATCCGCTGCGTGCCGCCGACGCGCTCCATCACCTGTTCCTGCAGCACGCGCAGCACCTTGGCCTGCGTCTTCAGGCTCATGTCGCCGATCTCGTCGAGGAAGATCGTGCCGCCGTGCGCCTGCTCGAAGCGGCCCGGCTTGTCGGCCACCGCGCCTGTGAACGCACCGCGCGCGTGCCCGAACAACTCCGATTCGATCAGCTCTTCGGGAATCGCCGCGCAGTTCACCTCGACGAACGGCCCGGCGCGACGCCGGCTGGATTGGTGCACGGCTCGAGCAACGAGTTCCTTGCCGGTGCCGTTCTCGCCCAGGATCAGCACACGGCCGTTGGTCGGCGCTGCCATCGCCACCTGTTCACGCAGCCGGCGCATCACCGCGCTGTCGCCGATCATCGTGAACTGTCGATCCACGCGCGCCCGCAGCGCCCGGTTCTCGCTTTCGAGATCGCGCTGGCGCAAGGCGTTGCGCACCACCAGCACCGTCTTCTCGAGCGACAGCGGCTTCTCGATGAAGTCGAACGCGCCCATCTTGATGGCGCGCACCGCCGACTCGATGTTGCCGTGGCCCGAGATGATTACGACCTGCGCGTCGACCTCACGTTCCTTCAGGCGCTGCAGCGTAATCAAGCCGTCGATACCCGGAAGCCAGATGTCGAGGACGATGACGTCGTAGGAATGCTGCGCAACGCGGTCGAGGCAGTCCTCGCCGGTGCCGACCGCCTCCACTTCGAAGCCCTCGTCACGGAGGACGCCCGCCACCGACGAGCGCACGCCGGGCTCGTCATCTACCACCAGGATCGACGCCATCAGAATCGGTTCCGCGCTATGCCGGCAGCTCTATCGTAAACCGCGTTCCGCGCGGCACGTTGTCGGTCACGTCGACCGAGCCGCCGTGTTCGGCCACGATCCGGCGAACGATGGCGAGGCCGAGACCGCTGCCGCGGCCCTTCGTCGAGTAATACGGCAGGAACAGCTTCTCGCGCTCCCCCGCTGGAATCCCGGGCCCATCGTCGGCGACGACAATGCGGACGAAGCCCTGGCCGCGATCGTACGCGGTCTCGACGACAATGGTGCCGCGACGGCGCATCGCTTCGATGGCGTTGTCGATCAGGTTCACGAGCACGCGGCCGAGCTGTTCCGGGTCGACGCGCACCTCCGGCACCTGCGGATCGAGGCGGCGTTCGAAGTGAACCTCGGGGATCAGGCCGTCGTACAGCACCAGCGTGTCGTTGACCAGCGCGGCGAGATCAGTGAGCACGGCGCGCGGCGCCGGCATCCGCGCGAACTGCGAGAACTCGTCGACCAGCCCCTTCAACGACTCCACCTCCCCGACGATGGTGCTCGTGCACTCCTGCACCAGCGCGTCGCGGTCCGGATCGAGATCCGTCAACTTGCGGCGCATGCGTTCGGCGGACAACTGGATGGGCGTGAGCGGATTCTTGATCTCGTGCGCCAGCCGCCGTGCCACTTCGCGCCACGCCGCCACCTTCTGCGCCCGCACCAGCGGCGTCACGTCGTCCACCACCAGCACCGTGCCGTCGTAGCCGCCGGCGGCGTCGAGTACGCGCGTGGCGACGGCCGTGAGATGACGCTCACGTCCATCGCGACTGAGTGCCAGTTCCTGCGCCAGCGAATCGTTGCGGCCGCGCGCCGACTGGTCCAGCAGTTCGTTCACTGCCTGCAGATCCGGCCGCGCGAACACCTCGATGGCCGACTGTCCAATCACCGCCGGTTCCAGTTCGAGCAGGCGCTGGGCGGCGGAGTTGATGGTGCCGATGCGGCCGGTGCGATCGATCGACACCACGCCCGTCGCGATCCGCTCGACGACGGCTTCGATGTAGCGGCGGCGGCTCTCACCTTCCTGATGCTTGCGTTCGAGGTCGAGACTCGCGCGCTCGATCCGGCGACGGCTGGACGCCACTTCCGCCGCCATCGTGTTGAACGCGTCCACCATGGCGCCGAATTCATCCGCGGCCTGGTGTTCGATGCGATGGTCGTAGTGACCGGCGCCGATCTCCCGCGCCGCCACCGACAGCGCCTGCACGGGTCGCGTGATCCGCTTGGCGAGGTACAACCCCAGCCAGGTGGCGCCGACGAGGATGAACAGCGTCACCATCACGAAGAACGAGACGTAGACGCCGGCCAGCGGTTGGCGCAGCACGCGCAGTTGCGAGTAGTCCTCGTAGGCCTGCGTGAGCCGCCGCGAGCGTTCCGCGAGGCTGCCGGCGAGATACTCCGACGCCACGACGACGCCGACGATGCCGTTGCCGCGCCGGACGGGCTGCGCAACGCGCAACAGCTCGCCGCCGGCGGCGAGCGGTTCGAGCATCCACGGCGTGGGTTCGCTGCCGGTGACGATCTGCTCGGCAAGACGATCAGCCGCGGCGCGCGCCCATCCCTGCGGTATCGACGGCGACGCGACGTCGACCACCGGCACGACACCGGGCGGCGCGTTGGCGCCGCGCACGATGCGATACACCTGCACGAGCGCCGGCCGCGTACCGCTGGTTTCCGGACTGATCGCGGTGCGGACCACCGTGACGTCGCCGCCGAGGTCCACGCGCTCCAGGGCGCGAGCGAGTCGCGCCGCCTGATCGGACACCGCCTGCTGGCGTTCCTGATAGTAGTCGGCGGCAATGCTGTTGGCGGACGAGAGGATCTCGTCCACCGGCGTGTTGAACCAGCGATCGACGGCGGTGAGCACGACGCGACTGCCGACGAGCAGCACCAGCACCGCCGGAATCACCGTCATGCCCAGCATCGTCAGCACGAGCTTGGCGCGGAAGCGCGCGAACGGCAGGCCGCGGCGGCCTTCGACGAGCGACTTGATGACGTTGCGCGCCAGCAGGAACACCAGCGCCACCAGCATCGTCAGGTTGGTGGCCGACAGCGCGTAGAGAACGACTTCGGCCAGGAAGTCGGGCGCCAGGCGCGAGGTCCGATCCTCGATGACGAGCAGGCCCGCCAGCACGGCGAGCAGCATGATGATGCCGGCGAGAATCAGCCGCGGGTTGTCGCGGAACGGCCGCCGTGCCGCGGCCGGAGGTGCCGGCGGCGCCGTGCGGATGCCGGAGGACGATCGCGTGGCGGGCACGAAACGATCTCGCGGATGGTTCGGGCTGGCGGCGGCTATTCCTTGGAGTTCAGCAGGTCCTTCAGCTCGGACATGAACTCGCCGATGTCGCGGAAGTGGCGATACACGGAGGCGAAGCGCACATAGGCCACCTTGTCGAGTCGCTTCAGTTCCTCCATGACGAACGCGCCGATCTCCTGCGTGGCGATCTCCTTCTCGGCGCGTTCCTGCAGCATCGACTCGACGCGGTCGGCCACGTCCTCGATGGCGGCAACGCTCACCGGGCGCTTTTCACACGCCTTGAGCAAACCGCCGATGAGCTTCTGTCGTTCGAAGCGTTCCCGCGTGCCGTCCTTCTTGACGACCATGTACGGGATCTCGTCGATGCGCTCGTAGCTGGTGAAGCGGCGATGGCACTCTTCGTTCAGGCACTGGCGCCGGCGGCGGATGACATCGCCTTCACGGCTCTCGCGCGAGTCGACGACCTTGTCGCCGAGGTTCCCGCAGTAGGGACACTTCATGCTTTCACCTCTGCCGGCGCGGCCGGCGTGGCCATCTGCTTGAGGCCCTTCACACCCAGCCCGTCGCGGGCCGCGAACCACAGTCCGATGATCGTCACCGGCACGAACGACGTCGCGTGCAGGATGATGGCGGCACCGACAGCGGCGTTGTTCTCGGCGCCGAAGAACGCCGTGGCGCCCAGGCGGAACGCTTCATGGAAGCCGCCGACGCCGCCCGGCGTGGGCACCGCAATGCCGACGATGAGGAGCGCCAGCATGAGCCACGACCCGGCAAACGGCATGGCGATGTCGAACGCACGTGCCACCACCCAGGTTTCGGCGCAGATCACCACCCACATCACCAGCGACCAGCCGATGCTCGCCAGCAGGCGTTCGGGCCGCCGCAGAATGCCGAAGCCGGCGGCGAAGGTGCGCAGCAAATCGCCAACGCGCGGGCCGAGCCGGGCCGGCAGCAGCCGATGACACCATCCCACCAGCATGTCGAGCCACACGGCGTGCCCGGCCAGCAGGTACATCACGACCATCGCCACCACCGCCGTCGGCGCCATCACGATGGCGCCCAGCCGGATGGCATCGAACAGCGCCGAGTCGCGCGCCTCCATGCCGGGATCGAAAAAGAGCAGATAGCTGGTGAGTAGCACCAGCACGGCGACGAGGTCGAGAATGCGTTCGACGACAATGGTCGCAATCGTCGCCGCGGTGCTGAGACCTTCCTGACGCGCCAGCAGGTAGGGGCGAATCACTTCTCCGGCCCGCGCCGGCAGCACCGACGAGGCCGCGAATCCGATCACCGTGGCGCGAAACGCCACCGCGAACCGCGTGCGGCCAAGCGGCTCGAGGAGGTATTGCCAGCGCTCGGTGCGGATGACGTAGGTGATGAGTGTCAACAGCACGGCCGCGGCGATCCAGCCGGGATGGGCCTCGCGCATCGACGCCCAGACCTGGGCCAGATCGGCGTTGCGGAGGAAGACCATCACCAGGCCGACGGCCAGGACGACGGCGATGAGCGATCGCGCCGCGGAGTGCAAAGCAGGACCATGTTATACGCAGACGGGCTGGTCCTCGGGATTCGATTGGGCATCCCACCAAAGGCGCGCGGCGACATTCTGTGGCTTGCGTCCGTCACAGCGGCTGGCTAGGATCGGGAACTTCGTGTCTACCTCCGCCCCCCTGCTCGATACTGCCTTCGACGCGTTGCCGCTGGTGCGGCGCGGCAAGGTGCGCGACGTCTACGCTGCCGGCGATGCCTTGATCATCGTCGCCACCGATCGCATTTCGGCGTTCGACTACGTGCTCGGGTCGGGCATTCCCGACAAGGGCCGCGTCCTCACGCAGTTGTCGGCGTTCTGGTTCGCCCGCACCGGCCACATCGTGCCGAATCACGTGATCAGCACCGACGTCGCGACGTATCCCGCGAACGCGGCGCCTTACGCCGAACAACTCGAGGGCCGCTCGATGCTGGTGCGACGCACGACACCGCTGCCCGTCGAATGCGTGGCTCGCGGCTACCTCTCGGGATCCGGCTGGAAGGACTACAAGGCCACCGGCGCGCTGTGCGGCCACACGCTGCCGCCCGGCCTGCGTGAATCGGATCGGCTGCCGGAGGTCCTGTTCACGCCGGCCACCAAGGCGGAGTCCGGTCACGACGAGAACATCAGCGAAGCCGATGCCGCCAAGGTCGTCGGAGCAGGTCTGCTGGCGCGCCTGAAGACGCTGACGCTGGCGCTCTATCAGCACGGCGTCGATCACGCCGCGAGCCGCGGCATCATCCTCGCCGATACGAAGTTCGAGTTCGGCCTGACCGACGAAGGCGAGCTGCTGCTGATCGACGAGATGATGACGCCCGATTCGTCGCGCTACTGGCCGGCGGATCAGTACGCGCCTGGCGGTCCGCAACCGAGCTTCGACAAGCAGTACGTGCGCGACTACCTGGAATCGATCCGCTGGAACAAGCAGCCGCCGGTCCCCTCGCTCCCCGCCGACGTCGTCGCGCGGACGCGCGACAAGTATCTCGACGCCTATCAGCGCCTCACCGGCGCGTCGCTCGCCGTGGGTGCGCGATGAGCCCGCTCGCCTGGATCGCCGGCCGTGCGTGAGCTTCTCGAACAGCTCGTCACCGAGATGGTGGACAAGGGCATCCGCTTCGACGACGCGCAGCGCGAGTTCGAGAAGCGCTTCATCACACGCGTGGTGCAGCAGAGCGACGGCAACCTCAGTCGCGCCGCCGACACCCTCGGCGTCCATCGCAACACGCTGACCCGGAAGATCAAGGACCTCAAGATCCGGCCGCGCTGACGGCGAGGCCGGAAGGGCTTGAGGCGCATTGATGGATTGACGGATCGGGGGAATTCGCGATTGTTGTCGATTGGCGATCGCTCAATGCCGAATAGGCCGATTGCCAATCGGCAATCGCAAACAATCGCCCGATTCCCCGATTGGTCAATCACCCAATGCCCCCGCCTCCCGCCCTGCGTCTTGACACCCTGCGCCCCCCTTTCCTACACTTAGCAGTCGTCACGACTGACTGCTAGCTTCGCAAGGGGTCGAGTGCCAGCAGTCGCGACTGACGACGCGTCAAGACCCTTCGGGGCGTCCCGGTGCAGCCACCGGGCCCCGGGACCGTAACCCCTCTAGCAAGACGGAGTATCGAGCATGGCGTTGAGACCGCTTCACGACCGCATCCTCGTGCAGCGCACCGAGGAAGAAGAACAGAAGGTTGGCGGCATCATCATCCCCGACTCGGCCAAGGAAAAGCCGCAGCAGGGCAAGGTGATCGCCGTTGGCGCCGGCAAGGCCGACAAGGACGGCAAGCGCGTCCCGCTGGACGTCAAGGAAGGCGACACCATCCTGTTCGGCAAGTACTCGGGGCAGGAAATCAAGGTCGACGGTGAGGACTACCTGATCATGCGCGAGGACGAAGTGCTCGCGGTGGTCGAGGCCAGCAAGAAGTAGGGACGGAGACTTAACGACAATGGCAAAGCAGATCATCTACGGCGAGCAGTCGCGCCAGGCCATCCTGCGCGGCGTCAACCAGCTCGCGGACGCGGTCAAGGTGACCCTCGGCCCGAAGGGCCGCAACGTCGTTCTCGACAAGAAGTTCGGCTCCCCCACCATCACCAAGGACGGCGTGACGGTGGCCAAGGAGATCGACCTCAAGGATCCGCTCGAGAACATGGGCGCGCAGATGGTGCGCGAAGTGGCATCGAAGACGTCGGACACGGCCGGTGACGGCACGACGACGGCGACGGTGCTGGCCCAGGCCATCTACCGCGAAGGCGCCCGCAACGTCGTCGCCGGCGCCAACCCGATGGAACTGAAGCGCGGCATCGAGAAGGCCGTCGAGGCCATGACCGGCGAGATCAAGAAGATGGCGAAGCCGGTGAAGGGCAACATGATTGCCCAGGTCGGCACCATCTCGGCCAACAGCGACACCACCATCGGCACGATCATCGCCGAGGCGATGGAGAAGGTCGGCAAGGACGGCGTCATCACCGTCGAAGAGGCGAAGACCCTCGAGACGACGCTGGACGTGGTCGAAGGCATGCAGTTCGACCGCGGCTACCTGTCGCCGTACTTCGTCACCGATCCGGAGCGCATGGAAGTGGCGCTCGAGAACCCGGTCATCCTGATCCACGAAAAGAAGATCAGCTCGATGAAGGACCTGCTGCCGGTCCTCGAGCAGGTGGCCCGTCTCGGCCGCCCGCTGCTGATCATCGCCGAGGACATCGAAGGTGAAGCGCTGGCGACGCTCGTCGTCAACAAGCTGCGTGGCACGCTGCAGGCCGCGGCCGTCAAGGCCCCGGGCTTCGGCGATCGCCGCAAGGCGATGCTCGAAGACATCGCCATCCTGACCGGCGGCCGCGCCATCACCGAAGACCTCGGCGTGAAGCTCGAGAACATCAAGCTCGAGGATCTCGGCCGCGCCAAGAAGGTCACCATCGACAAGGACAACACCACCATCGTCGAGGGTGCCGGTGAGGCCAAGGCCATCGAAGGCCGCGTCAAGCAGATCCGCGTCCAGGTCGAGGAGACCTCGTCGGACTACGACCGCGAGAAGCTGCAGGAGCGCCTCGCCAAGCTCGTCGGCGGCGTCGCCGTCATCAAGGTCGGTGCGGCTACCGAGACCGAGATGAAGGAGAAGAAGGCCCGCGTCGAAGACGCCATGCACGCCACCAAGGCGGCTGTCGAAGAGGGCATCGTCCCCGGCGGCGGCGTGGCGCTGATTCGCGCCAGCAAGGCGCTCGACGGCCTGAAGCTCGAGGGCGATCAGGCGGTCGGCGTGGCCATCATCAAGCGCGCCATCGAAGAGCCGTGCCGGTGGATTGCCACCAACGCCGGTCTCGAGGGTTCGATCGTCGTTGCCAAGGTGAAGGACGGCAAGGGCGACGAAGGCTTCAACGCCGCGACCGACGTCTACGAGGACCTGGTGAAGGCCGGCGTCATCGACCCCGCGAAGGTCGTGCGCAATGCGCTCCAGAACGCCTCGTCGATCGCCTCGCTCCTCCTCACCACCGAAGCGCTGGTGTCGGAGATCCCCGAGGAGAAGAAGGAAGCTCCGGCCATGCCGGGCGCCGGCGGCATGGGTGGGATGTACTGAAACGCGAGATCTGATGATCTCGTGAGGTGGTGATCTGGTGACCTGATCGCGCGATCGGGTGATTGGGTGATCAGGGGCCCGGCGGGACGATGTCTCGCCGGGCTCATTCTTTGTACGGGGGCGCCGGTTCAGGGCGCGAGGGTCTTCAGGAACTCGGCGAGGTACGGGCCGAAGACTTTCGGCAGCGAGTGGGTGCCGTGGCCGCGTGTGTCGTCCGACACGGGAACCAGCACGAACCGCGCGTTGCGGACCTTCTTGATGAGGGTCTCCATCATCGGCAATTCCGGCGGGTTGACGAAGTCGTCCGCGGAGTTGATGGCGAGCACCGGGGCCGTGATTCGTTCGAGGTGCGGCGACGGATCGTAATCCTCCGACGCGCGGAAGTGATAGATGGTGTCGTTGGCGTCGGTCGTCTTCAGTCGCGTCCTGATCTGATCGTCGAGCCAGGCGTCGGCGGCGGCATGCGTGGGAAACTGCTTCTGCCACTGCAGCGGCACGCTGGTCGCCATCAGCAGGAAGCCCAGCGCACTGGCCATGCCGCGCGGCGGCTCGGTGTAGTCGCCGTTCTTCCACGTCGGATCGGTGACGATCGCATCCACCAGCAGCTTTCGCCAGACGCGATTGCGGCCCGCGATCTCCACGGGGTTACTGGCGAACGGCGCCAGCCCCCGCGCGAAAGACGGATACAGGTAACCCCACATCCAGGCGTGCATCGCGCCCATGGAGGTGCCCATCACCAGGTGCAGTTGCGACAGGCCGAGGCCTTCGCTGACCAGCCGGTGCTGCAAGCGCACCATGTCGGTATAGCGATACTGCGGAAAGCGCATGCGCAGGCCGTCGCTGGGCTTACTCGACTGACCGTGGCCGATGTTGTCGGGCAGGATGATGAAATAGCGCTCGGCGTCGAGCAGCTGTCCCTTGCCGAACAACTGCCCGCCATACCCGTCGGACAGAAAGCCGCGGCCGCTGCCGCCGGTGCCGTGCAGGATCAGCACGCCGTTGCGGACCACGCCATCGGCGTCTTTCCGTGGTTGCCCGATCGTGCGGTAGTGCAGCCGGATCTCCGCCGCGCGCTCGCCGTTCTCGAACGACACGTCGCGCGCCACGAAATCGGCTTCGACCGGTGTCGGATATGTGGTTTGCGCCACGCCCTGGTGCGAGGCCGCCAGCAGCAGGAGCACGGTAAACACGACGACGCGCATGGAAACTCCTTTCACGCTCTCTCGCAGATACGTGGGTGCTTCTCCAGACCACCAGACTTCCAGACCACCAGCCTTTCGAAAGGCGCTTCTACTTCGGCGCGGCCGGCTCGAACCGCACGCGGAACAGCCGCGGCCACAGCTTGCCGGTGAGCAGGAACGTGCCGTTCGCGGGATCGTGAGCGATGCCGTTCAGCACATCGACGCCCGTGCGTTCCAGCGGCGACAGCAGTCCCGACGCGTCGATGCGCGCCGTCACGCGGCCGCTGCGCATGTCGATGCGGACGATGGTGTCCGTCGTCCAGACGTTGGCGTAGACGTCGGTGCCAACGCATTCCAGTTCGTTGAGTTTGTCCAGCGGCCGGCCGGACTCGGTGACGCGCACCGAACGCTGCACCGCGAACGTCTCCGGCGAGCGCACTGTCAACGTGTCGCTTCCGCTGCTCATCACCAGCGCGCGGCCGTCGTAGCAGAGCCCCCAGCCTTCGCCCGTGTAGCCGAACTCGCCGACGCGCGCGAACGTCTTCCGATCGTGGACGAAGACGCGCTGATGCTGCCAGGTGAGCATGAAGAGTCGCGGCCCGGCCACGGCAAGACCTTCGCCGAAATACGGCGGCGGCATCGGCGCCTGCTGCCGAACCGTGCCGGTGGCGAGGTCAACGCGGCGCAGCGACGAGCGGCCGACAAGCCCCGTGCTCTCGTACAACACGCCGTCCACCAGCGCGAGGCCTTGCGTGAACGCGTTGCGATCGTGCGGGTAACTGGCAACGACGCGCGCCACCAGCGCAGCGGGCGCCGCAGTGGCAGCCTGCCACTCGGCGTCGAGCGAGCCGACGGCGCTCAACACCGCGATGAACAGGATCAGCGCGCGCACGTGACGCATGCCGGCATTATCGTTCAGCACCGCGCCGCCCGCGGCGATCAGCGCAGCGTGAAGGTGAGTTCGATGGTGATGAGGACGGGAACCGGTTCGCCCTGCCGCATGCCCGGGGTGAACCGCCAGCGCTTGGCCGCCTTGATGGCTTCCTGGTCGAGGCCGAAAATCGGGTCCAGCGACTTGGTCACGCGGACGTCGCCCACCGTGCCGTCGGGCATGACGATGCACTCGAGGTACACCGAGCCCTGGATCTTCGCGCGCATGGCGTCGGCGGTGTAGTTGGGCCGTGCCTCCTGAAGCACGCGCGGTACGGTGATGCCGGCGCCTGGCCGGTAAGCGCCACCGCCCGTGCCACCACCACGGCCATCGCCAAGGCCTGAACCCTGCCCGGGTCCGATACCGGTGCCCGAGCCAGTCCCGGCGCCACCACCGGATCCGGATCCCTGAGAGGCACTGGCGGGTGCGGCGGTGCTTTCGCTCTGGATGGTGCCGGGCAGCATCTGCTCGGCGGCGGCCATGTTGACGGCCGGGATGTTGAGCGGCTCGAGGGGTGGCGGCTCCGGTTCGGGCTTCTCGATCTTCGGCGGCGCCGGCGTTGGCCGCGGCGCCACGGGGACCGTGATCGCTTCCTTGCCGGGCATCTCGATCTTGCGGGGCGGGTCGGGCGATTTGTTGCCTCCGCCGCCACCGCCGCCACCCGGACCAGGTTCGGCAATCCAGATGATGCGATCGAGGGGCGTCGGCGGCGGGATCTCGACCGGCGCACGCTCGGGCTGATAGCGCGAGACAAGGACGGCGATGACGAGCAGTGCGATGTGCGTGCCGACCGAGGCCCACGCGCCGAGACTGGACTGCGGCCGCTCGAACGAGAAGTGCACGTCGACCGGCCGGTCCGCCCGTACGTGGAGCGGCCCGTCGGTCCCTTCCGGCACGGTCGTGGTGGTCGCGTCAGCCATTGTCTGAGTGGGCGCTCGGGTCATTGTGACCGAGCGATCCGGGGCTGACAAGTGCAAAGCCAGCGCCATATCGATCTGACGCAGCCCGTGGGCACCTGGCTTCGGTGCTACAATTCAAGTTGCCCCGCGCACGACGCAAGGAGCATTCAGTATGGAGGTCCTCGCCTTGTTCGGACCAATCGGTATGCCGGAGATGCTCATCATCCTGGCGATCGTCATTCTCATCTTCGGTGCCAGCCGGCTGCCCGAACTGGGCCGCGGCATCGGTGCCGGCATCAAGAACTTCAAGTCGTCCATCAAGGACGGCCAGAACAAAGACGAATAACCTCACGCGGCCTGCGACGCCGGCCGTCAGAGCACGACGCGCGTGTCGCCGGCTCGCCGCGTGACGCGTTCGCGGTCCAGATACTCGAGCAGCGGGATCGCGAACTTCCGCGTGATGCCGTAGCGCTCCTTGAACTGCCCCACGTCCAACCTGGCGGTTCCCGGCGGCACGCTCTCCTTCAACGCCTTCACGTCCCGCTTCAACTGCTCCAGCGCCTCGCGGTGCACGACCAGCGTGTCGAGCCGCACCAGCGTCTTCTGGCGCAGCAGATACGCGATGGCCGCGTTCGCGCTGTCGAGGTCGATCCCGACCGCGGTAGCCAGCGTCGCGGTGTCCGGCACGGTGAGTCCGGCGGCACGGAAGGCCTCGGCCACTTGCGTCACGGTGTCGATACCACCGGGCACGGTGGCACGATGTCCGGGCAACGCGACGCGATCGCCGTCCACCAGCAGCGTCGCCGCTGCCCACCGCCGCATCAGCGTGTCGAAAATGGCCGGCGTGACGCGCCGGAAGTGTCGCACGCGCAGGTCCTCGCGCGGCAGGCCGTCGTGCATCGGTTCGGCCTGATGAAACGCGCGGAGCGTCGCCACCACGTCCTGGCCCGCCGCATCGGCGGCCCGGCGCGACACGAGGCGGTCGTCGATCGCCAGCACGTCGCCGGCCGTCACGAGCGCGGCGATGGTCGTGGCCGCTTCCGCTGGTGACAGCCCCACTCTGGACACCGCGGCATCACGAGGCAAACCGGCCACGCCGGCTTCCGCGATCATCAGCGCGAGCGCGCTGATGTCGTCGGCATTCGCCAACGCCTCGAGCCGACGCAGCCCGGCGTCCGTGCGAATACCCGGGCGTGCTGGCGCCGGATCGATCACCGTGGCCGCGCCGATGGTGAACGGCGGTGAATACACGCGCAGGATGGCGCGGTCGCCGCGCGTGAGGGCCATCGGTGTCTCGAGCCGCAGACGGCTTACCGCCGACTGCCCACTCTCGAGAGCGACGCGGTTGCCGCCGGCCCACGACACGCGTCCAAGCGCTTCATTGGTGCCGTGGTGCAGGCGAATGCGCGCGCCGTGACGCAGTGGTCTGGCGGCGGGCAACAGATCCACGCGCACGTCGACGCGGCGCGTCACCGAGACGCCTTCGCCGCTCGTGAGCGTCTGCCCGCGCGCCACGTCACCGAGATCGACGCCGCCAAGGTTCACGGCCGTACGCTGGCCTGCCGTCGCCGAATCCTGCGCCTGACCGTGTGTCTGCAATCCACGCACGCGCACGACACGGTCGCCGGGCACCAGCCGCAGGTCCTCGCCCACCGCGATCCGTCCGGACAGCAATGTTCCGGTGACCACGGTGCCGAAGCCGCGCATGGTGAACGCCCGATCGATCGGCAATCGTGCAATGGCGTCGACGGGCCGCCGCTGCACGCCGTGCGCTGCCGCGCGGAGCACCTCGCGCAGCTCCGTCAATCCGGCGCCCGTCCGTGCTGACACGGCAAGCACGGGTGCGCCATCCAGAAACGAACCGGCCACCAGGTCCACCACCTCCATCCGCACGATCGCCTGCGTGTCGTCGTCCACGAGGTCGCTCTTGGTCAGCACCACGCAGCCGGCACGGACGCCGAGCAGCCGGCAGATGTCGAAGTGCTCGCGCGTCTGCGGCATCACGCTCTCGTCCGCCGCGACGATGAGCATGACGAAGTCCACGCCGCCAACGCCGGCCAGCATCGTGCGCACGAACTTCTCGTGTCCGGGCACGTCGACGAACGCGACATTCACATCGTCGATCGTCGTGTGCGCGAAGCCGAGTTCGATGGTGATGCCGCGCGCCTTCTCTTCCTGAAGACGATCGGGATCGATACCGGTGAGGGCGAGGACGAGCGAGCTCTTGCCGTGATCGATGTGTCCGGCGGTGCCGACCACCAGCCGGCTCATCGCTTCTTCCGTTGCTGCCGTTCGTGCTTGCCGGGACGGGTGGCGCGCCGCTTCCGCCGTTCCTCGGGCGTGCCCTTGCGCTGATCCTTCTTCGCGCGGACCCGGCTCACCGGCCGGCCGGTCCGTCCACGCGGAGCGCGCTCCGCATCCAGCACACCTTCAACGGCCAGGTCGATCATGCGGCGATCGAGGTCGACGCGCACCACCTGCACTCGCAGGTGATCGCCAAGGCGAAACACGCGGCGCGTGTTCTCGCCGTACAGCTGATGCGACCCTTCGATGAAGCGGTAGAAGTCGTCAGCGAGGGTCGAGATGTGGACCAGGCCTTCGACGTAGTGCTCCACCAGTTCCACGAACAGACCGAAGTGGGTCACGCCGGTGACGTAGCCTTCGAACACGTCGCCGACCTTGTCGGCCATGAACCGGACCTTCTTCCACTGCACCAGTTCACGCTCGGCCTCGTCGGCGCGGCGCTCGCGGTCCGACGTGTGACGAGCTACCTCCGGCAACGCGCGGTCGAGCATCACGCGACGATCGTCGCTGACCTTCGTGTGCCGCAGTTCACGCAGCACACGGTGCACGACGAGGTCCGGATAGCGGCGAATGGGCGAGGTGAAGTGCGTATAGCTCGGCGACGCCAGACCGAAATGTCCGACGTTGATGGCGTCGTACCGCGCCTTCTGCATCGTCCGCAGCATGAGCATGGCGATCGGCCGCTCGACCGGCGTGCCGCGGATCTTCTCCACCAGCGCCTGGAAGTGCGTTGGCCGCACGCCGCCCGAGGGCGCGGCCAGCGAGTAGCCGAGCGAGCTGATGAACTCCTCGAACTCCTCCACCTTCAACGCGTCGGGCACTTCGTGGATGCGATAGAGCGACGGCATGCCCGCCGACTCGAGATGGCGCGCCACGGTTTCGTTGGCGAGCAGCATGAACTCCTCGATCAGCCGGTGCGCGACGTTCCGCTCGGACGCAATGATGTCGGTGACGAACCCCTCGGTATCGAGCACCACCTCCGGCTCCGGCAGATCGAAGTCCACCGAGCCGCGGCGATGGCGCGCGCGGTTGAGGACGCCGAACAGCTCGTGCATCAGCTCGAAGGTCGGAATCAGTTCGCGATACTGCGCGCGCGTGTCTTCATCCTGCTCGGTCAGGATGGCGTTCACCGCCGTGTAAGTCATGCGCGCCTGGCTGTTGATCACACCGCCGTGGATCTCGTGGCGCACCACCTGCCCCGCCGGTGTCACCTCCATCAGGCACGACTGCACGAGGCGATCGACGTGCGGATTGAGCGAACACACGCCGGTGGCCAGCGCTTCGGGAAACATGTGCACGGCGCGCTCGGGGAAATACACCGAGGTGCCGCGCTCGTAGGCTTCCACATCGAGCGGGCTGCCTTCCGGCACGTAATGCGCGACGTCGGCGATGTGCACGCCGAGCCAGAAATGCCCGTTCGGCAGCCGCGCGATCGAAATCGCATCGTCGAAGTCGCGCGCGTGCTCGCCGTCGATGGTGACGACGATGCGATCGCGAAAGTCGGTGCGGCCGGTGATGTCCTGCGGGCGAACCGCGCTGCCGACGGCGGCGGCCTGCGCCAGGGCCTCGGGGCCGTGCTCGACCGGAATGGCGTGCTTGCGCAGGATGATTTCGGTGTCGACGCCCGGAGCATCGGCATCGCCCAGCACTTCGGTGACGCGGCCACGCGGCGGCTGGCCGACGGCGGCGACACGCGTGATGTCGAGCAGCACCATCTGTCCCGGTTCGGCATCGCCGGTATCGGCGCGCGCGATCAACACGTCGTCGCTGGTGCGGCGATCGAACGGCACGACGTAGGCCTGGCCGAGTCGATCGCGTTCGAAGCGGCCAACCAGATGCGTCGCCGCCGGCCGCGAGGGATCGGCTGCGCGTTTGGCGCTCTTGCGCGGCCAGGCGTAGAGATGGCCGCGAACGAGCACGAGTTCACCATCGCCCAGCAGTTCACGCAAGAAGCGGCGCGCCGCCGGACGATGAAGTCGATTGATACGAAGGAGGCGCACGATCTCGTCGACGCTGGCCGGATGGGTCAGGCGTTCGCGGAGGCGCGCGAGGAATTCAGTCTTGCTCACGAT
>JADZCY010000258.1 GCA_020851325.1 Acidobacteriota bacterium | reverse complement strand
CGCTCTGCCTGGGGCGCCTTGACGAACGGCACGGCCGGATCGAAGATGCGCTCGGCCGCAAACGCCGGAGACAACTGTCACCCATGTCTCCGGACTGAAGTGTTACCTATCTCCCCGGCCGTTCATTGAGGACGCCATAGCCCGCCCCTCGTCGTTAGTGTGCCCACGGGTCTCGTGGCGGCAACTCGAGCCCTGCTTTCTTGAAGCGATAGATCCCGAACACCAAGAGCACGATTGCGAGCACTAGGAGAATGTCTGCCAGGCTCATGACTCAGCGACCCCCGCGACGCTCTTCGTCGATGTCTCGTTGCAGTTGCAAGAGGGACTGAGCCACGAATGACCGAATTGCTCGCCATACGTCGGACAGCATGGTGTATCTGCCTCCAGCCCCGGCGGAACAACGACCGCCGGTGGCGTCGTTATACGTCGACGACTTGCCCCTCGAGCTTGTCGCCCGTGCCTGCCTAACAATGATTAGACAGGTCCGCCTAGTTCCGGCCGGCCCGCCAATGCCAGCAGTCTACGCCTGATGCCGTCCGTCGCAAACCGCAGCCGCATCAGACTTTGCGCAATCGTGTGCGGGTCCATTCGCCGGTCGGCCTAAATCGTCTATCCCGCGAGGCTCGCGGCCTAATCAGACGATTCTGACGCGACGACCGGCAGCCTGCATGTGACTCCGGACGGCGCTCGCGAAGAAAGAGAATGTGACGAGGCGACTCCCCCTGGGCGTGATGGACGAATGCAGGCCGCGCTCCTACTCGCGCGGCGGCGTGGCCTGTTCGCCGGCGTCCGTCCGGAGCAGGCCGCGCATGCGTGAGACGTCAAACGACAAGGCGGCGCCGAAATCCGGCTGGGGTGTTCTGGTTCGTCGCGGCTCGGGGATCACGTCGCGCTGAGGTGCCCGGGGCCCCAGCCTTCCGGCCGACACTCGCCCCCGCAGTCGTTTGACGGACTGCGGAGGGCCGGACGACGGCGGACAGGCCACGCTGTCGCGCGAGCGAACCGCGGCGTGTGGCCGTGCTGGAATCGCTACGCGAGGATGTCGTGCAGCACGGTGCCCGACACGTCGGTCAGCCGGAAGTCGCGACCGCTGTAGCGGTAGGTCAGCTTCGTGTGGTCGATGCCGAGCTGGTGCAGGATGGTCGCGTGCAGGTCGTGCACGTGCACCGGCTTGTCGATGGCCTTGAAGCCGAAGTCGTCGGTGGCGCCGTAGGTCATGCCGCCCTTGAAGCCGCCGCCGGCCACCCACACGCTGAAGCCGAAGGGGTTGTGATCGCGGCCGCTCTGCGCGGTGGCCATGCCGCCCACTTCCACTACCGGCGTGCGCCCGAACTCGGAGCCGCACACCACGATCGTCTCGTCGAACAGGCCGCGTGACTTCAGGTCCTTGATCACCGCCGCGAACGGCTGATCCGAGTCCTTGGCGTTCTTGCGGTGCTGCTGGATGTCGCTGTGGGCGTCCCAGGGGTCGCCCTTGGCGTAGTACACCTGCACCATCCGCACGCCGCGCTCCACGAGACGCACCGCCATCAGGCAGCCGCGCGCCGTGCTGCCGGGGCCGTAGAGTTCGAGCGTGGCCTTCGACTCCTTGCGGATGTCGAACACCTCGGGCGCCTCGGTCTGCATCCGGTACGCCGTCTCCATCGCGCTGATGGCGGCGTCGAGCTGC
This sequence comes from Acidobacteriota bacterium, assembly GCA_020851325.1. Lineage (GTDB taxonomy): Bacteria > Acidobacteriota > Vicinamibacteria > Vicinamibacterales > UBA2999 > VFZN01. The sequence continues at coordinate 4,647 of JADZCY010000258.1, read as the reverse complement.
GGATCGGCCGGCGCGCCGCCGAGGCCATCGAGCGACTTCAGCAGGTCGAGCTCGCGCCGCTGTTCCTGCAGCGTGAACTCCTTGTTCGTGATGAACGAGACCAGCTTCTTCGGATCGAAGTCCTTGCCGACGATCTGATCCGGCCGCTCGACCTTGCTCGGGATGAACGTGCCCTGGTGCACCGCCGGCAGGAAGGCGCTGTTCCACAGCGGTGGACCGACCGTGGTGGGGACGTCGGGGCAGAGCACCACGTAGCCCGGCAGGTTCTGGTTCTCGGTGCCGAGGCCGTAGGTGAGCCACGACCCGATCGACGGCCGGCCTACCTGGATGTGTCCCGTGTTCATCATGAGCATCGACGGCTCGTGATTCGGGATGTCGGTGTGCATCGAGCGGATGACGCAGATGTCGTCGGCGCAGGCCCCCACGTGCGGGAAGAGCTCGCTCACCTCGAGACCGCTCTTGCCGTACTTCGTGAACGTGAACGGCGACTGCATCAGCGTGCCGGTCTTGCGTTCGGTGGCCACCGGACCGCCGGGCAGCGGCTGGCCGTGGTACTTTGCCAGCATGGGCTTCGGGTCGAAGCTGTCGACCTGCGACAGGCCGCCGTTCATGAACAGGAAGATGACGTGCTTCGCCTTCGCCGGATGGTGCAGACCCTTGAAGGTCTTCGCGGCCGCCTTCTGCGGCGCCAGGGCCGCGGCGTCGAGCGACTCGCCGAGCATGCCGGCGAACGCCATCATCCCGAAGCCGCTGCCGATGCGGCAGAGCGCGTCGCGGCGCGTGAACGGCGGAAGCGATCGATGCGCCATGGGTCTCAACTCACGAAGACGAACTCGTTCGAACTGAGCAGCACCTTCACGTAACGTCCGAAGGCTGTCACCGGGCGCATCTTCTTCTGCTCGTCGGCAGACGCCGTCTTGCCGGGCGCCACGCCGGCCATCATGCCGGAGTCGCCGGGGCCGTCGGGTGTCGCCGAGGCATCCGTGCTGGCAGGCGCGGGCGCGGGGGCGTCCTTCGCGTCCTTGGCGTCCTTGCCGTCCTTCACCGTCGCGACGGCGCGTCGCTCGTCGTATTGCTTCAACGCCTCACCGGCCAGGAATTCCTGTCCGGCCTTCAGTTCCGCGGCCGTCGGCGCCCGTCCGAAGATGCGCCGGTAGACGGCGGCGATGCGGGCCGCGTCGTCCGTCTCGCCGGCCACGTCGTCGGCCAGCCGCTCGGCGTGCTGCTGCACGAAGTCGCTGTTCATGAAGAACAGGCGCTGCAACGGCACGTTGGTGCTGAAGCGCTGCTCGGCGGTCTGGCTGGGGCTCGGGTAGTCGAAGAGCTGCAGGAACTCGTCGAGCTTGTAGCGGCTCACCTTGCCGTAGATGGTGCGTCGCGTCGCCAGGGGCGTGAGGGTGATCGACGGGCCGCCGATCCGGCTGTCGAGCGCGCCCGACACGGCGAGCACGCTGTCGCGGATCTGCTCGGCGCTCATGCGGCGGCGGTTGGCGCGCCAGTAAAAACGGTTGCCGCCGTCCTTGGCACGCGCCGCCGGCAGGTCGTCGGCGCTGAGCTGATACACGGCGCTCCGCAGGATCTCCTTGTGCAGCGCCTTGATCGACATGCCGTGATCCACGAAGTAGCGGGCCAGGTAATCGAGCAACTCCGGATGGCTCGGCGCCTCGCCGTTCTTGCCGAAGTTGCTGGGCGTGTTCACGAGTCCCGTGCCGAAGTGTTCCTTCCACACGCGGTTGACGATGACGCGCATGGCGATCGGCTGCGCCAGGATCGTCTGCGCCAGCTCGAGACGTCCGCTGCCCTTGGTGAACGTCTTCCGCTCGCCCGAGCCGAGTACGGTCACGAAGCCACGCGGCACCGTGTCGCCCAGGCGCAGCGGGCTGCCGCGCACGTGCACCTTCAGGTCGGTGATCTCGGGCAGGTCCTGCACGCCGTGCACGTAGGAGTACTTCGGCGGCATCGCCTTCTCGGCCGCCTCGATGGCCTTGCGCATCACCTCGATGGTCGACCGCCGATCGGGACCGAGGCGCTGTTCGAGCGGCCAGCCACGGAAGCGCAGCAGGCCTGGATTGGTGCGCTCGCCAGGCGCCATGCCGTCGTCGCGCAGGTCGATGACGAACACGTCGCGGTAGAGCGCCGTGCGTTCCTTCGTCATGCTGCGCAGCTCGAGACCGCAGCCCGGGCAGAAGTCGTCGTTGGTCTTGAACTCGTGCGGCAGGTTCGCGGGTTCCTTCGGCTTGGCCGTCGGCAGCGCCCGCGCCTTGATGATGTCGTTCTCCTTGCGCACCTCGCGTTCCTCGATCACGAGGCCGACGAGCAGCTCCTGGAAGGCGGTGGCCAGCGTGTCGGCGTCTTTCGCCGTGCCGCCCTTGGCGATCATCGCCTGCCAGTCCTTGAGGAACGGATAGTAGGTGGAGGGGCGCCCGAGGAACTCGAGCCAGCGTTCGAAGAGCTCGTAGTCGAGCTGTTCCTTCTCGCGCACCTCGGCCTTGTTCTTCTTCGGCTCGCCGGTGACCTGCCAGGCGGCCTTCATGTACTTCGCCGACTGGAAGGCCAGTGACGCGGCGAGCTGCTCGCCTTCGGTGCGCAGGAAGTCGGCCAGCATCTCCTGCTGCCGCTTCAGCGCCTTCTCCTTCGTCTTGTATTCCTCGACCACCGCCTTCGGGGCCAGCGGGTACTCGTGGTACTCGGTGTTGAGGAACACGCCGCCGAGCGCGTAGTAGTCGGTGGTGGGAATCGGGTCGTACTTGTGATCGTGGCAGCGCGCGCAGCCCACGGTGAGGCCGATGAGGCCGCGGCTCACCGCGTCCACGCGATCGTGCCGTTCGTCGGCGCGCGTGATCTCCACCGCGCCGTTGTCGTAGAACCACGGCCCGAGCCCGAGGAAGCCTAGCGCGGGCAGGTGGCGCAGGCGATCCGGCCCCTCGAACTGATCGGCGGCCAGCTGCGCGGTGACGAAGCGGTCGTACGGCAGGTCGTCGTTGAAGGCGCGGATCACCCAGTCGCGATAGAGATGCGCGTTCGGATACGGATTCAGACCGCGTCCTTCGGGATCGAGACTGCGGTAGTCGTCCTCGCCGTAGCGCGCCACGTCGAGCCACACGCGGCCCCACGCTTCGCCGTAGCTGGGCGAGGCGAGCAGCCGGTCGATCACCGTGTCGAACGCGGTGGGGGAGTCGTCGGCGAGGAAGGCGTCGACCTCGGCCGGCGTCGGCGGCAGGCCGGTGAGATCCAGCGTGACGCGGCGCAGCAGCGTCCGCTTGTCGGCGGCGGCTACCGGCGCGAGACCCTCGCGCTCGAGGCGCGCCAACACGAAGCGGTCGATGTCGGTCTTCGCCCAGACGGAGTTCTTCACGGCCGGCGGCGCCGCCTGCGCCAGCGGCTGGAAGGCCCAGTAGGCGCGCTGCTCGGCGGTGATCGGGCGCTCGTGCGACACGGCGGGCGCGGGGGCACCGGCCGCGGCAGCGGTCGTCGACGCGGGCCACGGCGTGCCGGCGCGCACCCACGCGGTGAGCAGATCCAGATCGGCCTGGGGGAGTTTCGCGCGGCCCTTCGGCATCGCCGGGAATCCCGCCGCGTGCTGCAGCACCTTGAGGAACGTGCTGTCGTCTGGCGCCTTCGGATCGATCACCGGCCCGGTGTCGCTGCCGCGCAGGAGCGCCTCGCGCGAGTCGACGCGCAGCCCGCCCATGGCGGCCTCGGCGTGACACGCGTAGCAGTTGGCGGCGAGCAGCGGCCGGATGCGCGATTCGAAGACGGCCGGAGATGCCGGGTCGTCCGTGGGCGCCGACGATTGCTGGCGCGCGTGCGCGACCACCGACAGGCCGAGCGCGGCCACGGTGAGGCAGAGCCAGCCAGCCCGCTGGGGGGAGAGCAGGGGTGGTCGCATCGGAGAGCCCGTATTATGCCTGCGCATCGGCGTCATGACTGAATCGAAGAACGACGACCCGTCCGCGAGGTGGCGCGGCACTACAATCCCCCCCGACATGCGTCGAACCGCGGCAACACTCCTCATCGTGTCGGCCGTGGCGGCCCTGTTCATGGATGGGCTGGCACAGCCGGTGACCCCACCGCCTTCATCGCGCCCGGCCGATGAGCTGCCATTCGCCCGGTTGAAGGCCGACGCGACGATCGCCGTCGCCCTGGCGCCGGGCGCCGCCGCGGGCGACGCCGCCCTGTGGACGGCGACGCCGGCAGGTCCGGTCCGCATCGACGCGGCTACCAATGTCGCCGCCGCGGCCCTGCCGCTGCCTGGCGCACCGTGCGCATCGCTTGTCTGGGGTCTCAAGGCGCTGTGGGTGCCGCAGTGCGCGGCGCGCACGCTGGCGCGCGTGGATGACGGATCGAAGGCGGTCGCCACGGCCGCCGTGCCGGTCGCCGATCCTGCCGGCAGCATCGCCGTCGGCGTCGGATCGATCTGGGTGGCGTCCGACGCGTCGGGCGTCGTGTCGCGCATCGATCCCGATACCCGCGAAGTGGTGGGCGAGGTGTTCGTGGGCCGCGAGCCGTCGGGCGTGGCGTTCGCCGACGATGCGCTGTGGGTGACGAGTGCGGCGACGAACACGGCGACGCGCGTCGAGCCCTACACGAACACCGTGGTCGAGACCGTCGCCACCGGCCCGCGTCCCGGCCGCGTGGTGGTGGGCG
>JADZCY010000257.1 GCA_020851325.1 Acidobacteriota bacterium | reverse complement strand
CCGGCGGTAAAGGGGATGATCAGGCTGGCCGCGAACACCAGACGATCGGGCCAGTTGCGCTGCTCGAAGATCAGGATGTGGCGGAACCGGCGGAAGCGCGCCAGCATCGTCGCCAGCGTCGCCATCACGGCCAGCTTGACGATCAGGGTGATGAGCAGGAACTGCCCGGCGGATAAGAACTTGGGTTCCTGCGGCACGGCAGTCGATCCCGCCGGAAATGGTATCATTTCCCTTATGCTCCGACCGCTCGTCGAAGGCTTTGCGCTGACCTTCAGGCACCTCTTCCGCCGCCCGATCACGGTGAACTACCCGGACGTCAAGGTCCCGATGTTCCCGCGCTATCGCGGCAAGCAGGTGCTGATGCGCGACGAGAACGGTCTCGAGAAGTGCGTCGCCTGCGGCCTCTGCGCGGTCGCCTGCCCGGCCGACGCGATTTATCTGGAAGCGGCGGAGAACGACGGCACGGTGATGGCCGGTCCGCGCTACGCGTCGGTCTACCAGATTCACAAGACGCGCTGCATCTTCTGCGGCTACTGCGAAGAGGCGTGCCCGGTGTCGGCCATCTTCATGGGCAAGGACTACGAGCTCGCCGTCTACAGCAAGGACGACTTCATCTGGGACAAGACCGAGCTGCTCGTGCCGGCCGCAGCCGATGAGAAGGCGCCCATCCAGGGTCGCTGATTGAAACCGTTCCTCGACGCGCTGGCCGAGCGCGTCCTCGTGTGCGACGGCGCGATGGGGACGATGCTCTATGGCAAGGGCGTCTTCATCAACCGCTGTTTCGAATCGCTCACGCTGACCGAACCGGATCTCGTGCGCGACGTCCACCTGCAGTACCTGCGGGCCGGCGCCGACGTCATCGAGACCAACACCTTCGGCGCCAATCGCATGAAGCTCCGGGCCTTCGGCCTGGGCAATCGCGTCGCTGAACTCAACGAAGCCGCGGCGACGCTCGCGCGCGAGGCGCGCGACGGCGTGAACGGCGCGCCGCGTGCGTATGTGGCCGGCGCCATCGGTCCGCTCGGCGTGCGCATCGAGCCGTGGGGCAAGACCGGCGTCGATGAAGCGGAATCGATGTTCCGCGAGCAGGCCGCCGCGCTGGCCGCCGGCGGCGTCGATCTGTTCGTCCTGGAAACGTTCCGCGATCTCAACGAGATTCGCGCCGCCATCAGCGCCGTGCGTGCCGTCAGCTCACTGCCGATCGTCGCGCAGATGACCACGGAAGAGGATGGCAACAGCCTGGACGGCACGCCGCCAGAACAGTTCGCGCCCGCGCTCGTCACCGCCGGCGCCACCATCGTCGGGTTGAACTGCAGCGTCGGACCGGCGCCGATGCTCGAGACCATCGAGCGGCTGGCGGACGTCGTCGCGTGTCCGCTGGCGGCGCAGCCCAACGCCGGACGGCCGCGCGACATCGAAGGCCGCAACCTGTATCTGTCGTCGCCGGACTACATGGCGTCCTACGCGCGGCGCTTCGTCACGCAGGGCGTGCGCCTGGTCGGCGGCTGCTGCGGCACGACGCCGGAGCACATCCGCCAGATCGCGCTGGCCGTGAAGGCGATGGGGCCGAGCCTGACGGCCAAAGCTGCGGGTGCGGGCGAGAGCGGCGCGACGACGACGCCCCATGCCGATGTGGCGCATCAGCCGAACGCGGTGAGCGCGACGCCGATGGTGGAGAAGAGTCCGCTGGCGGCGCGACTGGTGGCACGGCAGTTCGTGACGATCGTCGAACTGCCGCCGTCACGCGGCTACGACGTCGCCGGCGCGCTGGCGGCGGCGGCGATGCTGCGCGAACGCGGCGTCGATGCCGTAACCATTCCCGACGGCGCGCGCAGTGGCGCGCGTCTGAGCGCGCTGGCGCTGGCGGTGCTGCTGCGGCAGCAGGCCGGTGTCGAGACGCTGCTCCAGTATTCGTGCCGCGATCGCAACCTGCTCGGCATCCAGTCCGACCTGCTCGGCGCGCACGCGCTGGGGCTGCGCAATCTGCTCGGTATCACCGGCGATGTGCGGAGCCTTGGGGATATCCCTGACGCGACGGCGGTGTTCGATGTCGATTCGATCGGCTTGACCAACGTCATCTCGCGGCTCAATCACGGGCTGGACATCGGCGGGCAGCCGATCGGCGCGCCGACGGCGTTTCTGGCCGGGGTGATGGCCAACCCGTCGCGCGATCTCGATCAGGAACTGAAGCGCCTGGCCTACAAGGTGGAGGCCGGCGCCGAGTTCATCGTCACGCGGCCGGTGTTCGACGTGGCGGCGTTCGAGCGCTTCCGCGCCCGCGTCGTGCCGTTCGGATTGCCGCTGATCGTTGGCATCTGGCCGTTCGATTCGGCGCTGCACGCCGAGTTCATGGCGAACGAAGTGCCCGACGTTACCGTCCCAGAAGATGTGGTGGACCGCATGCGGCGGACGGAGACCGCGGACGCGGCGGCGGCCGAAGGCGTGGCCATCGCGCGCGAACTGCTGGCGGCGCTCCGGCCGATGGCCGACGGCGTCCACGTGTTCACGCTGACGGGGCGTGTGGCCCGGTCGGCGGAGGTATTGGGATGAGGGGCGGGGCACGGACCAACGGGGCCGTGGTCCGACTTCTGATATAGTCCGGGACGGCCGCGGAGGGCGCATGGCCTTGTTCAATCACAAGCACGGAACCGAAACCGACTTCGTCTCGGGCGGCGACACCGCCACGCGGGCGCTGTCGGTGACCGCGGTCGAGAACGCGTTCGTCGAGCGCGTGTATCAGAAGATCGCCGGCGTTTACGACTACACCTTCGGTCCGACGCTGCACCCCGGCCGCCTGCAGGCGATCGAGAAGATGCGCATCCGTCCGGGTGACGCCGTGCTCGAAGTCGGCGTCGGCACCGGCATCAACCTCTCGCTCTATCCCCGCGCCTGCCGCATCACCGGCATCGACCTGTCGTCGAAGATGCTCGAGAAAGCGCAGCGCCGCATCGACGAGAAGCACCTGGCCCATTGCTCCGTCCTCGAGATGAACGCCGAACAGATGGCGTTCCCCGACAACGCCTTCGACGTCGTCTATGCGCCGTATGTGATCAGCGTGGTGCCCGACCCGGTGAAAGTGGCGCGCGAGATGTACCGCGTCTGCCGGCCCGGCGGCCGCGTCATCATCCTGAACCACTTCAAGAGCACCAATCCGCTGCTGTCGAAGATCGAACGGGCGATTTCGCCGATGACCGTCCACATCGGCTTCAAGGCCGACCTCGACCTGGACGGCTTCCTCGCCCAGGCCAACCTCCAGCCGATCTCGATCGAAAAGGTGAACGTCCCGAAGATGTGGTCGCTCGTTACGTGTAGAAAGTCCTAGGTCCTAAGTCTTAGGTCTTAGGCAAAAGACCCTTGTCACGATCGAGACTTCGTAGACAGTGGTTCTCACCTAGGACCTAGGACCCAGGACCTAAGACCTGACTTCGTGGACAGAAGCTTTTGCCTAAGACCTAAGACCTAAGACCTAAGACCTAAGACCTAGGACCTAGGACCTAGGACCTAGGACCTTGCCGGCCCGAACGGATCTTCCAGTGACGGGCTTTGCGGCGTCATCAGCTCGGCGCCGTTTTCCGTGATCACCATGTCGTCCTCGAGACGGACGCCGAACTCACCCGGAATGTAGATTCCCGGTTCGTCGCTGAAGGTCATGCCGGGCGCGAGGGGCAGGGTGTTGCCGCGCACCAGGTATGGCCATTCGTGGCCATCCATGCCCATGCCGTGACCGACGCGGTGGGTGAAGAACTTGTAGTCGGGTCCGTAGCCGGCGTCGACGATCACCTTGCGCGCGGCGGCGTCGACGGCTTCGCACGGCACGCCGGGGCGCGCCGCTTTCAGCGCCGCCGTCTGCGCCGCGTATTCGATGTCGTACACCGCTTTCATCTTGTCGGTCGGCTTGCCGAGCACGAACGTGCGGCTGATGTCCGACTGATAGCCTTCCACCGCGCAGCCGCCGTCGATGAGGATGATCGTGCCCTCGCGGATCACCTGCGGCTGAATCGAGCCGTGCGGCAGCGCCGAGAACTCCGCGGTCTGGACGCTGGCGCCGCCGGGGTAGCCGAGCTTGGCGTGCGCGGCGGAGATCAGATCGCTGAAGTCGCGCTGCGTCATGCCTTCCTTCAGGCCCTTCCACGCCGCTTCATACGCCTTCAGCGTCACCGCGGACGCGATGCGCATCAGTTCCAGTTCGTGCGCGTCCTTGATGATGCGGCAGCCGGCCGTGACCGGCGTGCCGCTGACGAGCGCGAGCGCCGGTGCCGCCTGCGCGAGTCCATCGACGAAGACGTGGCGGACCGTTTCCTCGACGCCGACGCGTCCGCTGGTGATGCCGCGATCCTTGAGTCCGGCGGCGAGGCGCTGATACGGGCTTTCGTGTTCCTCCCACGTCCGCACGTCGGGTTCGCCGGTAAACGGGCTGGTGGCGAACTGCTCGCGGGCGCGGTCTTCCTCGAAGGCGGGACAGACGACGAAGGGGTCGCCGGCGCGCGGGATGACGAGCCCGAACATCCGCTCGCTGAGGCCCCAGCGGATGCCGCTGAAGTAGACGAGCGACGTGCCGCCGGTGAGCAGCAGCGCGTCGATCTTGTGTTCGGCCATCAGCCGGCGCGCCTTCTCGACGCGGCCGCGGCGTTCATCGATGGAGATGGGCGTCGCCTTGCCCTGCATCGAGGTCAGTGCGGCAATCGACGGCACCTCGGCCGGCGTGTTGCCGGCGGTGGCGGCGGCGGGTGTGGGGGCGGGAGCGGGCGCGGCGCACGCCGAGGCCAGCGAGCCGCCGGCGGCGACCGAGCCGAGTTTCACGAACGAGCGGCGGTTCAGCATGCGCTACATCATACCCATGCCACAGATAACACAGACAGCACAGACAACGAGTCGGCCACAGATGGCACAGACAAAAAGTCGGCCGCAGATGCAACAGACAACACCGACAAGGAGTCAGCCGCGGATGCGCAGCAGTCGATGTGCCGCCACCGTGGCGCCGTCGAGGCGCGGCGGCGGCGGCGCGGGCTCTGCCAGCACGGCGTCGAGTGACGCCTGCCAGTTGCCGGTAAACAGCGTTTCCTGATCGATGAACCGCGCGCGGAGCAGATCGGGCATCGCCTGCACCAGCACCGGATACTCGGCGAAATCGCCGCGTGAGGTGTAGAGGAGCGCCGTGCCGTTGGCGGCGCACTCCGAGATGATGCCGTAGCCGGGCTTGCTCACCACGACGTCCACGGCGTGCACGACGTCTTCATAACGAAAGCCCATGGCATACATCCGCGTTTCGTCGAGCGGCAGCAGGCTGCCGGTCGGCGCCAGCAATGATGCTCCGCCAGGCGTGCTGAGGTCGGGCACCAGCACGTGGTAGCCGTCGAGCCGCGCCAGTCGATCGAGATCGGGAGTGCGGATACCGAAGCCGCCGAACGAGGGCAGCACCAGCGGCGTGTCGAGCGGCCAGCCGAAGGCGCGGCGCACCTCATCCCGCGATCGGGCCGACACGCGGGCCACCAGCGGCACGTCCTCCACATCCGTCATCGTCTCGAAGCCGCCCCACATCGGCAGGCGCAGCGCGAGGTCGGCGTCGGCATAGATGCGTCCGATGGTGTCGGCGAGCGCCGCACCACCCGGATACGCACGGTAGATCCAGTCCCACGTGAAGTTGCCGAAGGCGACCGTCGGCAGTCCCGCGGCGTGGCCGGCGGCAATCCCGAGCGGCGGCAGGTCCGCCACCACGCACCCCGCCCGCAGGCGCTCCAGCGCCCGCACCTCATCGTCGACACGTCGGGGCCAGTCCGGTGTGCCCGCTGCGCCTCTCCGGCCGGTCATGAACTGCACGGCCCGGCGCACTGTCTCACCGACATCGACGTGCAGGCTGCCGTGCTGCACCGCGCCGGTGTCGGCGTCGAGCGGCTCCAGACGGATCGACGGACGGGCGGTTTTTTCGACCAGCCATGCCGGAATGCCGGCACGGATGACGATCGGCAGGTCCGGACGCAGATCGGCCACGGCATTCAACAGCGCCAGGGTGCGCACGGCATGCCCGAAGCCGTGGCCGGAGATGTAGGCGACGAGGGTGGACACCAGGCGATCTGCCAAACGGTCGTTCAGTAAGGGGTTACGAGGTGTCGTGCCCCTCGCGCGGCGTGCGGCGGCCATTATCGCCCGGGCGCACTCGCCGGCGGCGATCGGCGATCACGTTCGTCCCTTCCATGTCGGCCGCGGGTGACGGTCATCCGCAATCCACGCTGGTGTCAGTGCCGATTTCCCGGTAGAGTGTGCCGGTTGCCTCGGGGTGCGCGAGGGGCGGCGGGCTTGTCGGCAGCCGATGCCGGCTTTTGGAGGAGAGACGATGAGCTTTCGGCGAATGATGGCGGCGGCGTTGTGCCTGCTGCTGGGAACCACCGTGGAGGCCCAGGTGCAGACCGGGTCGATCACCGGCGTGGTGTCCGACACGAGCAGCGCCGTTCTGCCCGGGGTGAACGTCACCGTCAGCGGTGAGCGTCTGATCGGTGGACCGCAGTCGGTGGTATCGGACGCGAACGGCGGGTATCGTTTCGATCGCCTGCCGCCCGGCAGCTACACGGTGAAGTTCGAACTCACCGGCTTCAAGGCGGTGGAACAGCCGAACATCCAGATCAGCGCCGCGTTCGTGGCGACGATCAACGCCCGGCTCGAAGTCGGCAGCCTCGAAGAAACGATCACGGTCACCGGCGCCGCGCCGGCCGTCGACGTCCGCTCCAACGTGCAGCAGACGATCATGAGCCAGGAGATCCTGGAAGGCGTGCCGACGGGCCGCGACCCGTGGTCGCTGGCCAAGCTGATCCCCGGTGTGCAGGTGGCGACCTATGACGTCGGCGGCACGCAGTCGATTCAGCAGAGCAGCATGTCGTCGCACGGCTCGAACACCAACGACGTCAGCTACAACATCGACGGCGCGACGGTGAACTGGCCCGGCGGCGGCGGCGGCGCGACGATGATGTATTACGACCAGGGCATGTTCGAAGAGGTCAACTACATGACCTCGGCGATTCCGGCCGAGCAGCTCGCCGGCGGCGTGTCGATCAACATGGTCACCAAGGCCGGCGGCAACCAGTGGCGCGGCAACGTCCGCTACTCGTTCGCCAACGACGATCTGCAGGGCGAGAACTGGGCCGACACGCAGGTCATCAACCCGCGCTTCCTCGGCAACCCGACGCAGAAGACCTACGACCTCAACGTCGCCGGCGGCGGCAAGCTGGTGGAGAACCGCGTGTGGGTGAACGGCACCTACCGCAAGTGGGTGGTCAACAAGCTGGTCAACGCCCGCAACCCCGATGGCTCGCAGGCGCTCGACGACAACGACCTGAAGAACTACTCGGGCAAGATCGTCGCGCAGCTGTCGGCCAACAACAAGATCCAGGCGTCGTACCTGTGGAACGACAAGATTCGCGGTCATCGCCGCGACACGCCGCCCGAGATCATGGAAGACATGGCTTCGCTGATCCAGACCAACCCGGTGCAGACCACGCAGGTCAAGTACACCGGCATTCGCAACCGCGCCGTGTTCGAGTCGAACTTCTCGGTGATGGACGGCCAGACGAACTATCTGTATCAGGACGGCACGCCGGCTGACGCCATCCGCCGTGTGGACAACGCGCGCTCGGAGGCCACCCTCGCCGCGACGCGTGAAGAGCACCAGCCGAACTCGCGTCATCAGTTCGACAACGTCATCTCGATCGGCAAGACCGGCTGGGGCGGCGAGCACCTGTTCAAGGGCGGCGTGCAGTGGGGCCGTCTCTATTACGAGTCGGACTATTCGGTCCGCGGTGACCACTACGTCGAGTACAACAACGGCGTGCCGACGCAGGTGCGCCAGTTCAACACGCCAACGCGCTCGCAGAACGTCGCCCAGGTGCTGGGCATCTTCCTGCAGGACGCGTGGTCGATGAACCGGCTGACGCTGAACATCGGCGCTCGCTGGGACCGCTACGTCGGCACCGTGCCGGAGCAGTCGGCGCCGGCCGCCCGCTTCATCGGTGCGCGTTCGAACCCCGAGACGGAAGTGATCAACCAGAGCATTGCCGTGTGGCGCGCCGGCGCGTCGTACGACCTGACGGGCAACGGCCGCACCGCCGTCAAGGCGAGCTACAGCCGCTACGGCCTGCAGGTGGGTATCGACCGCGTCACCGCGGTAAACCCGCTGAGCAACGGCAGCCGCACCTGCCCGTGGACGGACCCGAACGGTGACGGCATCTTCCAGGAATCGGAAGTGACCCCGTCGCAGTGCGGCGCGTTCTCCGGCGGCGTCGGCTTCCGCTACGCCGACGGCATCAAGTGGCCGTACTCGGACGAAGCCACCGTCGGCTTCGAAACGCAGCTGCCGGGCGATGTGCGCTTCGGCACGATGTACTACTACCGCACCAACCGCCAGCAGTTTGCCAACCGCAACATGGCGGTGCCGACCTCGGCCTACACGCCGTTCAGCATCACCGTGCCGAACGGCCCCGGCGGTTCGAACACCAATCAGGTGCCCATCACCGTGACGGGCTACAACCTCGCGTCGGCCTTCCAGGGGCTGAACGACACGGTGCGCGACAACACCGACTACCTCGATACCAACTACCACGGCGTCGAGTTCACCGGCACCAAGCGCTTCTCGCGCGCGTGGCAGATGCAGGCCGGCCTGACGCTCGGCCGCAACCGCGGCGGCGTCACCAACGGTTCGGATCTCAACGACCCGAACGTCACGATGAACCCCGAGGGCATCGTCGGCAACGACTCGACGGTAGCCTTCCGTCTGTCGGGCAGCTACCTGCTGCCGGGCTCGATCAACCTGGCCGGTTCGCTCATCGCCAACAACGGCTACCCGTACCAGAGCAACTACAGCCTGTCGCGCGCCGTTGCGGCCACGCAGAACGTGACGCTGACCCGCGCCACGCAGACGCTGACCCTCAGCGACCGTGGCGACGAGCGTTTCGAAAAGGTCGTGATGGCCGACGTGCGTCTGTCGCGTCAGTTCCGCTTCGGCTCGCGTTCCTTCACGCCGCAGGTGGACTTCTTCAACATCACCAACGCCGGCACGACGGTGGCGTTGAACACGCAGGTGGGTGGCAACTACCTGTTCCCGAGCGAGATCCTGGCGCCGCGCATCATCCGCGTCGGCTTCAGCCTCAACTTCTAGCGCTCGCACGAAACGCGAATCGCCGCGATCACCTACAGGTGGTCGCGGCGATTCTCTTGTACGGGAGGCCCTTCGACTTCGCTCAGGGCGAGCGGGAGGCGGACGGCGGGAGGCGGAAAGCAAAAAGATCGACAGATAGATCTCCAGATCACCACATCACCAGCTTGATCAAAAGATCACCAGCTCACGAGATCGACAGATTCGCTGTACCATCCTTCTGTGGCTCTCGATGAACGCGCGTTTTTCAATGACAAGCCGGAGTCGCGCCCGGGACGGTTCAGTTGCCCTCGCTGCCGGCGCACCAATGACTATTCCGTGCGCTGGGTGCGGCGGACCAGGAAGGATCGGCTGCCGAACGGCGCCGGCGAGGCCGACCGCGAACGCTTTGCCAAGCTGCGCGATCACCTGCTGCGCCTGGACGACGAGGTGACGTGCAAGACGTGCGGGAAGAAGTTCGAGATCCCGTCCCATCATTCGCTGGTGTTCCTCGATCAGTTCGAGGGCCTGCCCAAAGACGATGAGCTGGACGCGGAGATCGCCGCCGCCGAAGAGTCCGCCCCCGCCCCGGCGCTCGACAAGAGCAAACTGCCGGCCCGCTTCACCCGCCCCTCGCGTGGGTGGAAGGGGTAGGAAAGAAACCACGAAGGCACGAAGGGGCACGAAGAGCGCGAAGGCCACAAAGACTGATAATGCAAGGCTTTCCTTTGTGACCGTCGTGCCCTTCGTGATCAACAAGGCTCGCTTCGTGCCTTCGTGGTGTCTTTCCCCTTCGTAACTTCGCGCCCTTCGTGCCCCTTCGTGTCTTCGTGGTTTCTTTACCAGATGCCCGGCACGATGCGCCACCGGACCTGGCGCTGATACGCGGCGTAGGGTTCACCGAATTCAGCGCGGAGGCCGCGCTCTTCGTAGGGGATGGCGACCACGAGGTAGGTGGTGCTGATCACCGCGAAGAGCAGGCGGCCCGAGGTCATGCGCGGGGCGGCGAACACCATCAGCACCCACGCGAAGTAGATCGGGTGGCGCACCCAGCGATACGGACCGCCCACCTGCAGCGGCGTGTCGCCGGCGGAGCCGTGCGGTTCGATCACCGCCGCCTGCCGCACGCCGGCGAGTTCGCGCATGTCGATGCGTGCGGCGCTGATCACGGTGAGCGCGATGCCGGCGAGCTGGACGCCGTAGCTGATGGTGCCGGCCAGACCCTGCCATTCCCACCACACGCCCGGCAGCGGCCGCCACAGCAGACACACCGCCAGCAGCGCCAGGCTCGAGATCCACACGTACAACGATCGCTCGAGCTGCGGCGGCGCGTGACGACGCACCCAGGTCTTGAGTCCAGAGCGCGCGAAGATCGAATGGTGCAGCGCGAACGCCGAGAACAGCAGGACGTTGACCAGCACGGCCGCGACCGATCCAGCGCCGTCGATCACACGGTCGAGCAGGACGAAGTAGAAGTAGCCGAAATACCAGAGTGAACCGACGAAGAGCCCGGCGCCGAGCCAGGCAACCGCACGCATCCGCGTAGTATAGAGGCCATGCGGCCACGGATCGCGATCACGGGCATCGGCGTCGTTTCCACCTTTGGCGCGGGCCGTGATGCCTTCTGGTCGCACGTGCGACAGGGCACCAGCGGCACCCGCGCCATCACCGCCTTCGACGCCTCCGGCTATCCGTGCCGCGTCGCCGCCGACGTGCCGGCGATCACCGAGCCGCTGCCGCCGCTCCTCAACGAACCCGACGACTCGCGCGCCGACCCACGCCGTTACTCGCGCGCGGCTCACTTCGGCGTCCGCGCCGCCCGCGAGGCGTGGCACGACGCCGGCCTGTCGTTCGGCGAACCGCGCGCCGGCGTGCTGATCGGATCCGGCGGCGGCGGCATCGACGTCGGCGAACGCCAGTATCAGGACTTCTTCACCAACGGCGGGAAGCAGGTGACGCCCTACGCCATTGCCGTCGGCATCTGCGGCATGGTGTCGAGCGAGATCTCCATCGCGCTCGGCCTGCACGGGATCAGCCATGTGGTGTCCACCGGCTGCACCAGTTCCACCGACGCCATGGGCTACGCGCGTCTGCTGCTCGCGCTCGGCGAGTACGACGTGCTGCTCTCGGGCGGCACCGACGGCTGCGTGCTGCCGGGCATGATCTTCGGCTTCTCGCGCATGCGCGCCGTCTCGACGCGCTACAACGATCGGCCGGCCGAAGCGTCGCGGCCGTTCGATCGCGGCCGTGACGGCTTCGTCCTCGGCGAAGGCGCGTGGATGCTGGCGCTCGAACGCGAGGATCGCGCCCGCGCCCGCGGTGCGCACATTTACGCCTGCATCGAAGGCTATGCCTCGACGTGCGACGCCTATCACCGCGTGCAGATGGATCCCGACGGCACCGAGATCGTCCGCTGCCTCGGCACCGCGCTCGACACCGCGGGACGCGCGCCGGAAGAGATCGGCTACGTGAATTATCACGGCACGTCGACGCAATTGAACGACGCCATCGAAGCGCGCTGCACGCGCACCGTGCTGGGCACGTCGGCCTCACGCGTGCCGGGCTCGTCCACCAAGTCGATGATCGGTCACCCGCAGGGCGCCAGCGGCGCCGCCGGCGTGGTGACCACCGCGATGGCGATGCAGGCCGGGTTTCTGCCGCCGACGATCAATCTGCTGAATCCCGATCCCGCGTGCGACATGGACTTCCTGCCCAACACCGGCCGCGAGGCGCAGGTCGAGGCGGCGCTCTGCAACTGCCTGGGCTTCGGTTCGAAGAACGCGGCGATCGTCCTCGGAGCAGCGGATGCGCGTAGATGACGCCGCACCGCGCGACGCCGACGTGGTGATTGCCGGCGGTGGACCGGCGGGCGCACTCGCCGCGCTGCTGCTGGCGCGTGCCGGCGCGCGCGTGATCGTCATCGAGCGCGCGAAATTTCCGCGACCGAAACTCTGCGGCGACACGCTCAACCCTGGCGCCGCGGTGCTGCTGGCGCGTCATGTCGACGTCGATGCACTGTCGCGGCTCGGTCACGTCATCGAGGGCATGCTGCTCACCGGCCCGGGTGGCGTGCGCGTGCACGGCCGCTACGGCACCGGCATTGCCGGCATCGGCATCACGCGCGATGTGTTCGATGCCTGGCTCCTCGCTCGAGCAGCCGACGCGGGCGCGAACGTCCATCAACAGACACGCGTCGTTGCGCCAATCGTCGACAGTGGCGGTGTGGTGCGCGGCGTGCGCATTCGTCGTCGTGATGGCGAGCACACGCACGTGCGTGCGTTGATGACGCTGGCGGCGGACGGCCGGCGCTCGACGCTCGCCGCCGCGTGCGCGCTGACGCGCGTGCCGCCATCGCCGCGGCGCTGGGCGGTCGGTGCGTACTTCGACGATGTGGATGATCTGGCGGCGGTGGGGGAGATGCACGTGCGGCGCGGGTATTACCTGGGCGTCGCGCCGACGCGGGATGGCCGCGCCAACGCGTGCCTCGTCGAAGCGCCGGATACGAGCGACACGGATTGGCGCCGGCCCGCGGACGTGCTGCAGGCGCGGTTGTCGAGCGATGAAACGCTCGGGCCGCGCTTTCGTCGCGCGCGCATGTGCACGCAGCCCGCGGTGCTGGGGCCGCTTGCCGTCGAGGCCCACGCCCCCGGCGCGCCGGGGCTGCTGCTGGTGGGCGACGCCGCCGGCTTCGTCGATCCGATGACCGGCGACGGCATCCGTCTCGCGCTTGCCTCCGCCGAAATTGCCGCGGACATCTGCACCGGTGTGCTGCGCGGCACGCACACGCCGGACGACGCGCACCTGCCGTACGCGCGTGCGCTTCGCCGTGCGCTGGCGCCGAAGCGCGCGTTCAACAAGGCACTGCGCGGGCTCGTCGGTTCGCCCGCGGGCGTGGCCGCGGCGGCGCACCTGGCGCGGCACTGGCCCTCGGCGTTCGCGTCGGTGATTCGCGTCGCCGGCGACGCCGGCATCGGGGGCCGCCGATGACCACCGCGGCGGCCGTGGCCGTGTTTGCGGTGGCCGGCGTGCTGGCGATCATGGCGGGTGAACTCGTGCTGTCGCTGGTGAACGAAGCGTCGCTGCGGCGGCAGGGCGCGGTGGAGCCGCCGGACGATGTGTTCCAGATCATGCGCGTCGTCTATCCGGGCGTGTTCGTGCTGATGGCCGTCGAAGGTGCGCTCACCGGTCCGTCGCCGGGGCTCGTCGCGGTGGCAGGACTCGTCGTGTTCGGTCTCGGCAAGGCGCTGAAGCTGTGGGCGATCACCTCGCTGGGCGGCCGCTGGTCGTTCCGCGTGCTGGTGCTGCCCGGCCATCCGCTCGTCGCCTCGGGACCGTATCGTTACCTCCACCATCCCAACTACGTCGCTATCGTCGGCGAGATCGTCGGCGTGGCGCTGATTGTGTGGGCGCCGGTGAGCGGGGCGCTGGGGCTGGCCGCGTTCGGGTGGTTGATGTGGCGGCGGATCCAGGTGGAAGACCGCGCACTCGGGCGACAATAGCAGGCCGTGCCGCATCCCGTTTCCGAGTCCGAGCCGGTTTCACGCCTACCCGCGTGGGTGCGCGCCGCCGACGGTGTGGCGCTGCTGCTGCTGGCACTCACGCTGTCGGTGACGGTCTTCGGCGGCTTCCGTGTCGACGTGTTCGGCGTGCGGGTGTCGGTGACCGATGCGTGGCGGCCGCTCATGGCGGCGATGGCGCTGATGGGGCTGCGGCACTGGCGATGGCGCACGCCCACGATCATCGCGCGCGTCACGCGTGCGGTGATCCGCTGGTGGCAGTCGCCAGACACGCGCGCGGTGTGGCCGGTGTGGATCGCGACCCGGCTGGGCGTGCTCGTCATCGGATTCCTGGCGGTGTCGCTCGTCGGTTATCCGGCGGAGCAGCCGGTCCCGTTCCGCATTTCCGATAACGAACTGCTGAACCTGCCGGCGCGCTACGACGCCGGCTGGTATCTGGGCGTGGCCAACGAGGGCTACGAGTGGTCGGCGGAGAGCGAGGGCCAGCAGCAGAACATCGCGTTCTTCCCGGCCTTCCCGATGGCGATGCGATACACGTCCATCGTCCTTGGCCGGCAGCCGCTGTGGGCGGGCGTGGCGATTGCGTTCGTGGCGTTTTTCGGCGCGCTCGTCTATCTGCTGCGGCTGGCGAGAGATCTGCTTGGCGACGAAGGGCAGGCGCGCGCCGCCGTGGCGCTGCTGGCGAGCTATCCGTTCGCGGTGTATTACAGCGCGCCGTATACGGAATCGCTCTTCCTGCTGGCGGCGGTGGCGGCGGTGTATCACTTCCGTCGTGGGGAAGTTGGCAGGACGGCCGCGTGGGGCCTTCTGGCCGGACTCACGCGGCCCAACGGGGCGTTGCTGTCGGTGGTGCTGGGCGTGATGGTGCTCGAATCGCTCTGGACCGAACGCCGCGCCCGCGGCGGATGGGCCGGGGTAGCGTGGACCGCCCATCTGGATCGGCTGGCCGCGGCCGCCACGCCGGGCATCGGCATGCTCGTCTATTCGACGTTCATCCTGTTCCTGACCGGGCACCCCTTCCAGTGGACGACCCAGAACGCCGCCTGGGGACGGGTCTACCGGCCGCTCGATACGCTCGTCGCCGATCGCCTGTCATATCTCGGGCAGTTCGGCGTGTATTCGTACGCGGCGGACCAGACGCTCGACATGATCTATCTCGTCAGCGTGCTGTTCATCCTGGTTACGGTGTGGCCGGTTGGCCGCCGGCTCGGCTGGGCGTTCGCGGTGCTGCTGCTGGTCAACCTGTTGCCGCCGCTGGCCGCGGGCGGCCTGCTGTCGATGGGCCGCGTCACCTCCACGCTCTTCCCGGCGTTCATCTGGCTGGGGGCGGTGGTGCCGGCCGCGCACCGGACGGGGTGGCTGATGGGTTTTGCGCTGCTGCAGGGGCTCATGGCGGCGCTGTTCTTCACCTGGCGTCCACCGTACTGACGGGCCGTTCGCTTCGCCGATCAAGCCCTTCACGCCCTGCAAGCCTTTCAAGCCCTCCAAGGCCTTCAAGCCCTCCGCCGTTAGCCGCCTAAAGTATTCAGCCCGCGTGACATAAGATGACACGGCCGGCGCCGGGGAATACGGCTATACTTCCCGGCATTCGCCTATGAGACAGCCAGTCCCTTCGGTGGTGTTTGCGTCGGTTCTTGGTCTGACGGTTCTGGCTGCGGCCGAGCAGCAGCGCGCGCCCGCGCCTGCGGCTCCT
Organism: Acidobacteriota bacterium; assembly: GCA_020851325.1. Taxonomy (GTDB): domain Bacteria; phylum Acidobacteriota; class Vicinamibacteria; order Vicinamibacterales; family UBA2999; genus VFZN01. The sequence goes on along the minus strand of JADZCY010000257.1, from coordinate 35,233 downwards.
GCCGTGGCTCGCGCCGCTCAGCAAGCCCCGGCGCCGTCCGCTCCCGCGCCGGCGACGGCGCGCCCCACGCCGGCCGTGTCGCGTCCCGCGGCGGCGGCACCTGCCGCACCTGCTGCGGTCGCGGCCAACGCCGACATCTTCAAGCAGTACTGCGTCGGGTGTCACAGCGATCGCGCCAAGGCGGGCGGGCTGACGCTGGCGTCGTACGATCCGGCGCACGCCTCCGAGCACGCCGAACTCACCGAGAAGATCATCCGCAAGCTGCGCGCCGGGATGATGCCGCCGGCGGGGGCCAAGCGGCCCGAGGCGGCGACCTTGATGGCGGTCACCACCGCGCTCGAGACCATGGTGGACCGCGCGGCCGACGCCAATCGCTCCGGCGGTCGCGTGTTCCAGCGTCTCAATCGCGCCGAGTACTCGCGCGCCGTCCGCGACCTCCTGGCCCTCGATATCGACGTGTCGGGTCTGCTGCCGGCCGACACCCTCAGCGCCGGTTTCGACAACGTCTCCGACTCGCAGATGTTCTCGCCGACGTTGATGGAGTCGTACCTGCGCGCCGCCAGCAAGGTGACGGCGCTGGCCATCGGCGACACCGAAGCGGAATCCGCCGAAGCGCTGTATCTGGTGGCGAAGACATCGTCGCAGATGGAGCGCGTCGAGAACGCGCCGTTCGGCACGCGCGGCGGCGTGTCGGTGATCCACACCTTCCCGGCCGATGGCGAGTACGTGTTCCGCCTGCAGCTGCACGGCAACGCCGACGGATTTTTGTTCGGCGCGCCGACCTCCGGTGAACAAGCGGAAGTGTCGATTGACGGCGAACGCGTCGCCGTTGTCGACATCGCGCCGCGCATGGCCGATGTGACCGGCGGCCTGGCGCTCAAGACGCCGGTGATTCAGGTGTCCGCCGGGCCGCACCGCGTCACCGCGGCGTTCATCAAGCGTTTCGAAGGGCCGGTGAACGATCTCATCGCGCCGATCGATCACACGCTGGCCGACACGCAGATCGGCGTGTCGCACGGCATCACCACGCTGCCGCACCTCAAGGACCTCTCCATCGTCGGGCCGCAGAAGGTGACGGGCATCTCGGATACGCCGAGCCGCCGCAAGGTGTTCACGTGCCGGCCGACGAGCCAGGCCGACGAACAGGCTTGCGCGACGCGGATCGTGCGCGACCTGGCGTCGCGGGCGTTCCGCCGGCCGGTGTCCGAGAAGGACCTCGAGCGGTTGATGACGTTCTACAAGTCGGGCCGCGACGAAGCGGACTTCGAATACGGCGTCGCGACGGTGCTCGAAGCCATCCTCGCCAGCCCGCAGTTCCTCTTCCGTCTCGAACCGGTGCGCGCGCTCAACGCCAACGCCGCCACCTACCGGGTCGATCCGCTGGCGCTGGCCTCGCGCCTGTCGTTCTTCATCTGGGGCACGAGCCCCGACGAGACGCTGGTGAAGGCGGCCTCGTCCGGCGCGCTCGACACGCCGGCCGCGCTCGATCGCCAGGTGCGCCGGATGCTGGCCGATCCGCGGGCGGAAGGGCTGTCGTCGCGCTTTGCCGCGCAGTGGCTGCGCCTGGCCGACGTCGAACAGATCCTGCCGGACGCGATTCTCTATCCCTACTTCGATCGCTCGCTCGGTCACGCGATGGTGCGTGAGACCGAGATGTTCTTCGACAGCCTGGTGCGCGAGGATCGCACCGTGCTGGATCTGCTGACGGCCGACCACACGTTCGTCAACGGCCGCCTGGCGCGTCACTACGGCATCCCGAATATCACCGGCAGCGAGTTCCAGCGCGTCACGGTGCCGGAAGAGCGTCGCGGCCTGCTCGGCAAGGGCAGCGTGCTGATGCTCACCTCGGTGGCCGATCGCACCTCGCCGGTGATGCGCGGCAAGTGGGTGATGGAAGTGCTGCTCGGCTCGCCGCCGCCGGCGCCGCCGCCGAACGTGCCGACGCTCGAGGAAACCAAGGGCGCCGACGCCAAGCGCCTGCTGACCGTGCGCGAGCGCATGGAGACGCACCGCGCCAACCCGGCGTGCCGCTCCTGCCACCGCGTCATCGATCCGCTCGGCCTGGCGCTCGAGAACTTCGACGTCACCGGCAAGTGGCGCATCAAGGACAACGGCAGCCCGGTGGACCCGAGCGGCGAACTCTATGACGGCACGCCGATGGACGGTCCGGCGGGCCTGCGCAACGCCATCCTGAAGCATCAGGACGTGTTTGTCCTGAGCTTCACGGAAAGCATGATGACCTACGCGCTCGGCCGCCGACTCGACGCCGCCGACATGCCGATGGTGCGCCGCATCGTCCGCGAGGCGACGGCCAACGGCTTGAAGATCAGCGCACTCGTGCAGGCGATTGTCCGGAGCCCGGCGTTCCGGATGACGAGTGATGTGCCGGTAACGACGACGGAAGCGGCGGCGCAGCCGCACTGAGCCACGACGGTTAAAGGAGTAACGGCGACATGGCGTTCCTGACACAGCGGCATCTGGATCGACGGACGGTTCTGAAGGGGATGGGCGTGAGCGTGGCGTTGCCCCTCCTGGAGGCGATGGTGCCCGCGCGCGCGGCCGAGGCGCGGCAGTTGACCGGCAAGAAGCGCTTCGTCGCCATCGAGATGGTGCACGGCTCGGCCGGCAGCACGTCGTTTGGCGAAAAGAACAACCTGTGGTCGCCGGCATCGACCGGGCGCACCTTCGACCTGTCGAAGACCGCCTTGTCGCCGCTCGAGGCGTACCGGCAGCACCTCACCATCGTCAGCCGTACTGACGTGCGCAACGCCGAGGCGTTCACGCCGCCCGAGATTGGCGGCGATCACTTCCGCTCGGCGGCGGTGTTCCTGACGCAGTCGCATCCGCACCAGACGCAGGGCTCGGACGTCCGCGCCGGTGTCTCGATCGATCAGATCTACGCGCAGCAGGTGGGTAACGAAACGCCGATCCCGTCGCTGCAGCTCTGCATCGAAAGCGTCGACCAGGCCGGTGGCTGCTTCTACGGTTACTCCTGCGCCTACACCGACTCGATCAGCTGGGCGACGCCGAACGATCCGCTGCCGATGATTCGCGATCCGCGCGCGGTGTTCGATCAGTTGTTCGGCGTCGGCGCCACGCCCGAAGCGCGCGCCCGTCGCCGCCGCAAGGACAAGAGCATTCTCGACTGGGTCACCGCGTCGGTGAACGATCTGAAGTCGTCGCTCGGCGCGGCCGACCAGGCGCGCCTCGCCGAATACCTCGATGACGTGCGCGAAATCGAGCGACGTATCCAGAAGGTCGAGGCATCCAACGCGACCGGCGAACCGCGCGAACTGCCCGGCGCTCCCGCCGGCGTGCCGGACTCCTACGCCGACCACGTGAAGCTGATGTTCGACCTCCAGGCGGTGGCCTTTGCCGCCGACCTGACGCGCACCTTCGCGTTCAAGTTGAGCCGCGACGTCTCGAACCGTGTCTATCCGGAGACCGGCGTCACCACCGGCTTCCACATCGCCTCGCACCACGGCGACCGCGAAGACCGCATTCTCGAATACCAGAAGATCAACAGCTACCACGTCAGCCTGCTGCCGTACCTGCTCGACAAGCTGAAGGCGGTGAAGGAAGGCGATCAGACGCTGCTCGACAACTCGGTGATCCTCTACGGCTCGCCGATGGGCAACTCGAACGTGCACAACCACAAGCGCTGCCCGCTGATCCTGCTCGGCCACGGTGGCGGCGCCATCAAGGGCAACGTCCACCTGAGCGCGGCCGACGGCACGCCGATGGCCAACCCGATGCTGACCGTGCTGCACACGCTCGGCGTCGACGTGAAGAGCTTCGGCGACAGCAGCGGCGCCTTCGACCTCAACGAGCAGCCGGCCACCACGGCCACGGCGGGAGCATAACGACATGAGTCTCCGGTCCCTCCTCCGGTTCGGTACGCGGGCCACGGTGGCCGCCCTGCTGTCGGGCGTGCTGGCCGCCGCCCCCGCCGCTCCGGTGGCCGAAGCCGCCCGCAGCGGCGACCTCGCCACCATCAAGCGCCTGTTGAAGGAAGGCGCCGACGTCAACGCCGCGCTCGGCGACGGCACCACGGCGCTGCACCACGCGGCGCTGCGCGGCGACGCCGAGGCGATCAGCGTGCTGCTCTACGCCGGCGCCAACCTCCGCGCCACCACGCGTCTTGGCGGCTACACCGCGCTGCACCTCGCCAGCCAGCGCGGCCACGACGCCGCTGTCGAAGCGTTGCTGAAGGGCGGCGCCAATCCGAACCAGGCGACGCAGACCGGCGCCACGCCGCTGATGCTGGCCTCGGCCTCGGGCCACGTCGCCGCCGTCAAGCTGCTGCTGGCCAACAAGGCGGAAGTGGACGCGCGCGAATCGGCCAACGAACAGACGGCGCTGATGTTTGCCGCCGCCTACGATCGTCCCGAGGTGGTGAAGGTGCTGCTCGAAGTCGGCGCCGACGTGAAGCTCACCTCGAAGCTCACCGACCTCACCGACCTGGTGTCGCCCGAAGAAGCACTGCAGGACGAGATCCGTCAGGCGACGCAGCGTGCGTCCACCAACGCCGGTGGCCGCAGCGCGGCCCCGACGCTGACGGCGCCTCCCGCCGCCGACCGTCCGGCCAACGATGTCGCCGGCGTCACGCGCGGCTATCGCTACAACGAACTGATCGGCAAGCAGGGCGGGCTGTCGCCGCTGCACTTCGCCATTCGCCAGGGCTCGCTCGCCTCGGTGAAGACGATGATCGAGAACCGTGCCGACGTGAACCAGCGCGTCCTCGCCGACGGTACACCCGCGCTCGTGCTGGCCATCATCAACGGCCACTACGACATGGCGATGTATCTGCTCGAGAACGGCGCCGACCCCAACGCCAGCGGCGAGAACGGCAACGCGCCGCTCTACGCCACGCTCAACCTCGAGTGGGCGCCGAAGTCCTTCTACCCGCAGCCGCGGGCGCAGCTGCAGCAGAAGACCACCTACATGCAACTGCTGACGGCGCTGCTCGACAAGGGCGCCGACCCGAACGCGCGCCTGCGCAAGAAGGTGTGGCACACGCAGTACAACTTCGACCTGCTGCGCACCGACGAGATTGGCGCGACGCCGTTCTGGAAGGCGGCCTACGCCGCCGACATCGAAGCGATGAAGCTGTTGATCGCGCGCGGCGCCGATCCGAACGTCACCACCATGAAGCCGGTGGGCGCCGGTCGCCGTGGTGAAGGCACGCAGGCGGGTGACCCCTCGGGCCTGCAGACCATGCCGGCCGGCTCGCCGGGCATTGGTCCGCTGCAGGCCGCAGCGGGTGTCGGCTACGGCGAAGGCTTTGCCGGCAACGCGCACCGCTTTGCCGCCACCGGCATGCTCGCCGCCGTGAAGTACCTCATCGAAGAGGTGGGCCTCGACGTCAACGGCGTGGACGATGACGGCAACACGGCCGTGCACCACGCCGCCTCGCGCGGCGACAACGAGATGATTCAGTACCTCGTCTCGAAGGGCGCCGACGTCACGCGCGTCAATCGCTCCGGCCTCACCACGGTCGACATGGCCAATGGTCCGGTGCAGCGCACGCAGCCGTATCCGGAAACGATCAAGCTGCTCGAGGGCCTCGGCGCGAAGAACAACAACCGCTGCGTCTCCTGCTGAGTCAGGTGCCGGCGCGGCCACGCGCCTCTTCTCGTCGTCTAAGTTGGTAGTTCAGATGGAGTCCGGTGTCACATCCGGGCTCCATCGCGTTTTTGCGCCGGTATCGGCCCCGCGCCCTCACGCTATACTCCGCTCAGGACATGACACGACGCCGCGTCTGGGGAATCGTCCTCGTTTGTCTGACCCTTTCGGCGGGTCTCGGCCTCGCGCTCCTGCGCGCGCAGACGCCGGCGTCTTCCGCATCGCCGCGCACGGCGGCGCTCACCGCGTTTCGCGCCGGCCAGTTTGCCGACGTCGAACGCCTGGCGCAGGCGCAGCCAGCCGACGAGTCGCTGCTGGTGCTGCGGGCGTTGTCGGCGCGCGCCACCGGCGACTACGCGCGGGCCGAATCGTTGCTGCAGCCGGCGGCGGTGAAGGCGCCCTCCGGCGAGGCGGCGCTCGAACTCGGGCTGCTGCAGTTGTATCTGGGAAAGAGGGGAGAGGCTCGCCGCGCGCTGCAACAGGTGTATGGGTCGGGCCAGGAGGGGCGCACGGCGCCGGCGCTGTTGCGGGCAGCGCGAGCGGCACGCGCCCTTGGCCGCTTCGAAGACGCCAATGCCTACTTCCGCGAGGCCGACTCGCTTTCTCCGGATGATGCCGACATCAACGCCGCGTGGGGCGATCTGTTCCTCGAGAAGCACGAGCGCGCCGAGGCGGCGAAGTCCTACGGCGCGGCGCTGAAGGCGGATGAATCGCACGTGCCCGCGCTCATCGGCATGGCGCAGTCGCTGGTGGACGACAACCCCGGTCAGGCGCTCGCGTTCGTCAATCGCGCGTTGAAGATCGATCCGGCGTCGGTGCCGGCCAACCTGCTGATGGCCGAATCCGCCATCAGCCGCGATCGCAAGGACGAGGCACGCGAGCGTCTGGGCAAGGCGCGTGGCGTCAACGCGAAGAGCCTCGAGGTGATGGCCTACGAGGGCGCGCTGGCCTACGTCGAAGGCAAGACGGAAGACTTCGAATCAGCAGCCGCCGCCGCGCTCGCCATCAATCCCACCTACGGCGAGTTCTACCGCATCGTCGGATCGGTGACGGCCGGGTATTACCGCTTCGACGAGGCGGCTGAGCATGTGCGCAAGGGCCTGCAGGTGGATCGCGAGAACTGGCGCGCCTATGCCGACCTTGGCACGCACCTGATGCGCACCGGCGACGAGCGCGGCGCGCGGCGCATGCTCGAGACTGCCTTCCGCCAGGATCCCTACGACGTCATCACCTACAACCTGCTCGGCCTGCTCGACACGCTCGACAAGTTCGACACGGTGAACGAAGGCGAGATGGTGATTCGCCTCCATCCCGACGAGACCGGTGTGATGTCGCAGTATGTGCCGGCGCTGGCGCGCGAAGCGCTCGACTCGTTGTCGAAGACGTGGGAGTTCACGCCGCAGGGCCCGATCCTGATCGAGATGTTCCCGCGGCACGATGATTTCGCCGTGCGCAATCTCGGGCTGCCCGGGATGATCGGCGCGCTTGGCGCCTGCTTCGGCCGCGTCGTCACTCTCGACTCGCCGAAAGCGCGGCCGCCGGGCGAGTTCAACTGGGGCGTGACGCTGTGGCACGAGATCGCCCACGTCATCACGCTGCAATTGTCGGAGCAGCGCGTGCCGCGGTGGCTCACCGAAGGCACCTCGGTGTTCGAAGAGAAGCGGGCGCGTCCCGAGTGGGGCCGCGAGATGGACCTGCCCTTCGCGCGCGCGCTCGATCGCGGGCAGGTGTTCAAGCTGAAGGATCTCAACAGCGGCTTCACCAACCCCGAGACGATCTCGATGGCCTACTTCCAGTCGTCGCTGGTCGTCGAGCACATCGTCGAGGTGTACGGGCAGCCGAAGCTGCGGGCGCTGGTGCAGTCGTACGCGACCGGCATCGACACCGAGACCGCGTTCAAGCAGGTGCTCGGCGTCGACATCGACGTGCTGCAGGGCACGTTCGATCAGTTCATCGAGAAGCGCTATGGCGCGCTGCGCACGGCATTGAAGGCGCCCGAGAAGCTGGCGGAGGCCGAAACGTCCGAAGCGCTGCGCGCGCTGGTGGCGGCGAATCCGGGCAGCTTCCCCGCGCACGTCGCGCTCGGCCGCTCGCTCGAGAAGACGTCACCCGAGCAGGCGATCGAGATGTATGAGAAGGCGGCGTCGATCGTGCCGCACGCCACTGGTCCCGACAGCCCGCAGGCGCGCATTGCCGAACTCGCGCTGGCGCGTGGCGACACGCCGCGGGCCATCACCGCGCTCGATACGTTGACGGGTTTCGATCATTCCGATATCGCCTCCGCACGCAAGCTGGCGTCGCTGCTGGATGCGACGAAGCAACCGGCGCTGCTCAGGACGGCGCTCAAGCGCGCGGTGGCGGTGGATCCCTTCGACGCGGCCTCGCACACCACACTCGGCCGCCTCGCGCTTGCCGACGAGCAGCCGGCCGAAGCCGTGCGGATGTTCCGCGTCGCACTGGCGGCACGGCCCGTCGATCGCGCCGGTGCGCACGCGGATCTCGCGGAAGGGCTGCTTGCCAGCGGCGATCGCGATGGCGCGCGGCGCGAGGCGCTCGCCGCGCTCGAGGTGGCGCCCACCTATCCACGAGCGCAGGACCTGCTGCTGAAGCTCGTCGGAGGCCGATAGCATGGCCGGCGGACGCCGATGGCTGTCACGGCGGCGTTTCGCTGGCGCGCTGGCGGTGCTGGTGATCGCCGTCCTCACCGTGACCGACGCGCAGGTGCCGGCGCTGCCCGGCGATCGCCTCGCCGGCCTGCAGTGGACCTTCGCACGCATCCGCTACACGTCGTGGTCGGACGAAGGTCGCGGCGGCCCGCGCATGAGCTACTGGGAAGATCCCTGGGCCATCGACGCGCCGGCGGCGGAACAGAACCTGTCGCGACGTCTCAAGGCCGTCACCGCCATTGAAGTCGGCGAACCCATCGTTCTCGAACTCGAAGACGAGCGGCTCTGGCAGTTTCCCTGGATCTACATCGTCGAGCCGAGCAACCTCAATCTGAAGCCGACGGAAGTGCCGATCCTGCGCGAGTTCCTGCTGCGTGGCGGCACGCTCACCTTCGACGACTTCCACGGCCCCTACGAGTGGGACCTCACCGTGCGGCAGTTGCAGCGCGTGTTTCCGGATCGCGAGATTGTCGAACTGGAACCGCCGCATCCGATCTACTCGAGCTTCTATCGTATCGACGCCTATCCGCAGGTGCCCGGTCTCGGCTCGTTCTTCAGCGGCCGCACCTGGGAGAAGGGCGGCTTCAAGCCGCACCTCCGCGCCATCCTCGATGACGCCGGGCGGCCGATGGTGCTGATCAACTGGAACACCGACATGGGCGACGGCGTCGAGTGGTCCAACGCCGAGGAATACCCGGCCTACATCCGCTGGACGGCGGTCGCCTACCAGATGTGGATCAACGAGATCGTGTATTCGCTCACGCATTGAGAGGACGCGAGCTGATGGATGGCATTGTCGAGAAAGACGTGGCCGATGTCGCCGAACAGGTGGCCACCCGGCGCGCGACGATCCTGGGCGAACTGCGCAAGGTAATCGTCGGTCAGGACGAAGTGGTGGACGAAGTGCTGATGGCGCTGTTCTGCGGCGGCCATTGCCTCATCACCGGCGTGCCTGGCCTGGCGAAGACGCTGCTGGTGAAGACGCTGTCGCAGATTCTCGATCTGCGGTTCAAGCGCATCCAGTTCACGCCGGATCTGATGCCGGCCGACATCACCGGCACCGAAGTGCTCGATGAAGTCGCCGGCCACCGCACGCTGCGCTTCGTGCCGGGACCGATCTTCGCGCAGATCATCCTCGCCGATGAGATCAACCGCACGCCGCCGAAGACGCAGGCGGCGCTGCTCGAGGCGATGCAGGAGTATCACGTCACCGCCGCCGGCCGCACCTACGCGCTCGAGCGGCCGTTCTTCGTGCTCGCGACGCAGAATCCGATCGAACTCGAAGGCACCTATCCGCTGCCGGAAGCGCAGCTCGATCGCTTTCTCTTCAACGTCGTCATGACCTACCTCTCCGAAGACGACGAGGTGACGGTGGTGACGGATACGACGGGCGGCGCGCGTCCCGAGCCGCAGCGGGTGCTGGACGGCAGCGACATCCTGCGCATCCAGGACGCCGTGCGCCAGGTGTTGATTGCCGAGGAAGTGGCGCGCTACGCCGTGCGCCTCGCCGACAACTCGCGGCCCGGCCGCGGCGAGAAGCTGGAGTTCGTGCAGAAGTGGGTGAAGTGGGGCGCCGGTCTTCGCGCCTCACACGCGCTCGTGCTCGGCGCCAAGGCCCGCGCGCTGATGCACGGCCGCCATCACGTGTCGGTGAAGGACATCCAGGCGCTGGCCGGACCGATCCTGCGGCACCGCATCATCCCGAACTTCTACGCCGAGGCCGAGGGCGTGACGACGGAGCGGATCATCGAGCAGTTGCTCGAGGGCGTGCCGCGACCGTCGAGCGGCCTGTGAGGCCATGCCGCCGCAGCCCCGCTATCTCGACCCGGCGCTGATTGCCCGGCTCGGCACGATCGATCTCAAGGCGCGTACGATCGTCGAGGGATTCATCACCGGCCTGCACCGGAGTCCGTTCAAGGGCTTCAGCGTCGAGTTCGCCGAGTATCGGCAATACATCCCCGGCGACGATTTGGCGACGCTGGACTGGAAGATCTACGCGCGGTCCGATCGGCACGTGGTGAAGAAGTTCGAGGAGGAGACCAACCTCGAATGCCACATCCTGCTCGACGTCAGCCGCTCGATGGCGTACGGATCGCACACGCTGACGAAGTCCGAGTACGCGTCTTACCTGGCGGCGGCGCTGGCCTATTTGATGAACCGCCAGCGTGACGCCGTCGGCCTGTTGACGTTCGACGATCGCATCCGCGAGCGGATGCCGGCGAGCGCGCGGGCGGGGCATCTGCGCGCAATCATGGTGGCGCTCGAACGGCTGCAGCCGGGCGAGCGGACCGACATGGCCAAGCCGCTCGGCGACCTGGTCCGCGCCATCAGCCGGCGTGGCCTCGTGGTGCTGATTTCCGATCTGCTGGACGATCCCGATACGGTGATCGAAGGCCTGAAGCACTTTCGCTACCGCGGCACGGAAGTGATCGTGTTCCACATCGTCGATCCGGCGGAGCTGACCTTCCCGTTCGATCGCGCGGCGCGGTTCCGCGACAGCGAAACCGGTCAGGAAGTGATTGCCGTGCCCTCGTCCGTGCGTGCCGCCTATCAGGCACGCATGACCGCGCTGATCGATCGCTACCGCACCGTGCTCGGCCAGCACGGCATCGACTACGTGCAGCTCGAAACGACGCAACCGCTCGATGTGGGGCTGCTGTCGTATCTGCAGACGCGGCGGAAGGCCTCCTGATGTTCGGCCTGTCGTTCCTGTCGCCGCTCTACCTGCTTGGCGCGCTGGCCATCGCGCTGCCGATCGCCCTGCACCTGTTCAACCGCCGCACCGAAACGGTGGTGGACTTTCCGGCGGTGCGCCTGCTGGAACGGTCGCCGGTGGAGCAGCAGCGGCGGCGCCGCCTGCGCGAGATCCTGCTGCTGGCGCTGCGTGTGTCCGCGCTCGTGCTGCTGGCCGGATCGTTCGCGCGGCCGTACCTGAGTGGCCGCGTGCTGGCAGCCGACACACCGCTGACGCTCGTCGCGCTCGACACGTCGTTCAGCATGGGCCACCCAGACACCATCGCCGAAGCGCGGGCGCTGGCGACGCAGGCGATTCGCGAGGCGCCCTCGACGCACGCCGTCGCCGTCGCGACCTTCGATCTCGATGCGCGCGTCGTGGTGCCGCCATCCACGGATCGATCCGCTGCGGTCGCGGCCGTCGCCGTGACGCAGGCTGGTGCGCTCGGCACGCGCTTTGGAAGCGTTGTCGCTCGAGCCGCGGAAACATTCGGTGGTCGTGGCGGACAGCTCGTGGTCGTCAGCGATCTCCAGGAAGCCGGATGGACCGAGCAGGCCCGCGCGGGCTTGCCGGAGGACATCGAACTGCGCGTGGCGTCCACCGGCGCCGTGTCGCGCAACGTGGCCGTGGTGCAGGCGGAACGTCGTGGCTCGCCTGGTGAGCCGGCGCGCATCGAAGCGACCGTGCAGAACTTCGGCCTCGAACAGCGTGACGTCACCGTCATTCTCGAGATCGATGGCCGTGAAGCGAACCGCGTGGTGGTGACCGCGCCGCCCAACGCCGCCGTGCCGGTGAGTTTTGCCGCCGCGATTCCCGCGAGCGGCGCGGCGCGTGTCAGCGCCGTGGACGAGGGCGGCGTGCCTGGTGACGATCAGCGCTTCGTCCTGCTCGACGCCGGCGACGCGGCGCGGGCGACGGTGATTGTCGCCGAGCCCGGTGAACGCGGCGGCGGCCTCTACGTCGATCGCGCGCTCGGCGTCGCGGATCGCGGCCAGGGCTTTTCGGTGACGGTCGCCGACGGCCGTGCGTTTTCGGCGTGGACGCCCGAACAGGTGCAGCGCGAGCAGGTGCTCGTGGTGCTGGCGACGCGCACGCTCGATCGTCAGGGCCGGGCGCTCATCCGGCAGTTCATGAACGCCGGCGGCGCCGTGTGGCTGTCGCTGGGCCCGGACATCGACATGGCAACGCTGGGCGAGACCATCGACGGCGCCAGCGGTGTCGTTCCCGATCCGGTGAACGCCGGCGCGCTGCCAGCGACGCTCGTGCTCGGCGACGTGCGCCACCCGATCTTCCGGCCATTCGCGCGTCCGGCCGAGGCACTCGGCGATGTGTCGTTCCGGCGCTATCGCCGCGTCGACGAAACCGGCCGCACGGTGCTGGCGCGCTTCTCCGGCGGCGCCCCCGCGCTCGTCGAAGTGCCGCGACCTACCGGCCGCCTGCTGATCTTCGCGTCGGACCTCGACAACCAGTGGAATCGCTTCCCGCTCAGCCCGGCGTTCGTGCCATTCGTGGTCGAAACGGCGCGCTACCTCACCGAGGGCACGCGTGAACCACGCGCGTGGACGCTGCCGTCGGTGCCGCCGGGCGTGCCCGCTGCGCCCGGCGTGGCCACCCTGGACGAGGGCACGCCGGGAGCACGACGCGTGGCCGTGAACGTCGACCCGGCGGAATCGAGTCTGCGCCGCGTGACCGCCGACGACTTCACGCGGTCCGTGCCGCGGACGCCGCCGGCGGCCAAGGCGGATCCCGTGGACGAGGCGCGGCGCGCCGAGAGCGAACAGCGGCTGTGGCAACTCGGCCTTGTCGCGATGTTCGTCGCCCTGGCGGGCGAAGGATTGATCGGCCGGCGTGCCGGATGAACGGCGCCGGCGACTTGATAGGATGAACCAACGGTGACCCAGCACGCGCACGAGCTTGGGGCAATCCTCGCCGAAGTCAGGCGCCGGTGGACGCGCCGCGAACGGCTGCGCGCGTGGTCGATTGGCGCCAGCGCCGGCGCGGCGACGTTCCTGCTTGGACTCCTCACCGCATCCCTCCTTGGCGTCGAAGGCCTGCTCACCTCCGCGCTCACCGTCCTCGTGCTCGGCCTCGTCGCGCTCGTGCTGCTCGCCGCTCTGCGGCCGTTCCGCACGCCGCCCTCCGATCTGCAACTGGCGCGCTTCATCGAGGAACGGCACGGCGGCCTGGACGATGTGGTGGTGACCGCGGTGCAGCACGGCCAGCAGGACACGGTGGCAGCGCGGCGCATTGCCGCCGCCGCGGCCCGCGCCATTGGCGACACCGGCCCGGAAACATCCGTCGCCAGCGACACGCTGCGACGCGCGTTCATTGCCGCGGGCGTGGCCTCCATCGTGCTGATCGGCGCCGCTGTCGCGTTTGCGCCGATGGCCCGTCGCGGCACGGCGACCGCCATCGCGTATCTGTTCCCCGCGCGTGTTCTGATCGACGTGACGCCCGGCACCGCGAAGGTTCGGGCTGGCGAGCCACTGCGCATTACCGCGCGCATCCATGGTGTGGAGATTGGCATCGTCCCCGAGATCGTCATCGGTAACGGCGAGGACGCCGAGCGCGTCACGATGACGGCGGCGGCTGACGGCGCCTACGAGTGGACGCTGGCGAAGGCCGATCAATCGTTTCCGTATCGCGTGGACGTCGGCCCCGCTCGATCGGCGGACTACGCCATCGACGTCATTCGCCCGGCGCGTGTCGAACGGATCGATCTGACCTACCGCTACCCGAAGGCGATGGGCCTGCCCGATCGACACGAGGAACGCGGCGGCGACATCTACGGTCCCGCGGGCACTGAAGTCTCACTCGTGGTCACGACGGACAAAGCCGTGGACACCGGTGCGCTCGCGCTCGGTGAGACGTCGATTCCGTTGACGGGCGACGACACCGAACTGCGCGCGACGCTGCCGCTGAAGGCCGACGGCTCGTATCGCATCGCGCTCACCGACGTTGATGGCCTCGAGAATCCCGGCGAAACGGAATACTTCATCCGTCTGATCAACGATCGCCCGCCCGATATCCGCGTGCTGCGGCCCGGTGGCGACAAGGAGGTCTCGCCGATCGAGGAGGTGCTCGTCGAAGCCGCGGCAGAAGACGACTTTGCGCTGGCGTCGCTCGAACTCGTGTTCCAGACGCCGGGCAAGCGCGACACCGTGGTGCCGTTCCCGACGCAACGCGCCGCATCGGCCACCGGACGTCACCTGATCCATCTCGAAGATCTCGGCGTGCGTCCCGGCGACTTCGTCACCTACTACGCGCGGACTCGCGACGTCGGTCAGGGCCGGCAGAGTGCCGAGACCCGCAGCGACATCTTCTTCCTCGAAGTGAAGCCGTTCGAAGAAACCTTCCGCGCCGCGCAGAGCCAGGCCGCCGGCATGCAGGGCGGCAGTCCGGAGCTTCAGGAATTGGCCGAGGCGCAGAAGGAGATCATCGCGGCGACATGGAAGCTGGACGCGCGGGCGCGCCGCGCCGATCGCGCCGGCTCCGCCGCCGACATCAAGGCCGTGGCCGAAGCGCAGCGCGAACTCCGCATGCGTGCCGCCGAGCAGGCGAGCGAAGTGGCGCAGGCGCTCGCCGATCCTGGACGTCGTCGCCCGCGGCCTGGCCAGACGATGACGCCGGGGACCGAGAATCCACTGGCGCGTGCGGTGGAGTCGATGGGGCGCGCGTCGACGGCACTCGACGGGTTGAAGACGAGCGAGGCGCTGCCGCACGAGATGGCGGCGCTCGAGCAACTGCTGAAAGCCGACTCGGATGTGAAGGATCGCCAGATCGCGCGCCAGCAGGGTGGCGGTGGCGGTTCGAACCGGCGCATGCCGGATCTCTCCACGCTGTTCGATCAGCAGCTGCGCAAGCAGCAGGAAACCAATTACGAGACGCCGACGAACACCGAGACGCGTCCGGACACGTCAGCGGAATCCGATCCGCTGGCGCGACTGCGCGAGTTGGCCCGCCGTCAGGAAGCGCTGCAGCGCGCGCAGCGCGAACTGGCGCAGAACCGCGATCGCTTGTCAGACGAGGAAGTGAAGCGGCAGCTCGAGCGGCTGACGCGCGAGCAGCAGCAGTTGAGCGAACAGACCAATCAGTTGTCGCGCGAGATGCAGCAGCAGAACGCGGCGGCGCAGAGCGGCTCGCAGCAGCAGGAGCAACAGCAGCAGCAGCAGAACAGCCAGGCGAGCGGGGCGTCCGGGCAGCAACAGGCGTCGTCGAGCGGCAGCAGTCGTCGTCTTCGCGAGATCGCGGAACAGATGCGCGGCGCCAGCAGCGACCTGCGGCGCGAGGCGCCGGACGAAGCGAGCGCGCGCAGCGGCCGGGCGCTCGAGCAACTGCGCGAGCTGTCGCGTCAGATGGAGCGCGCACGGCCGGATGAACGTCGCCGCGCCATGGGCGACCTGCAGTTCGAAGCGCGCCAGTTGGCCGAAGCCGAACGTCGTCTCGCCAACGAAGCGGATCGCACCGGTGCGAGCGGCACCGGAGACGACGCGCGACGACGACTGGCGGCGGAGCAGGATCGCCTGGCGGATCGCGCCGACCGGTTGCGCAATCAGGCGCGCGAGTTGAGCCAGGTGGGTGGGAACAGCGGCGATCAGGACGAGATCGAAGCCCGGCGTACCGCGGCCGCGGCGGCCGAGCAACTGAATCGCGAACGCGTGAGCCAACGAATGCGTGCGGCGGCAGACGGGCTGCGCCAGCAGGGCAGCGACGCCCGCGCGTCGGCGGAGGGCCGTGAACTGGCCCGCATGCTGGATCGCGTTGCCGGCGAACTCGGACAGGCCGCCGGCACGGCCGATCGCGAAACCGAGCGGCTGTCGGATCAACTGGCCCGCGCCGGTGAGCTGCGCGATCGACTCTCCGAGGTGCAGCGCGCCATCGACGACCTGCAGCGTGCGGCCGATTCGGATCAGGCGGGCCAGGACGCCCAGGCAGGACGGCCCGGCCAGAAGCCTGGAGAGCAGGGCCAGCAAGGTCAGCAGGGGCAGCGCGGGCAGCAGGGTGCGCAGCCCGGCAGCACGCCGCAGCAGTCGTCATCGCCGGCACAGGGACAATCGCCGGGGCAACAGGGCTCGCCGTCGCAGCAGCCGGGTTCGGGTGGCGGCGGCGGTGGCGGCGGCGATCGCATGGGACAACTGCAGCGTGATGCGGCCGCGCGTCTTCAGGAAGCGCAGCGTCTGGCCGGTGAACTCCGGCAGCAGAATTCCGATATGCGCGACGCGCCGACGACGCCGAAGAACTGGTATCCGAGTCTGTCCGCGCCCGGCACCGAGTCGTTCAAGCAGGACTTCTCGAAGTGGGAGACGCTGAAGAAGAACCTGCTGCTCGCGCTCGAACGCACCGAGTCGCGGCTGTCGTCACAGCTGCGCGAACGTGAGGCCCGCGAGCGGCTCAATGTCGGCGGACACACGGGCGTGGCCGACGAGTATCGCGACATGGTCGATCGCTACTACCAGTCGCTCGCCGCGCCGAGAAAGCCGACACGATAGGCCCACATGCAGTTTGCCGTCGCGCTGCCGTGGTGGGGCTACACCCTGATCGTCGCGTTCGCCCTGCTGATGGCGTGGGCGGCGTATCGACGCGTCGCGCCGCTCACGGATGCTCAGCGCCTCGCCCTCACCGCGCTCCGCGCCTTCACTCTGCTCGCCATCGTCGTCGCGTTGCTGCGGCCGGTGCTGGTGCGCGAGTCGAACGTCGCCACACCGCGTGTGCTGCCGGTGCTGGTGGACGTGTCGCGCAGTATGAGCGTCGCCGACGAAGACAACGGCGCCACCCGCCTGGCCGCGGCACGTAACGTGGCATCGTCGCTCGCCACCACGCTGGCGCCCGGCGTGCGCGTCGAGCTCCTGAGCTTTGGCGATGCGCTGCAGAAGCCGGCGGATGGCGCCGCCTGGGCGGCGGACGCCGCTCGCAGCGACCTCACCACCGCCGTCGAGGACGCCGCGCAGCGCTATCGCGCCGAATCGCTGGCAGGGATCGTCGTCGTCTCGGATGGTGGCGATACGTCGGGCCGGCCGCTCGACGCCGGACGACTCGATGGCGCGCCGGTGTTTGCCGTGGGCGTCGGCAGCGTCGCGCCGGCGCGCGATCGCGAAGTGGTGAACCTCACCGCCGGCGAGCCGATTCTTCCGGAAGCCGCCATCGACCTGAGCGTGTCGGTGACGAGCCGCGGCTTCGGCGTGCAGCCGATCGACCTGCGCCTGAGCGCCAATGGCCGTCCCGTCGAGGTCCGCCGCGTCACGCCGCCCGCCGATGGCGCGCCGATGCACGAGGTGTTCACCGTCACACCTCCGGCGGAACAGCCCACCGTCTACACCATCGACACGCCAGCGGCCGATGGCGAACTCGTCACCGCCAACAACGCGCGCAGCGTGCTGGTGCCGCCGCAGGCGGCGCGGCGGCGCATCCTGATCATCGAGGGCGCGCCCGGTTTCGAGCACACCTTCCTCAAGCGCGCGCTTGCCTCGGATCCCGGCCTCGACGTCGACGCCGTCGTTCGCAAGGGGCAGAACGACGATGGCCGCGATACGTATTTCGTGCAGGCGGGTGAACGACGCGCCGCAGCGTTGTCGAACGGTTACCCGTCCACGCGCGAAGCGTTGTTCCAATACGACGCCGTTGTCTTCGGTAACATCGCCGCGGACGCGTTCACGCGCGAGCAACTCGAACTCACCGCGCGCTTCGTCGCCGAACGCGGCGGCGGCCTGCTGGTGCTCGGCGCGCGCTCGTTCGATCGCGAAGGGCTGAGCAACACGCCGCTGGCCGAAGTGCTGCCGGTGGATCTGTCCGATCGGCGCACGCGCGGGGCAGCAGGCTTCGACGGCGAAGGCGCGGCGGTGAACGCGCCAGCGGTGACGGCGGATGGCGCCGCGCATCCGGCGACGCGACTTGCCGCGTCGATCGAAAGCAGCCGCGCGTTGTGGAGTCAGTTGCCGGCGCTCGCCTCCGTGTCGCTCGTCGGTGGCCCGCGTCCCGGCGCGCAGGTGCTGGCCGTCACCGCGAGTCCCGGTGGCGATGCGCATCCGCTGATTGCCGTGCAGCGATACGGACAGGGACGCACGATGGTCTTTGCCGGCGAAGCGTCGTGGCGCTGGCGCATGATGCGGCCGTCATCCGACACCGCCTACGACACCATCTGGCGGCAACTCGTCCGCTGGCTGGCCGCCACGGCACCGGGGCAGGTGTCGATGCCGACGATGTCGGTGGCGGTGCCGGGAACGACCGAGCCGGTGGTGGTGATGGTGCGCGACGAACGCTTTGGTCCCGTCACCGACGCCGAGGTCACCGTCAACGTGACGACGCCGGACGGCGAAGTGCGGACGATTGTGCCGGCGTTGACCGATGCCGGCACGGGCCGCTACGTCGCGCCGGCGACGTTCGATCGCCCCGGCGTCTACACCCTTGCCGCGGATGCTCGCCGTCCCGGCACGACGCTGGGCGTGGCCACACGTCACGTGCTGGCCGGCGGTGTCGATATCGAGATGAGCGATCCGCGACAGAACGTCGCGCTGCTGCAACGGCTGGCGGCGACGACGCGGGGCCGCTATCTGCCGGCGGGGCAGGCGGGGGAACTGGCGGACCTCGTGAGGGCCGCGGCGCCATCGACGCCGGTGACCGAAACCCGCGATCTCTGGCACAACGTGTGGACGCTGCTGGCCATCATGAGCTGCCTCGGCGGCGAATGGCTGCTGCGGCGCCGCTGGGGGCTGGCATGATGGACGAAGGACGCACCATGAACAGGCTCTTGCGGACGTGCGCGCTGGCGATGCTGCTGCTCGCTCCCGGGCTGGCGGCAGCCGAAACGCGCTGGGCGGTCGTTGTCTCCGGCGCCTCGGGTGGCGAGAAGTACGCCGAACAGATGCAGGCGTGGCGGACGTCGCTGCAGCAGGCGCTCGTCGAGCGTCACGGGTTCGACGCGGCGAACATCAAGCTGCTGGTGGATGAATCCGTCCAGGGCGGCACCACCGGCAGCGCCGCCAACGTGCGCCAGGTGCTCGGAGAGATTCGCAAGACGGCCACGAAGGACGATCTGCTGATGATCGTGCTGTTCGGCCACGGCACCTTCGACGGCGACGTCGCCAAGTTCAACCTCGTCGGGCCGGACCTCACCGCCACCGAATGGAATCAACTCCTCACCGGCATCCCGGCGCGTCTCATCCTCGTCAACACCACCGAGGCGAGCTTTCCGTTCGTGGACTCGCTCAAGGGCAAGAACCGCGTCGTCATCACGGCGACCAATTCCGCGGCGCAGAAGTACGCGACGGTGTTCCCCGAGTACTTCGTCAAGGCGATGGGGGAGTTGTCGACCGACCTCGACAAGAACGGCCGCATCTCGATCCACGAGGTGTTCGACGCGACGAGCCTGGCGGTGAAGCAGCACTACGAGCAGCGAGGCCAGCTCACTACCGAGCGCGCGGTGCTGGACGACAACGGCGACGGCGTGGGCCGGGAAGAAGGCGCCGAGGGGCCGGACGGCGCCTTCGCCCGCCTGTGGAACCTCGACGCCGAACCGATCTCCGCCGCCAGCAATCCCGAACTGGCGGCGCTGTTGACGCAGCGGCGCAATCTCGAGACCGAAGCGGAAACGCTGAAGCAGCAGCGAGACAAACTGCCTCCCGCCGAATGGCAGGCCGCCTACGAGAAGCTGATGATCGAACTCGCCCGAATCTCGCAGGAGATACGGAAAAGATCGTGAGATCACGAGCTCACGAGATCGTCAGATTCGCTGTTCAGTTACCCCACCATTCCACTTTCGCTCGTTCGGGGCGCTGCATCACCCTGACGAGGACGAAGCCGGCAACGAAGCCCATCACGTGCGCCCAGAAGGCGACGCCGCCCGGGATGTCGCCGGCGGCCGCGGCCAGTGAGCCGACGCCGTTCAGGAACTGGACGACGAACCACAGGCCGAGGAAGAACACCGCCGGCACCTCGAAGAGCATCACCGGGAACGGGAACAGCGTCAGCACGCGCGAGTGCGGGTAGAGGACGAAGTAGCCGCCCATCACGCCGGCGATGGCGCCGCTGGCGCCGACCATCGGGATCGTCGACGCCGGATCCATCCACGTCTGCGACAGCGCCGCGACGATGCCGGTGGCGAGGTAGAAGACGAGGAAGCGGCCGTGGCCGAGGCGATCCTCGATGTTGTCGCCGAAGATCCACAGGTACAGCAGGTTGCCGCCGACGTGGCCGAGGCCGCCGTGCACGAACATCGACGTGAACATCGACGCCACCGAGAAGCGCGCCGGCACCAGGCCGTACTGCTGGATGAAGTTCTCCAGCGCTTCGGGACCGAGCGTCGACTGCAGCAGGAACACGGCGACGTTCAGCGCGATCAGCGCGTAGGTGACCGCGGGCCAGGTGCGCGTCGGGATGACGTCCTTGAGGGGGATCATCGGCTATTGGGTAAGATCGTGACATGAAATGCCGTTCGTGCAGCACCGACATCGCCGACAACGCCCTCATCTGCTATCGCTGCGGCACCGCGACCGCCGAGCCGCGCATCACGCCGCCGCCGACCGGACGCTACAGCCGCAAGCAGACGCCGGCGTGGGTGGGACCGGTGCTGGCGGCCGCCGCCGCCGCGGCCGCCGCCGCCGCCACCTGGTGGCTGATGTAGCCCCGTCACCGACGCGCTAGAATGAGGCCCTTGTCCCCATGGCAGATGCCCGACTGGAGCTGAACGACGGACTGGGGCAGCGTCTCATCCCCCTCGACAAGCCAACCATCACGATCGGCCGCCGCACCGAGAACGACGTGCGCCTCGGCGGCAGCGACGTCTCGCGCGATCACGCCGAGATCGTCGCCGTCAACGGCGGCTTCGTGCTGCGCGACCGCGGCTCCCGCTACGGCACCTTCGTCAACGACGAGCCGATCACCGAACACACGCTGCGGCATGGCGATCGCCTGCAGTTCGGCCGCGCCGCCGGTACGGGCATCGTCTTCATCGACGCCGAGGCCAGCGGCCTCAGCGAGCGCGGCGCCGCGCACGGCGTCAGCGACCTGCGGCAACTGGCGCAACTGCTCGAGGGCCTGCGGGCGCTGGGCTCGGGCCGCGTGCTCGACGAGGTGCTGGCGCTGGTGCTCGACACGGCCATCGAGGTCACCGGCGCCGAACGCGGCTTCATCATGCTGGCGCAGGACGCCGGGCTCGAGATGAAGCTGGCGCGCTCGCGCGGACGCATCACGCTGCCCGGCAACCGCTTCGACACCAGCCGCAAGATTCCCGAAGAGGTCTTCGCCACCGGCGAAGTCCGTGTCGTCGCCGACCTGCTCGATGGCGACCTTGCCAACGTCCACATGGGCACGGTGGCGCTCGGCATCCGCCACGTCGCCTGCGTGCCGCTGCGGCTGGTGCGCTATCTCGATCGCGCCGACATGCCGAGCGAGACGCGCTCCATCGGCGTGCTGTATCTCGACTCGCGCGAGAAGGGCAACCTGCTGGCGCCGACGACGCGGACGGCGCTCGATACGCTGGCGGGTGAGGCGGGCGCCGCCATCGAGAACGCGCGGCTGTATCGGCAGACGCTGGAGCAGGCGCGCATCGAGCACGAACTGAAGATTGCCGCGGAGATCCAGCAGGCGCTGCTGCCGGAAGGCGAACACGACGGCGCGTTCTACGAGGCCAGCGGCGCCGCGGTGTCGGCGCGGGCCATCGGCGGCGACTTCTTCGACATGGTGGAGATGGCCGACGGGGCGTTCGCGTTTCTCGTCGGCGACGTTGCCGGCAAGGGACCGGCGGCGGCGCTGCTGACGTCGAAAATCCTTGGCATCTTTTCGGCGTTCGTCGCCAGCGGCGCGGATCCGGCGGCGACCATCTCGCAGATGAACGGCGTGCTCACACGCCGCGCCATCGACGCCCGCTACGCCACGGCGCTGTATGCGCAGTTGTCGCCCTCAGGCGACCTGGCGTACTGCAGTGCCGGCCACAACGCCGCGCTCATCTACGGCGAAGGCGGCCTGCGTCGTCTCGAGGCCGACGGCATGCCGGTGGGTCTCTTCGACTTCGCCACCTACGCCACCAGCCGCGCGCAACTGGCGCCGGGCGATACGGTGGTGCTCTACAGCGACGGCGTCACCGAAGCGCAGGATGCGAGCGGGGAAGAATTCGGTGAGGCGCGCCTCGTCGACGTCATCCGCGCCCAGCACGGTCAGCCCGCCACCGACGTCCTGCGCCACATCGTCAAGGCGGTGCAGCACTTCGCCCGCGGCGCCGAGCAATACGACGACGTCACCGCGCTCGTCGTGCGGTATACGGGGTAAAGGAAATCACGAAGGCACGAAGGGCGAACACGGCTCACGACCCTTCGACTGGCTCAGGGTCGCAAGATCCCTTTGTGCTCTTCGCGCCCTTCGTGGTCAATGTGCTTCCTTCGTGTCTTCGTGGTTTCTTTATTTCAGCAGGCGCGCTTCGACGTCGGGTAGCGCCGCCAGCACGACGTCGCCGACCACTTGCAGACTGCGGGCGCTGACTTTGTCGAGGGTGTCGCCGGCGGTGTGCCAGTCCGGATAGTCGAGGTCGATCAGGTCAACAGCGGGGACGCCGGCTTCGAGGAAGGGCATGTGATCGTCTTCCACCGGGAAGGGATCATCGAGGAAGTGCGGGCCGTGACCGAGACGTTTCGCCGTCGCCCAGAAGATGTCGGTGAGCCACGGTGTGGAGTTGGTATCGCGCCGCAGGTTCAGGCTGCGGTCGCCGATCATGTCGAGCAGGATCATCGCCTTCAGTGAGCCGAGCGTGCCGGCCTTCTTCGCCGCCTCCACGTAGTGCCGGCTGCCGTAGGTGTGATTCGGCGCCCGCCACTCGCCCCACGCCTCTTCGCCGTCGAAGAAGATGAACTCGACGGTGAAGCGCGGCTTCGGCCGTGACTTCAGCACGCGCGCCAGTTCCAGCAGCGCGCCGGTGCTGGAGCCGCCGTCGTTGGCGCCGACGAAGCGGAACTCGTCGATCGGCTTGGTATCGAAGTGGCTGGTCAGCGCGATGCGGTCGGTGCGCTCGCCAGGCAGCGTCGCGATGACATTCGCCATCTTGACGCGACCGACCGGCGTCGACGCCTCGAAGGCCTGCAGGCTGGCCTTGTAGCCCGCCTGCGCCAGCGTCCTGACGATGTAGTCGCGGGTTTTCGTGTTGGCGGCGGAACCGGCGGGGCGGGGGCCGAAGCCGACCTGATCACGGACGTGCGTGTAGGCGCGGGAACTGTCGAAGGCGGTGGGGGCCTGCGCGCCCGGCAGGGCGGCGAGGAGAAGGAAAGTCAGGAGGAACGACGGGACGCGTGAGTGGACGAGGCTCATCGTTCCTCCCGAGTGAGTTCAGCGCTTGCCCATCGGCACGTAGTCGCGCGTGTCGGCGCCGGTGTAGATCTGGCGCGGCCGGAAGATCTTCTGATCGGGATCGAGCAGCATCTCTTCCCACTGCGCCACCCAGCCGACGGTGCGGGCGATGGCGAACAGCACCGCGAACATCTCCACCGGGAAGCCCATCGCCTGATAGATGAGGCCCGAGTAGAAGTCGACGTTCGGATACAGCTTGCGGCTGATGAAGTAGTCGTCTTCGAGCGCGATGCGTTCCAGCTCCAGCGCGATGTCGAGCAGCGGGTTCTTGCCCGTCACCTCGAACACCTCGTAGGCCGTCCGCTTGATGATCTTCGCGCGCGGGTCGTACGACTTGTAGACGCGGTGGCCGAAGCCCATCAGGCGGCCTTCGCCGGCCTTGACGCGCTTGATGAAGCCGGGGATGTGGTCCACCGAGCCGATCTCGGCGAGCATGCGCAGCACCGCTTCGTTGGCGCCGCCGTGCAGCGGGCCATAGAGCGCCGCCGCCGCGCCGGCCAGGGCCGAATACGGATCGACGTGCGAGCTGCCGATGCCGCGCATCGAGCTGGTGGAGCAGTTCTGCTCGTGATCGGCGTGCAGGATGAACAGCACGTCGAGCGCGCGCTCGAGCGCCGGGTTCGGCGTGTACTTCATCTCGGTCATCTTGAACAGCATGTTCAGGAAGTTGCCGGTGAAGCTGAGGTCGTTGTCGGGATAGACGTACGGACGGCCGATGCTGTGGCGGAAGGCGTAGGCGGCAATCGTCGGCGTCTTGGCGATGAGCCGCAGGATCTGCAGCTTGCGGCGCTCCGGATCGAAGATCTGCTTGCCGTCCGGATAGAACGTCGACATCGCCGCCACGGTGCTCACGAACACGCCCATCGGATGGGCGTCGTAGGTGAAGCCCTCCATGAACTTCTTGATGTTCTCGTGCACCATGGTGTGCATGGTGATGCGGTGCGTCCAGTCCCTGAGCTGCGCCGCGGAGGGCAGCTCGCCGTTCAGGATGAGGTATGCGGTTTCGAGATAAGTGCTGTGTTCCGCGAGCTGCTCGATGGGATAGCCGCGGTACATCAGGATGCCCTGATCGCCGTCGATGTAGGTGATGCGGCTGCGGCACGAGGCGGTGTTCATGAACGCCGGATCGTAGGTCAGCAGCCCCGTATCGTCGGGCGCGTCGGTCTTGATCTTCTTGAGGTCCGTCGCCTTGATGGCGCCGTCCGTGATCGGGAATTCGTAAGACTTGCCGGTGCGGTTGTCGGTTACTGTCAGCGTATCAGCCATGGCGTGGATCAGGGACATTGTAGTCCAGCCCTCCGCCCGAATCACCTGATCATCGCGCCGGAGGCATGCGTGGGAGGAATGGATGCGATGGCCGGCCCGGCTGGCCGCGCATGGACCGCCGGCGTCAGCCGCGCGCGCCCGATGACGCCGGATCGATCGGCTGGTGCCGCACGTCGCGCGCCGACACCATGAAGATCACGTCCTCGGCGATGTTGGTGGCGTGATCGCCGATGCGCTCGAGGTGCCGCGAAATCAGAATCAGATCGAGCGCCGGTTCGATCGTCGTCGGGTCCTGCAGCATGTAGGTGAGCAGTTCCCGGAAAATCTGTGTCTTCAGCGCATCCAGCTCGTCGTCTTTGATGAGCACCGCTTCGGCCAGCGCGACATCGCGGCGGACGAAGGCGTCGAGTGCGTCGCGCAGCATCTCCTGTGCGATATCCCCCATGCGGGGGATGTCGATGAGCGGCTTCACCGGCGCATGCTGCAGATACCGCTTGGCCGCCTCGGCCACGTTCACCGCCAGATCGCCGACGCGTTCGAGGTCGGTGTTGATCTTCACGGCGGCGACGATGGCACGGAGATCGGCGGCCATCGGCTGATGCAGCGCCAGGAGCTTGACGCAGCGATCGTCGACCTCGATGTGCAGGTCGTTGATCGGCTCGTCGCCGTTCAGCACCGCCAGGATGTCGTCGGGATTACGCTCGGCGACGCCGCGCACGGCCAGCCGCGTCCGCTCTTCGGCAAGCCCGCCCATCGCCAGCAGGCGCTGCTGGAGGGCCTCGAGTTCTTCCTGAAAGTGCCGTATCAGTCGTTCCATGGCGCGTCCCGCTAGCCGCAGCGTCCGGTCACGTAGTCTTCCGTCAGCTTTTCGGCCGGAGCCGTGAAGATCTTATCGGTGCGGTCGTATTCCACCAGCCGTCCCAGCCAGAAGAAGGCCGTGAGATCCGACACGCGCGCCGCCTGCTGCATGCTGTGCGTGACGATGACGATGGTGTAGGTCTTCTTGAGGTCGTAGATCAGCTCTTCGATGCGCTGGGTGGCAATCGGGTCCAGCGCGGAGGCCGGTTCGTCCATCAGCAGGATCTCGGGACGAATCGCCAGCGCGCGGGCGATGCACAGGCGCTGCTGCTGGCCGCCGGACAGGGCCAGCGCCGACTCGTGCAGGCGGTCCTTCACTTCGTCGAAGATCGCCGCCTGCCGCAGGCTCTCCTCGACGCGTTCGGCCAGTTCCGTGCGGCTCCGCGCCATGCCGTTGATGCGCAGGCCGTAGGCGACGTTCTCGAAGATCGACTTCGGGAACGGATTCGACTTCTGGAACACCATGCCGATGCGACGCCGCAACTCGACGACATCGACGTGCGGGGCGTAGATCGACTGGCCGTCGACGAGCACCTGTCCCTCGACGCGCGTGCCGGGGATGATGTCGTTCATGCGGTTGAGCGTGCGCAGGAACGTGCTCTTGCCGCAGCCCGAGGGACCGATGAAGGCGGTGACCAGATTGGCGCGAATCTCGATCGAGATGCCGTCCAGCGCCCGCTTGGCGCCGTAGTAGAAGTTCATCCCGTCGACGTCGATCTTGACGCGGCTGGCCGGTGCCGGCTCGGCAGGCGCGGGCCGGCTGGCGACGACCGGGGGAGGCGGAAGTGGACGGGAAACGGCGTTCATGCGCGACCCTGACGCTGAAAGCGGTCTCGCAAGAATACCGCGATGGCGTTCATGGCCAGCAGCAGCACCATCAGCACGAGAATGCCGGCCGCCGCGTTGGCCTTGAACGCCGCCTGCGGGCGCGACACCCAGTTGAAGATCTGAATGGGCAGCACCGTGAACGGCGACCAGATGCCGTCGGGCGCGAAGGGAATGTAGGTGAGCGCGCCAATGGTGATGAGCGGCGCGGTTTCGCCGATGGCGCGCGACAGCGACAGGATGAGCCCGGTGAGGATGCCGGGGAACGCCATCGGCAGCACCTGGTGCCAGATGGTCTGCCATTTCGTCGCCCCGAGCGCGTACGACCCTTCACGAATGGACGAGGGTACGGTGCGCAGCGCCTCGCGCGTCGACAGGATGACCACCGGCAGCGCCAGCAGCGCCAGCGTGCAGGCGCCGGCCATCACGCTGCGGCCCATGCCCATCACGCGGACGAAGACGCCGAGCCCGAGCAGGCCGTAAATGATCGACGGCACCGCGGCGAGGTTCGAGATGTTGATCTCGATGAACCGGGCGACGCGGCTGCGCGTGCCGTACTCCTCCAGATAGATGGCAGCGGCGACACCGATCGGCAGCGCCAGCAGCGCCGTGAGCGTGATCACCCAGATGCTGCCGGCGAGCGCGTGATAGATGCCGGCGTTCTGAGGCCGGCGCGAGGCGATGTTGACGAGGAACTGCCAGTTCAGCCGGCCGATGCCGTCGCTGACGATGTCGATGAGCAGCACCGCGAGCGTCAGCAGCGCGACGACCAGCGTCGACAGCGCGACGATGCGGAAGAGCGAGTCGGCGCGGTGCTTCACGTGTATTCCTCGCGGTAGCGGTCGCGCAGCCACGTGCTCACCAGGTTCAGGCCGAAGGTCATCAGGAAGAGGAGCATGCCGACGGCGAAGATGGTGCGGTACTCCAGCGTGTCCTGCGGCGTGTCACCCAGGCTCACCTGGACGATGTAGGCGGTCATCGTCTCGAGCGGCACGAACGGGCTGGCGGTGAGCCGCGGCTGCTGGCCCGCCGCAATGGCGACGATCATCGTCTCGCCGATGGCGCGCGACACGGCCAGGATGCACGCCGCCGTGATGCCCGAGAACGCCGCCGGCACGACCACCTGCAGGGACGTCTGCATGCGCGTGGCGCCGAGCGCGTAGGCGCCTTCACGCAACCCGCGCGGCACCGCGCGCATTGCGTCCTCGGCCATCGATGATACCAATGGCAGGATCATGATCCCCATGACGATGCCGGGGCTGAGCGCGTTGAAGCCGGCCATCTGCGGAAAGATGCGCTGCAGGAGCGGCGTCACGAACAGCAGCGCGAAGTAGCCGTACACCACCGTCGGCACGCCGGCGAGGATCTCGAGCACCGGCTTCACCACGCGACGCACGTTCGGGTCGGCGTACTCGCTGAGATAGATGGCCGACAGCAGGCCCATCGGCAGCGCGACGATCATCGCGATGGCCGACACCAGCAGCGTGCCGGCGACGAGCGGCAGCACGCCGAAGCGGGCGTTGGCGAAGAGCGGCGTCCATTCGGTGCCGAACAGGAACTCGATGATCGACACTTCGCGAAGGAACTCGAAGGTCTCCACCGCCAGCACGGCGATGATGCCGGCCGTGGTGAGCACCGAGAGCGCCGCGCAGAGGAAGAGCAGGCGCTCGATGAGCCATTCGATCCGGCGTGCGCGCATTGCGGCTACTGGTCGCGCTCGCGCGCGAGCAGGGCTTCGATGGTGACGCCCACGGTGTGGCCGTTGGCGAACAGCGTGCCGGTGCGGCGCTGCGCGAAGCGTTCGCCGACGAGTTGATAGGCGGCCGGGCCGAGGCCGACGTAGTTCACTTCACGCACCAGCGCGTCCGCCTGGGCGAGGTAGAACTCGACGAACTGGCGGACCTCGGGGCGCTCCGCGGCCTTTGTCGACACGTAGACGAACACCGGGCGCGACAGCGGCTGATAGGCGCCGGTGCGAATCGATTCCGGACTCGGCAGCACCCCACCCTCACCGTTATCGCCCCGCTCATCGTCCACGGGAACGAGCTTGAGCAGGTCGCGGTTCTCTTCGAAATACGCGAAGGGCAGGAAGCCGAGCGCGAGTTCGTCGCTGCTGATGCCCTGCACCAGCACGTTGTCGTCTTCACTCGAGGTGAAGTCGCCGCGGCTGGCTTTGGTCTTCCCGGTGATCGCCTCGGTGAAGTAGTCGTAGGTGCCGGAGTCGACGCCGGCGCCGAACAGGTGGATCTCCCGATCGGGCCATCCGGCCCGCACCTGGCTCCACCGCGTCACCGTGTTCTGCGCTTCCGGCGCCCACAACGTCTTGAGCTCGGCCACCGTGATGCGCTCGATCCACGACGCCTTCGGGTTCACGACGATGGCGATGCCGTCGTAGGCGATGGGGAGTTCGACGAACTCGACGCCGGCCGCGGCGCAGGCCGCGAGCTCGCTGACGCTGATCGGTCGCGAGGCGTTGTTGATGTCGGTTTCGGCGCGGCAGAACTTCTGGAACCCGCCGCCGGTGCCGGAGATGCCGACGGTGACACGCGTGCCCGGCGTCGCCGCCTGGAACTCCTCGGCCACGGCCTCGCTGATGGGGAACACCGTGCTCGAGCCGTCGAGCGTGACCAGCGTCTGCTGGCCGTGGTTGCCGCCACAGGCCGCCGAGAGGAAGACGACACCGGCCACAGACAGCACGCGGCAGGCGCGAGCAAGAGGCATGAACCTCAGCCTACGTGAACGCGGTTTCGCAGTGGTTTCTGCTGTGTTAATTCCACGTGCCGCAGATGTAACAAATGCCGCAGATGGGAGGACAGGCCGCAGATGCGCAGGCCACAGATGGCACAGACAGCACAGCCACAGATGACACAGACAGCACAGATGAACCAGGAATTTCAGCCGCAGATGCGCAGATACCTACACGGACAGGACAGGCCGCAGATGCGGATACAGACGACGTCAGCCGATGCGCAGGCCACAGATGGCACGACAGCACAGCCACAGATGACACAGAAAGCACAGATGAATCAGGAATCTTCAGCCGCAGATGCACAATGAGCGCCCGTGTTGCTTCCAGCCCTCCAGCCCTCCAGTCCTCCAGACCCCTAATGGCCACAGCTGGCACAGACGGCACAGATGAAGGCAGGCTGCAGGATGGCAGATCGCGCAGGCGAATCGCTCGATCGGCAATTCCGAATCGCCCAATCCGGTCAATCACCTATCGTCAACAATCGCCCAATCCCCCGATCCGTCAATCGCCAATGCTTTGTCTCCGTCGTGCGGGAGTGCTGCGGGCGCGCGAGGGGGTTGGCGCTTCCTTGGGAAGCCTGGCGAGGGCGATCGGCTTACCCAGTTCGGCGGCGAGGACATCGAGTTGGCGGCGGCTGGCCCAGAGTTCGAGTTCGGCGTCGCCGGTGGCTTCGATCTGCAGGCGCAGATCGGTGCCGCGGTCGCGGAGGGTGACGGCGGTGACGACGCCGTGGCGTGAGCGGTCGAGGGTTTCGGCGACGCGGAGGATGGCGCCGAGCAGTCGCACGGTCCGCCGACGATCGGGCGTGAGGTCGCCGTAGCCTTCGTGATCCTTCTTTGGCGTGGCGCGGCGATGGTAGCGCGCGACCAGCGCGATGATCTCGATCTCGGCTGGCTCGAAGCCGCGCAGATCGCCGTTCTTGATCAGGTAGTAGGAGTGGCGATGATGCCGCTCGTAGCTGATGTGCGTGCCGATGTCGTGGAGCAGGGCGGCGTACTCCAGCCACTCGCGTTCACGATCGCCGAGGCCGTGCAGGTGCTGTGTCTGCGTGAAGATGGCGGCAGCCATCTGCGCCACCTGACGCGCGTGATCGCCTTCCCACTGGCACCGTTCGGCAAGTTCGATGGCGGAGCGGCGGCGCACGTCGGGATACTGATCCGTGCGGGCGATGGCGCGTCCATGGCGGCGGATGTAGTCGAGGATCAATCCTTCGCGCAGTGCGAGATCGCAGAGCGTCACCTCGTCGGCATCCATCTTCGACAGCAGCGTGTCGAACAGCACGGCGCCGGCGACGATCA
Organism: Acidobacteriota bacterium; assembly: GCA_020851325.1. Classification (GTDB taxonomy): domain Bacteria; phylum Acidobacteriota; class Vicinamibacteria; order Vicinamibacterales; family UBA2999; genus VFZN01. Next base: position 4,885 of record JADZCY010000257.1, on the reverse strand, counting down.
GGTCGGCGCGGCGCGGATCGAGGCCCGGCAGGGCCAGGCGTTCGTCGAGCGGCAGGCTGGTGACGTGCTTGCGGAGCTTGCGCAGGCGCTTGGCGCTGACGCGCAGGTTGCGCACTTCGTCCGGCACGTTGCCGTTGTCGATGGCGGTGGCGACGGCGCCCAGCGACAGGATGGTGCCCGAGGTGCCGATGAGGCGCCCGAAGCCTTCCTTGACGATCTGCGCCACATAGCGATCGACCTCTTCGCCGATGTGCCGCACCATCTTGCGTTCGTCGCGGCGGCTGATCGGATCGGAGCCGACGAAGCGTTCGCTGAGGCGGATGACGCCGATCTTGAACGATCGCGCCAGGCGCGCCTCGGCTTCGCCGAGCGTGATCTCCACGCTGCCGCCGCCGATGTCCATGACGACGGTGGGGGTGACGGCGTCGACGCCGTACACAGCCGCGAGATGGATGAGGCGGGCTTCTTCGGTGCCGCTGATGAGCCGCGCGCGGATGCCGGTGTGTTCGGCGATGGCGGCAAGAAAATCGCCGCCATTCTCGGCCTCACGCGTCGCGCTGGTGGCGGCGGCAATGATGTCGTCCACTTGGTGCGATCGGGCAAGGCGCTCGAACTTCGACAGCGCCTGCAGCGCGGCCAGCTGCGCCGCCCGCGTCAGCTTGCGGCCGTCGAGACCGCCGGCGCCCAGCCGTACCATTTCCTTTTCGCGATCGATGACCTCGAACGACAGGTCGGGACGGACCTGCACGATGATCATGTGCACCGAGTTGGTGCCGATGTCGATGGCGGCGAGGCGCATGCGGGCAAGTCGCGGAAACGATCGGGTCCGGCGGGACTGAAGGGATAATGGCCATCCGCATCCTAGCATGCGGGTCGCGCGTCATTCGCCGTGTCGCGCGCACAGGCGCCAGCGGCGATGACGGAGCACTGATGGCAGCGGTCCTCGAACTGTACCTGGTGCGGCACGCGATTGCCGCCGAACGTGGTCCCAAGTATCCCGACGACAGGCTGCGGCCGCTGACGGCCGACGGCATTCGTCGCTTCAAGGAGAGCGTGCGTGGTCTGGCCGAGCTCGGCGTGCACGTCGACATCGTGCTCACCAGTCCGTTGACGCGGGCGGAGCAGACGGCCACGCTGCTGGCCGACGGGCTGACGAAAGGGCGCATCCCCGTGCAGGAGGTGGAGGCGCTGGCCCCGGGCGGACGAGCGAATGCGATCACCGACGCGATTGCCCGTGCCGCCCGCAAGCACGCTCGCATCGCGCTCGTCGGCCACCAGCCGGATCTTGGCGAACTGGCGGCGCGGCTGCTTGGCGCGCGTGGGGAGATTGAATTCCGCAAGGGCGCGGTGTGCGCCATCGATGTCGACGGCGCGACGCCGGCGGGACCGGGCACGCTGCGCTGGTTGCTGCCGCCGCGCGTGCTGCGGCGGCTGGCGCCATGATCGCCATCGTGACCCACATCGCTCACACACGCGTCCGATGACGACCGTCGCGCGCACGCTCGTCATCGTCAATCCGGTGTCCGGCCCGCGGCGCGGCCGTGATGTCGCCGCGGCGGCGCAACTGTGCCGTGCTGTGCTGGCGGCAGCGGGTACGCAGGTGGACGTGGCCATCACGACCGGCCGCGGTGACGCGCATCGCCTGGCGCGCGCGGCTCGCGACGAGGGGGCGACCACAGTGGTGGCGTGGGGCGGCGATGGCACCATCAACGAGGTGGCCAGCGCGCTCGTCGAATCGCCCGTCGCGCTCGGCATTGTTCCCGGTGGATCCGGAAATGGGTTGGCGCGTGAACTCGGCATCCCACGTGATCCGCGTGAAGCGCTGAGCGTGGTTGCGCGCGCGGGCCAGCGGCACATCGATGCCGGACGTCTGGACGCGCACTGGTTCTTCAACGTCGCCGGCGTTGGCCTCGATGCGCGTGTGGCGCATCACATCGCCCGGCCGGGGGCGATGCGTGGCCTGTGGGGATATCTGCAGCTCGCGTTGATCGAAGCGCCGCGATACCAACGACTGTCGTACACGGTCCGCGCCAACGGCCACACGACCGCTCACCGTGCGCTGTTCATTGCCCTGGCCAACTCCCGTCAATACGGCAACGACGCGATCATCGCGCCGCGGGCGCGCCTGGACGATGGGCTGATCGATGTGGTGGTGGTGGAAGAGCATCGGCTGACGCGGCTCATTCGCGGGGCGCCGTCGGTGTTTCGCGGCGACCTCGAGCCCGGCCCGCTCGTGCACATGCTTCAGGCGCCCGAGGTGGAAGTGAAGAGCGAGCAGCCGATGGAGGTGCACATCGACGGCGAGCCGCTGGCGTCGCGCACCTCGCTACGCGTCGGGATGCGGCCGCGCGCCCTCGTCGTGCGCGTGCCGTAACTGATTGATCGGACAGTGGTTTCGGTCGAGCGACCGCCGCGTGTTACGCCGAATTTACACCGAGCGTGCGCGTCGGTGCGGCAGGATCGGACCGGGTCTGCCATGTTCAGCAAGAGCCTTCGCAACGCCGATCACACCCGCCGTTTTCAGATTGTCGCCACGCCTTCGGGCTGGGAGATGCGCGAAGAGCACGACAGTCAGCTCGTCCGCCGCGTCGAGTATCACGACTGGCACCGCGTCGAGCGCGCCCGGCGTCTGATGACCTTCGAGATGGAAGAACTTCAGCACGCGGGGTGGAGGCAGATCGCCGACTAGTGTGCGAGTCGCGGCTCCGGCTACTCGACGAAGCGGTAGCCGAGCCCGACGACGGTTTCGATCTGTTTGCCCGCTTCACCGAGCTTGCCGCGCAGGCGGCCGACGTGCACATCCACGGACCGCGTTTCGATCAGGTGGTCGTAACCCCACACACGCTCGAGCAGGCGATCGCGCGACAGGACGCGGTTGCGGTTCTCCACCAGGTAGCGCAGCAACTCGAACTCCCGCCGCGTCAACTTCACCGCCACATCGTCCACGACGACCGAGACGGCGTCGAAGTCGGCGACGAGGTGACGGCCGCGGTAGACGAGCGGGGCGGGCGTGGGTTCCGCGGCGCGGCCGCGACGAAGAACGGCACGGACGCGGGCCGAGAGTTCGCGGAGGCTGAACGGCTTGATGACGTAGTCGTCGGCGCCGGCATCGAGGCCGGTGACGCGGTCGCCTTCGCTGGTGCGCGCCGTCAGTATGATGATTGGCACCGTCGCCGTGGCCGGACGGCCGCGCAGCAGGCGGCACACTTCGAGGCCGCCGATGTTGGGCAGGTTCAGATCCAGCAGGATCAGATCGGGCGGGTGTTCCGTGGCGGCGCGCAGCGCTTCGTCACCGCTGGAGACGACCTCGACGGCGGTGTCGCCGGAGCGCTCGAGCGCGTGACGAATGAGGCCGGCGATGTCGCCCTCGTCTTCGACGACGAGCACGTGCGTGCGCACGCCCTGACGAAGACCGGCAGGACGAGGCGTGGCCGTGGGGCGGCCGTGACTGGCATGAACAGACGATGTCGGGTGCATCCGTGGATCCTCAGGAGACATTCCTGAGGTACACGGTAGCCGCCGCAGATTTCCGCGCCGTGACGGGTCAGTTAATTTTGAGTTACGGCCGTCACACGACGGTGCCCGGCGCGATCACACCGCCTTTCGGCACGATGACGATGCCGTTGCGGATGTAGTAGCCGGGGCCGTCGGCTTCGTCGACGCCGGCGGTGTTGGTGAGCCGCGCGCCGTCGCCGATGCGCGCGTTCTTGTCGACGATGACGCGATCGAGCACGACGTCGCGGCCGATGCCGATTGGTACGTGTGCGCCGCCGTTCTCGCGTGCGGAGTCCAGTTCGTAGTAGTCGGCGCCGAGCAGCACCGACCGCGTCACGCGCGAGCCGGGGCCGATGGATGTGCGGATGCCGACGACCGAATCGCTCACCGCCGCCTGTTCGAGATAGCAGCCCTCGGCGATCAGTGCCTGATTCAGATCACAGGCCACCAGCTTCGACGGCGGCAGGAATCGCGCGTGCGTGTAGATGGGGCACGTCGGGTCGTAAAAGCTGAACGGCGCGCTGGGCCGCGTCAGCATGATGTTGGCGTCGTAGAAGCTGTCGATGGTGCCGACATCCGCCCAGTAGCCGCGATGCGGATAGGCGCGCACCTTGTAGCGGGTGAGCGCGGCCGGGATCAGGGCACGGCCGAAGTCGTGACCGGGTTCCTGGTCCAGCAGATCGAGCAGCACCTGTCGCGAGAACAGGTAGATGCCCATCGAGGCAATGAACGGCTTGTCGGGATCGGGATTGACGAAGCCGGCGCCGGTGCCAAGCGACGGCCGCATGGCCTCGAGCCGCTCGTGATTCGGCTTCTCCTCGAACGCGGCGATGAGTCCGTCGCCGTCGAAGGTGAAGATGCCCATGCCCGTCGCCTCGTCCGCATCGACCGGCAGCGCCGCGATGGTGACGTCGGCCTTCTGCGCGACGTGCGCGTCGAGCATGTCGGCGTAGTTCATGCGATACAGATGATCGCCGGCGAGGATCAGGTAGTAGTCCGCGTCGTGCTCGATGAAGTGGCGCCGCGCCTTGCGCACGGCGTCGGCCGTGCCCTGGAACCAGGCGGTGGATTGCGGCGTCTGTTCGGCGGCGAGGATCTCGACGAAGCCGCGCGAGAACAGATCCATGCGATAGGCGCTGCTGACGTGACGATTGAGCGACGCCGAGTTGAACTGCGTCAGCACGAAGATGCGGCGCAGGTCGGCGTGCAGGCAGTTGCTGATCGGCACGTCGATCAGTCGATACTTGCCACCGATCGGCACCGCCGGTTTCGATCGCAGTTCCGTGAGGGGATGAAGGCGGGTGCCCTGGCCACCGCCGAGGATCAGGGCGAGCACGTTACGCATCGCGATCAAGGATAGAACAACAGGACTGGAGGACTGGAGGGCTGG
>JADZCY010000256.1 GCA_020851325.1 Acidobacteriota bacterium | reverse complement strand
CCGCCCTCACACACGCGTTCGTAGCCGGCGGCGAACGACGGGTTGGCGCGGATGCGCTCGGCGATTACGTCGCCGCCTTCGGCCACTTCCTCCACCAGCATCCATCCCGCATACGGCGCGCCGCCATGGACGATGGCGTCGTCCCACATCGGGTGGTTGCCTTCGTGCAGGAAGTCGCGGATGTTCAGGCCGATGTGCGACAGCTCCTGCATGTAGTGCGCGAGCGAACCCATGCTGGCGAAGATGATCTCGCCGCGATAGTCGCGCGCCAGGCACGCGGTGACGGCACCACGCGCGATGCCGTTTGGCCGATCACGCTGCGCTTCCACCACCATCGGCGCCTCGGGATCGAGAGGACGAATCCCCGGGAGAATGAGGGCGGCCAGCGCGATCGCGACGATCGGCGCGAACCGGCGCGTCAGCCCGGTAGCGACACCAATCGCAAGCGCCGCGGCCACGACGAGCGGTATCTGGTAACGGATGCGGAACGGATGTCCTGACAGAAAGGCGGAGAAGGGCAGCGCCACTGCCGCGGCCATCGCCAGCGGCACCAGCAGCGTCGTCTTCTGTCTCCACACCGCTGCCACTACCGCCAGCAGCCCACCAGAGATCGCCGCCGCGCGGACGAAGCGCGACGTCGACAGCTCGCGCACACCCTCGGCGATCTTCTCCCACACGACATCCGGGTGGCCCTGCAGCTCGGGATCGGGAACGTAGAAGCCGCCGCTGACGAACCACTCGCCAACGGTCGCTCGACTGAGGCAGAAGAAGAACAGCGCGGCTCCAATCGGGTAGCGCGCCATCTGCCAGGCGGGACCGACGAGATCCCGCCACGGCGTGCCTCGACGCCAGCGCGCAAGCAGAGCCAGCGGAACGATGGCGCCGGTGATCGGCCATGCTTCATACCGCGTCAGGCACGCGGCCACCATCCACCAGCCGAAGGCGCGCGACACGTGGAGGCCGTCCTCGGTCACCCAGCGCACCGCCAGCCACGTGCTCATCATCGTCGTTGCGAAGAGCAGCGGCTCGGTCATCGGCGTGGCGTGCAGATAGAGCACGCTCGGATTCCAGACGAGCAGCACCACGCCAAGCGCCGCGCCAGATCGAGAACCGGTGAGCCGCATGACGATGGCGGCCAGTGCACTGGCGGTGATGCCGAGGGACACGAGCGACAGCGCGATGGCCGAGGCGCCGGTGCGATAGAACGCGTCGATCTGCACCGGCAGCATGTTGAGGACGTGCGGCAGCGGCAGCCACACGGCGCCAATCTGGTCCCACGTCGGCGTCAGGCTGTCGAAGATGCGCCGCGCGACGACGAGGTGCGCCTTGGCGTCGTAGTGCGCCAGGGTGAGTCCGGCACCGAGGTAATGAATGAGGGCGGCGGCTCCGGCGAGGCTGGCGGCCGCGCCGAGCCAGAGCGAAAGTCGATCGAATCGAGGCACGAGGAGCGTATATAATGACCCGATTGTCTCGCTCGATGACTCCCGAGCTGTCCATCGTCATTCCGGTCTACAACGAATCCCCCAACGTCCGGCGCCTCTACGAGGAGCTGACGGATGTGCTGGGGCAATATGGCCGCAGTTACGAGCTCGTGATCGTCGATGACGGCAGCCGCGACGACACCTTCACGCAACTGGCGGCCTTCCAGGCGCGCGATCCGCGCCTCCGGGTGATTCGCTTCCGCCGCAACTTCGGCCAGACCGCGGCATTCGCCGCCGGCATCGCCTACGCGCGCGGCCGGCTGATCGTGCTGTCGGACGGCGACCTGCAGAACGATCCGCGCGACATTCCCAACATGGTGGCCCGCATCGAGGCCGGCCACGACATCGTCTGCGGCTGGCGCAAGGACCGCAAGGACACGTTCGTCACGCGCCGCCTGCCGTCGATGATCGCCAATCGCATCATTTCGTGGGCCACCGGCGTCGAGCTGCACGACTACGGCTGCTCGCTCAAGGTGTTTCGCGCCGAGGTGATCAAGCCGCTGCGGCTCTATGGCGAGATGCACCGCTTCCTGCCGGCCATTGCCAGTCAACTGGGCGTGTCGATCGACGAAGTGGAAGTGAATCACCGCGCGCGTCAGGCCGGGACGTCGAAGTACGGACTGTCGCGCACCATTCGCGTGGTGCTCGATCTCGCGACGGTCAAGTTCCTGCTCAACTACTCGACGCGGCCGCTGCAGATCTTCGGCCTGATCGGCATTGCGGCGCTGGCGCTCGGCACCGTGATCACCGGCTGGCTGGGATACGTGCGGCTGTTCGAGCACCAGGCGATCGGCGATCGGCCGCTGCTCATCCTCGGGATGATGCTGCTGTTCATCGGCGTGCAGTTCGTCACCTTCGGCCTGCTCGCCGAATTGCTGGCGCGCACGTACTACGAGTCGCAGAGCAAGCCCACCTATGTCATCCGCGAGGTGCGCCAGACGGCGGACCTCGCGACGGTCGACGGCTGATGGCGCGTGCCCCTCGCGAGCACGACCCGCGCATCACCGTCATCCAGCAGGAGCTGTTCAACGAGAAGCGCTCGAAGGTCGACAAGTATCGCGAGCTGGTGATTGGCCAACCGGGCCTGTGGCCGCTGCTGCGCTACGAGCTGGTGACGATGTTCGCGAGCTGGGTGCCGGGCGCGCTGGGCCTGTTCCTGCGATCGAAGCTGTATCCGCTCGTGCTCGGCCGCGTCGGTCGCAACGTTGTCTTCGGCGTCAACGTCACGCTCCGTCACCCGCACAAGATCCAGATCGGCGACAACGTCGTCATCGACGATCAGTGCTGCCTCGACGCCAAGGGCATCGACAATCAGGGCCTGCTGATCGGCAACGGCGTGTTCGTCGGCCGCAACACGATCCTGAGCTGCAAGAACGGCGACATCATCATCGAGGATCACGCCAACATCGGGTTCAACTGCGAGATCTTCTCGGCCTCGCGCGTGCGGGTGGGGAAGAGCATCCTGATGGCGGCCTACACGTATCTCGTCGGTGGCGATCATCTCTACGACCGCGTCGACATCCCGGTGCTCGAGCAGGGCCGCACGGCGCGCGGCATCGACGTCGGCGACGGCGTCTGGCTCGGCACGCATGTGGTGGTCACCGACGGCTCGACCATCGGCCGCGACGCGATCATCGGTGCGGGCGCGGTGGTTGTCGGTGAAGTACCGGAGTTCGCGATTGCCGCCGGCATCCCGGCGAAGGTGATGCGCGACCGCCGCGACAACGCGCCCGAGTCTGGCAGTGCGGTGTCCAAGCCGCAAGCCGCAAGCCGCAAGCCCTGACGCTCCAGTCCTCCAGTCCCCCAGACCCCCAGACCCATGTGTGGCATCGTCGGCATCGTCGAATCGGACCTCGAGCGGCCGGTCTCCGCGGACCAGTTGCACCGAATGGTCCGGACGCTGGTCCATCGCGGACCGGATGACGAAGGCAGCATCACGCTGCCCGGCGTGGGCCTGGCGATGCGGCGGTTGTCCATCGTCGATCTGTCCGGCGGGCAGCAGCCCTTCAGCAACGAATCCGGCGACATGCACGTCGTCGGGAACGGTGAGATCTACAACCACCGCGAGATTCGCGCCGAGCTGGAAGCGCACGGGCATGTGTTCCGCTCGCACTCCGACATCGAAGTGCTGGTGCATGGCTACGAGCAGTGGGGCAGCGGCATCCTCTCGCGCCTGCGCGGCATGTTTGCGATGGCGCTGTGGGACGGCCGCACGCGCACGCTGCTGGCGGCACGTGATCCGGCGGGCGAAAAGCCGCTCTATTGGACCGTCACATCGCAGGGCCTGCGGCTGGCCTCGGAGCTGAAGGCGCTGCTCGTGTGTTCTGACGTGTCGCGCGATCTCGATCCCGAGTCACTCGACCAGTTCCTGACCTACGAGTACATCATCGCGCCGCGGACGATCCTGGCGGACGTGCACAAGCTGCCGCCGGGCAGCATGCTGACGTATCGCGACGGCGTTGCGCGCGTCGATCGCTACTGGGACGCCTCGAACGTTCCGATGCGCGAGTGGTCCGAGAACGAAGCCGTCGACGCCCTGCGCGGCTGCATGCGCCAGGCCGTGGTGCGCCAGATGATGGCCGACGTGCCGCTCGGCGCGTTTCTCTCCGGCGGTATCGATTCCAGCACGCTCGTCGCCTTCATGAGCGAGGCGTCCGCGCAGCCCATCAACACGTTCAGCATGGGCTTCGACGATGGGAGCTACAACGAGCTGGCGTTTGCGCGAGAGGTGGCGACGGCGTTCGGGACGAAGCATCGTGAGCGAACGGTGACGCCCGATTTGGTGCCGCTCTTCGACAAGCTCGTCGTGCACCTGTGCGAGCCGTTTGCCGACGTCTCGATGTTCCCGACCTACATGGTGTCGACGCTGGCGCGCGAACATGTGGCGGTGGCCCTGTCCGGCGATGGCGGCGACGAGCTCTTCGGCGGCTACGATTCCTACGAAGCGCAGGCGTTGTCGGCACGGCTTGGCGGCTTCGGCGACATGGTGATGCCGGCGCTGGCCGCCGTTGCGTCGACGCTGCCGCCGACAGAGAAGAAGAAGGGCCTGGTCAACAAGGTGAAGCGCTTCACCGCCGGCGCGACGTCGGCGCCGAGCGACCTCGGGCACTACCGCTGGATGGTGTATCTGTCCACCGAAGGCAAACGGCGGCTGTATGCGGACGGCCTGCGTGAGCGACTGAACGCGCACGATGTGTACGCGCCGGTGCGCGACGCCCTTGGTCGCTTCTCGCAGGACGATGTGCTGAACCGCCAACTGTATGCGGACCTGAGCTTGTACCTCGCCGACGACATCCTGGTGAAGGTGGACCGCATGTCGATGGCCACCTCGCTCGAGACGCGGGCGCCGTTCCTCGATCGCGACGTGATGGAGCTGGCGTTCTCGATGCCGGCGCACCTGAAGATCCGCGACGGCGAACGCAAGTGGGTGTTGAAGCGGGCGATGCGCGGCATCCTGCCGGATGCGATCCTGACGCGGAAGAAGGAAGGCTTCAGCATCCCGATGAAGAACTGGCTGCGGCGCGAGCTGGCGCCGCTGATGCAGACGCTGCTGGCGCCGGACCGCCTCCGCGCGCGCGGACTCTTCAATCCAGACGAGGTGCGGCGGTTGATGGACGACCACATCGCCGGCCGGGAGAACCACGCGCACACGTTGTTCCCGCTGATGGTCTTCGAGCGCTGGGCCGAAGAGCACCTGCGCTGAAAGAAACCACGAAAGCGCGAAGGGGCCTTCGTTGACCACGAAGGGCGCGAAGGACACAGAGGGAAGGACAACGCGTG
>JADZCY010000255.1 GCA_020851325.1 Acidobacteriota bacterium | reverse complement strand
CGAATTCGCGGCGACGTTGTCTTAACCAACAGGGGCTCACGCCCGCCGGATGGTCCGGCCGAGGCGGTGACTCTCTCCCTCCCGGTGCCGGGGACCGTGCAACACCCCGCCGGATGGTGGTCGATCGAGGCCGAGGGGCCGATGCCTCCAGGTCACGCGCCATCACCCGGGCCGTCGCGAGCCGTGCTGGCCGCGCCGGCGCTGGGCCGGCATCTCACGATCAGGACGTGGTGGCACGGAGATCGTGTGCAACCGCTTGGCACAGCCGGGCGGAAGAAGGTGCAGGATGTGTTCGTGGATCGCAAGGTGCCGCGGCACGAGCGATCGCAGGTGCCGTTGGTGATCGATGCGCAGGGGCGCATCGCCTGGGTGGCCGGACACGTGATTGGCGAGGCCTTTCGCGTCTCGGCCTCGACGGACGCCGTGGTAGTCTTGACCCTGAGGCGATAGCATCGCCCGGAGGCAATGTTGAACTCGACTTTGAAGAGCCTCGTATTCTGGGTGGTCCTCGCCGTCGTCGGGGTCCTGGTGTGGACGTTCTCGTCGAACTTCCAGCGCAAGGAGACCCCGGTCAGCTTCAGCGAGTTCATTTCCTGGGTCGATACCGGCCAGGTCAACGCCGTGACGATCACCGGCAACGAGATCACCGGCACGACGACCGACAAGGAATTCTTCCGCACGTTCGCCCCGCTTCAATACGAGGGCCTGGCCAACCGCCTCATCGAGAAGCGCGTGGTGGTCAACGCCAAGGAGCCGACCGCCTCGCCGTGGGCGGCGCTGCTGCTGTCGTGGGCGCCGATCCTGCTCGTCATCGGCTTCTGGATCTTCTTCATGCGTCAGGTGCAGAGCGGCGGCAACAAGGCGCTGTCGTTCGGCAAGAGCAAGGCGAAGCTGTCCTCGTCCGCGCAGAAGAAGGTCACCTTCCGCGACGTCGCCGGCGCCGATGAGGCGAAGGACGAACTCCAGGAAATCATCGAGTTCCTCAAGGAACCGCAGAAGTTCCAGAAGCTCGGCGGCCGCATTCCCAAGGGCGTGCTGCTGATGGGCCCGCCGGGCACCGGCAAGACCTTGCTGGCCCGCGCCGTCGCCGGCGAAGCCAACGTGCCGTTCTTCTCGATCAGCGGCTCCGACTTCGTCGAGATGTTCGTCGGCGTCGGCGCCTCGCGCGTCCGCGACCTGTTCGAACAGGGCAAGAAGAACGCGCCCTGCATCATCTTCATCGACGAAATCGACGCCGTCGGGCGTCATCGCGGCGCCGGCCTCGGCGGCGGCCACGACGAGCGCGAACAGACGCTCAACCAGTTGCTGGTCGAGATGGACGGCTTCGAATCGAACGAAGGCGTCATCCTGATGGCGGCGACCAACCGCCCCGACGTGCTAGATCCGGCGCTGCTCCGTCCCGGCCGTTTCGATCGCCGCGTCATCGTCAACCGTCCGGACGTGAAGGGTCGCGAAGGCATCCTCGCCGTCCACACCCGCAAGATCCCGATGGCCGACGATGTCGACGTCCGCGTGCTGGCGCGTGGGACGGCCGGCTTCACCGGCGCGGACCTGGCCAATCTCGTCAACGAGGCGGCACTGCAGGCCGCCCGCGCCAACAAGAAGCTCGTCTCGATGTACGACTTCGAGTTCGCCAAGGACAAGGTGCTCATGGGCGCCGAACGGCGCTCGATGATCGTCACCGACGAAGAGAAGAAGGTCACCGCGGTACACGAGGCCGGTCACGCGCTGCTCGGCATCCTGCTGCCGCTCGCGGATCCGATCCACAAGGTGACGATCATCCCGCGCGGCATGGCGATGGGCCTCACCCAGCAACTGCCGGTGGACGAGAAGCACAACTACTCGCGCGACTACCTGATGGATCAGATCGCGATCCTGCTGGGCGGCCGCATCGCCGAGGAGCTGACCAGCGGCGACGTCACCACCGGCGCCGGCAACGACATCGAGCGCGCGACGGACCTCGCCCGCCGCATGGTGTGCGAGTGGGGCATGAGCGACGCCATGGGGCCGCTCACTTTCGGCAAGAAGGAAGAGCAGATCTTCCTCGGCCGCGAGATCGCGCAGCACCAGGACTACAGCGAAGACACGGCGCTCAAGATCGACGCCGAGGTGAAGCGCATCATCACGGTGAACTACGAGCGTGCGACCGAGATTCTCTCGGAGCACAAGGCGCGGCTGATTGCCATTGCCGACGCGCTGCTCGCGCGCGAGGTGCTGGACGCCGATCAGGTGCGCCGCCTCGCCTACGGTCAGCCGATCGACGACGCGCCAAGCGCCACGCCGCCGCCGCCCTCGTCAGATGGCCTGCGCGACAGGCCGCGTCAGCCGGAGCGTCCGCCGCTCGTGTCGCCGCTCCCGAAGCCTCTCACGCAGGAATAGATAGATCGTTCCCCGCGCACAGCATCTCCTTCAGTTGCCCGGGCGGGCGCCGCTGGTCCTCGGCCAGCGGACGCTCGTCATGGGCGTCCTCAACCTCACTGACGATTCGTTCTCGGCCGATGGCCTGGCCGCCGATCCGGGGCGGGCCATCGACGCCGTGCACGCGATGGCGGCCGCCGGCGCCGACATCATCGACATCGGCGCCGAGTCCACGCGCCCGGGCGCCGCGCCGGTGTCCGTCGCCGACGAACTGGCGCGCCTGCGTCCGGTGCTGCGCGCTGTGGGTGGGCGCACGCCGGTGCCGCTCTCCGTCGATACGATGAAAGCGGAGGTCGCCAACTTCGCCCTCGACGAAGGCGTGGCCATCGTCAACGACATCAGCGGCCTGGACTTCGATCCCGCCATGGCGCCGCTCCTCGCGTCGCGCGGCGTGGCGGTCATCCTGATGCACATGCGCGGCCGCCCGGCCGACATGTACGCCCAGGCGCAGTACGACGACGTGGTGATGGACGTGACGCGGCACCTGCAGCGCCGGATCGAGCGGGCCATCGGCGCCGGCATCCGTCGCGATCAGATCGTGATCGACCCGGGCATCGGCTTCGCGAAACAGGCGGCACAAAGCTTCGCCGTGCTGGCCGCCACCGGCAGGCTGGCTGCCCTCGGGCGGCCCGTGCTGGTGGGTCCGTCGCGAAAATCGTTCCTGACGCAGGCCACCGGACCGCTGCCCGCGCCCGATCGCGACTGGGCCACGGCCGCCGCCGTGACCGCCGCCATCCTTGGCGGCGCCCACATCGTCCGCGTGCACCGCGTCCCCGAGATGGTGCAGGTGGCACGCGTCGCCGACGCCGTGCGCGAGGCCGCTGACGCCTCCGTGGCTGGCCCGGCGCGCGTCCTGCGATAGGATCACCTACCGACAGGCCTATCCGGCAGCGCTCGCAAGCGGCCGCTCGCCTCGAGGCCGCGCTGCCCATGTCCTGGCTCACCGAACTGCTCCAGCGCCCCGCCGTCACGTGGTGGGATCTGCTCGACATCGCGATCGTCTCGGTCGTCGTGTACGAGCTGCTGAAGCTCATTCGCGGCACCCGCGCCGTGCAGATGGCCATCGGCATCGCCGTGGTCGTCGGCCTGTTCTACATGTCGCTCGGGATGCAGCTCGAGACGCTGAACTGGCTGATTCGCAACATCATCGGCTACGTCGTCTTCGCCGCCATCGTCCTGCTGCAGGCCGACATTCGCCGCGCCCTGATGCACCTCGGACGGGCGCCGATCTTCCGCTGGTTCGACCGCACCTACAGCGACGACGATACGATCGAGGAACTGGTGGTGGCGACGACGATGCTGTCGTCCAAACACACCGGGGCGATCATCGTCATCGAGCGGCGCATCGGCCTGCGCAACTTCATCGAGAGCGGCATTCCGCTCGACGCGCGCCTCACTTACGATCTGCTGGTGTCGATCTTCCAGGTCTCGGCGCCGCTGCACGATGGCGCGGTGATCGTGCAGGGCGACCGGATTGCGGCGGCGGCGTGCTTCCTGCCGCTGTCGGTCAACCCGCGGCTCAGCCGCGACCTCGGCTCGCGTCACCGCGCCGCGCTTGGCGTCACCGAAGAGAACGACTCGGTGGCCATCGTCGTGTCGGAAGAAACCGGCGGCGTGGCGCTCGTCATCGACGGCGCCATCGAGCGCAACCTCGACGCCGGCCGCCTGCGCAGCCGGCTCAAGTCGCTGGTGACGCTGCGGCGGAACATGGGCAGCCGCACCGGGAGGTCGATCTAGCGATGGCCTCCATGTCGATCCGCAACCTCGGGCTCAAGCTGCTCTCCATCCTCATCGCGACGATGCTGTGGCTGGTCGTCGCCGGCGAACGCATCGCCGAGCGCGTGATGCGCGTGCCCATCGAGCTGCAGAACCTGCCGACCGATCTCGAGATCACCAGCAACCCACCGGACACGGTCGAAGTGCGTCTGCGCGGATCATCCGGCGCGTTGACCCGCATGAGCCCTGGCGACATCTCGGCGGTGATCGATCTCCGCACCGCGCGCACCGGCCGCCGGCTGTTTCATCTGACCCCGAATCTCGTCAACACGCCGTACGGTCTCGAGACCGTGCAGATCTCGCCGGCAACGTTGACGATGGATTTCGAGACAACCGGCGTGCGGGTGTTACCGGTGCGACCGATTCTCGAGGGCTCGCCGCCGGAAGGGTTCGAAGTGGAACGCGTGCAGGCAGAACCGGCGACGGTGGAAGTGGCCGGCCCCGAGTCGGCGCTCGAGAATCTGAAGGAGGCCATCACCGAACCGGTGGTGGTGACGAACCGGCGCGGCGTCGTCCGCGAGGAGGTGACCGTGGGCGTCGGCGATTCGTCGGTGCGCGTGCGGGCACCGCAGACGACGACGGTGACGGTGGTGATCAGGGCGGAGAAACCATGAGATTGTTCGGGACCGATGGCATCCGGGGACGGGCTGGCGCGGCGCCGCTCGATGCGGCCACCGTGGCGCGCGTGGGCGCGGCGCTGGTGCGCGCGCGCGAGTCGGCCAGCCAGCGGATGCGCGTGCTCGTCGGTCGCGACACGCGCGAGTCGGGCGAGTGGATCGAGCGTGAGCTGGCGCGCGGGCTGACGAGTGAAGGCGCCGAGGTGGTGAGCGCGGACGTCGTGCCGACACCGGCGGTGGCGTATCTCACCGCGCACGGGCGCTTCGACGCCGGCATCGTCATCTCCGCCTCGCACAACCCGTTCGAGGATAACGGCATCAAGGTGTTCGCGGCGAGCGGTGAGAAGCTGAACGAGGCGATCGAAAAGCGCATCGAGGGGTTGGTGCACGACCCGACGTGGCAGGTGGCGGACACCGGCGAGCCCGTGTACGCGCACGAGGATCTGTCGCGCGAGTATCTGAGCCACGCCAGCCGCATCCTCGGCGATCCCGGACCGCTCGGCGGATCGCACATCGTGCTCGACTGCGCCAACGGCGCCACCGCGGCGATGGCGCCGCGCTTCTTCCGGTCGCTCGGCTTCCACGTCGACGCGATTGGCGTGTCGCCGGATGGCCGCAACATCAACCTGAAGTGCGGATCGACGTTCCTGACGCCGCTGCAGGAACGCGTCGTGTCGACGGGCGCCCGTCTCGGCATCGCGTTCGACGGCGACGGCGACCGCGCGCTCTTCGTCGATCACCAGGGCCGGATCGTCGATGGCGACGCCGTGCTGCTGATGGCCGCGGATCAACTGCAGAAAGAGAACCGGCTACCCGGCAGCGCCGTGGTGGCGACGGTGATGAGCAACATCGGCCTGGAGATCGCGCTGCGCGATCGCGGCATCCGTCTGGTGCGCTGCGCCGTCGGCGACAAGTACGTGATGGAGGAGATGCAGCGGCAGCATCTCGTGCTCGGCGGCGAGCAGTCCGGCCATGTGATCTTCTCCGATCACCTGATGACCGGCGACGGCATCGGTACCGCGCTGCAGGTGCTGCGCGTGATGGACGCGACGGGCAAGGACCTGTCGGAACTCGCAGCGGCGCTGGTGACCTATCCGCAGGTGCTGGTGAACGTCCGCGTCCGCGAGCGCACCGACTTCACCAAGGTGGCGTCGATTGCCACGACGATCGAGGCGGTCGAGCAGCGCGTCGCTGGTCAGGGCCGCGTGCTGATTCGCTACTCGGGCACCGAACCGCTGTTGCGCATCATGATCGAGGGACGCCACCAGGACGAGATCACGGCCTGGGCCGAAGAGATCGCCACGGCTGTACGGGCCGAACTGGCTGACCGCTGAATCCGCCCATGCCCGCTCTTTCGGTCAACGTCAACAAGGTGGCGACGCTGCGCAACGCGCGCGGCGGTCCGCAGCCGTCGGTCATCGAGGCCGTGCGCGCCATCGTCGATGCCGGTGCGAAAGGCATCACCGTGCATCCGCGTGCCGACGAGCGGCACATCCGACGGTCTGACGTGCTGGAGATTGCCGACGAACTGGCGCCGCTCCGTGGCCGCGTCGAGCTGAACATCGAAGGCGATCCACGGCCGGATCTGGTGGACCTCGTGCTGCGCGTGCGGCCGGATCAATGCACGCTGGTGCCGGTGCTGCCCGGCGAGATCACCAGCCAGGCGGGATGGACCGCCGACACGCCGGCCGATGCGATAGGTGACGTCGTACGGCGATTCCGCGATGAAGGAATCCGCGTCAGTATCTTCGTCGACCCCGAGGACGCGGCGATCGAGTGGGCGCGGCAGCTGGGCGCCGATCGCGTGGAGCTGTACACCGAGCCCTTCGCGCGCGCATTCGAAAGCGGCCCGGCCGCCGCTGAGGCGTCGTTCGCCCGCTATGCGCGTGCCGCCGCGCTCGCGCACGACGGCGGCATGGGCGTGAACGCCGGACACGATCTGGATCTCCGCAACCTCACCGTGTTCCACCGGCTGCCGCATCTCGACGAGATGTCGATCGGCCACGCGTTGATCGCGCACGCGCTGTTCGTCGGTCTCCGGCGCGCGGTGCAGGACTTCCTCGCGGCCGTCGACGGTCGCGGTCCGGGTCGCGGCGCATGACGCAGGTGATGGCGGCGCTGCTGCTGGCTGTGGCGCTGCTGACGGCGACGACGGCGCCGGCGGAGGCGGCGGCACGGCCGGTGACGTTCACCGCCGCGGACGGCGTGACGATCGCCGCCGATCTCTACGACGCGGTGTCGCATCCCGCGCCCGGCGTCGTCCTCGTGCACATGCAGTCGCGCACGCGTGCCGACTGGGCGGGCGTCGCCGGCGATCTGCAGCGCCTCGGGATCACCGTGCTGGCGATCGATCTGCGCGGCCACGGCGCCTCGGCCGGATCGACCACGCCGCTGTCGGCGATGGTGCAGGACGTGCGCGCCGCGGTCACCTTCCTGGTCGAGCGCGCCGGTGTGCGCCCCGACGCCATCGGCATCGTCGGCGCCTCGCTCGGCGCCAACCTCGCCCTGCTGGCCGCGGCCGAGACACCGCTCGTGCGCGTCACCGCGGCGCTGTCGCCCAGCACCGACTATCGCGGGCTGCGGGTCGGCGCCGACACGATGCGCAAGCTCGGCGACCGCCACGTGTGGCTGGCGGCCAGCGCCGACGACCCGCTGGCGCTCCGCACCATCCGCGATCTGACCGCGGACGGCGCCGGCATCCGCGATCAGTTCATCAGCCCGCAGAGCGGGCACGGGACGACGCTGCTGCAGGCCGATGCCGAGGTGGCGCGAACGCTGGTGGACTGGCTCCGCCAGAGGTTGTTATTCTGAAGCCTGGTCATGCGACTCGATTCCATCGTCTTTGCGCTGTCCGGCATCCTGTTCGGCATCATCGTGGGCTGGGTGCTGGGGAGTCAGCAGGCCAAATCGACGGTGCCGACGGCCCCTCCACCGGCGCAGACGGCCTCCGCCGGCTCGGCCGCGGCCGGCGGCAGCCAGCCCGTGGCGCTCGATCAGGAGCGCGTCAAGGCGTTGATGGCCGTCGCCCAGCAGAACCCCGACGATGCGCAGCCGCGGGTGCAACTGGCAAACATGTATTTCGACGCGGAGCAGTATCCGCAGGCGATTACGTGGTACGAGCAGGCGATGGGCCTGCAGAAAGACGACCCGAACGTTTCCACTGATCTCGGCGTCGCCTACTACTACACGAACCAGCCAGACCGCGCCATTGCGCAGTTCGATCACTCGCTGTCGCTCGATCCGAAGCACACCAAGACGCTGCTCAACATGGGCATCGTCCGCGCGTTCGGCAAGCAGGATCTGGCCGGCGCGCAGCAGGCGTGGGAGCAAGTGGTGGCCATCTCGCCGAATTCCCCTGAAGGACAGGCCGCGCGCAAGGGCCTCGACGGCCTGCAGAGCGCGCATTCGCAACCGGGGACCAGCGGAGGCAAGTAGCCGGTGGTCCGCGCTCTTCTCCTCTTCTTCTTTTTCCTCTTCCTGGCGCGGGCCGTGTGGCGCCTGCTCGAGGGTGTGGTGCGAGGAGCCGCGGGCGGCGCCGCATCCGGCAGCCGCCGGCCCGGTACGTCACCGGCCGTGAAGATGACGCCGTGCCCGATCTGCGGCACCTATGTCGTGCCCGGGCGCGCCATCACCGGCGTGAGCCAGGGTCGCCCCGCCGACTTCTGCTCCGAGACGTGCCGCGCCAAGGCCGTGGCGTAGCCGGGAAGATCGCGTGCGCACCGAGGAGCAGATTCGCGCCGACATTGTCGAATGCGGCCGCCGGTTGTGGCACCGCGGCTTTGTCGCGTCCAACGACGGCAACATCAGCGTCCGCCTCGATGAGCAGCGGTTGATCACCACGCCCACCGCCGTGTCGAAGGGCTTCATGACGCCCGACATGATGGTGATCACCGATCTCGACGGGCGTAAGATCAGCGGCGAACGCAACGCCTCGTCCGAGTTGAAGATGCACCTCGAGGTGTACCGGCAGCGGCCCGACATCCGCGCCGTGGTGCACGCGCACCCGCCGACCGCGACTGGCTTTGCCGTCGCCGGCATCCCGCTCGACCGTGCCGTGCTCGCCGAAGTGATCACGACGCTCGGCAGCATTCCGATCGCCGAATACGCGACGCCGTCCACCGAGGAACTGCCGGCGGCCGTGCGCCGATACATCAAGGCGCACGATGGTCTGCTGCTGGCCAATCACGGCGCGCTGGCGGTGGCCGGTGACGTCTACTCGGCGTATTACCGCATGGAGACGATCGAGCACTTCGCCACCATCAGCCTCGTCGCGCGCACGCTGGGCCGCGAGAACCTGTTGTCGAAGGGCGAAGTGGAACGGCTGCAGGGCCTGCGCGGCATGTACGGCATCGCCTCGCCGGCGCCGATCTGCACCGACGGCAGCGGTCCCGGCCTCGACGGCCAGGTGGCGTGTCAGGTGGTGCAGGCGCCCGACGCCGGCGCGGTGCGGCTGGTGCCCGATGCGCCCGGTGTTCCGGCGGCCGGCGCGACCGGCACGGACGCCGAGATTCGGCTAACATACCGGGAACTCAGCGCCCTCATCGAGGACGCGGTGAGGCAACTGAAATAGGGCTTGAAGGGCTTGGTCGAACGGCTCGAGGCTTTGAAGGGCTTGGGTGAACGGCTCGGGGCTTGAAGGGCTTGAACGGCTTGAAGGGCTTGGGGCTTGGAGGCGCGAATGGGTGAAGCACTGGGCATGGTCGAAACCAAGGGGCTGGTCGCGATGATCGAAGCGGCCGACGCCATGGTGAAGGCCGCCAAAGTGACGCTGGTGGGCTGGGAGAAGATCGGCGCGGGCTATGTCACCGCGATCGTGCGCGGCGATGTCGCGGCGGTGAAGGCCGCCACCGACGCCGGCGCCGCCGCTGCCCGCCGTGTCGGCGAACTGGTGTCGGTGCACGTCATCCCGCGGCCGCACGCCAACCTCGAAGACGTCCTGCCGATCGGCAAGGCCGCCGCCAAGAACTGACACGCGTTCGCTTGCTCGATGCTTCTCGCACGCATCGTCGGCACCGTCGTCGCGACGCGGAAGGATCCGCGCCTGGTCAGCAACAAGCTGTTGCTGGCGCGCCCCGTGGATCCGAGCGGTGCCGCCGAAGGCAATCATCTCGTCGCCGTCGACACGGTTGACGCCGGCGTCGGCGAAACCGTCCTCATCGTGTCCGGCAGTTCGGCGCGCATGGCGTCGGGCATGAAAGACTGCCCGGTGGACGCCGTGGTGGTCGGCATCGTCGATCACGTGGACGTCGTGGAGTGATGCCGTGCAACTGGCCCGCGTCATCGGCGATGTCGTCGCCACCCGCAAGGACCCACAGCTTCACGGCGTCACGCTGCTGATGGTGCAGCCGATCGCCGCCGACGGTTCCGCCGTCGGCCGTCCGCTCATTGCCGTCGATTCGGTGGGCGCGGGCGTCGGCGAGCACGTGTTCTTCGTCCGCGGCAAGGAAGCCAGCTTTCCCTTTCATCCCACCGAAGTGCCGACCGATGCCGGCATTGTCGGCATCGTCGATCACTGGCACGCGGCCGGCAAGGATCACCCGTGATCGTCGCGCGGGTGGTGGGCACGGTGGTGTCGAGCGTGAAGCGCCCACAATTCGAAGGCGCGAAGCTGCTGCT
>JADZCY010000254.1 GCA_020851325.1 Acidobacteriota bacterium | reverse complement strand
TCGTCAACTACTTCGTCCCGTCGGGCGGATCGAAGTGGGCGATCGAGGCGCCGTATCTCGTCGATGCCGCGGCGCGGCTGGGTGTGCCGACCTCACAAGTCGTGCTGTCGTACGCCTGGGGCGACATGGCCACCGACATCATCCAGCCGTTCTGGGCGCTGCCGCTGCTGGCCGCCGCCCGCCTCGACTTCCGCGACATCATGGGCTACGCCGCCATCGTCTTCGTGATCTACAACGCGGTGGTGTCGCTGGCGTTCTGGCTCTGGCCGATGTGGGCGTGATCCGGCCGCCGTGGTTCCCTGCGGCCGCGCTACGGTCGTGGTGGTACACTGCGGGCCCATCCTATGTCGGTTGCCTACGAAATCCCGCGCATTCATGTCCTCAACGCCCCTCCCCCCGCTGTCGACGCCGATGTTCTCGCCGTTCCCCTTGCCGCGGACGACACCGCTCCGGCGGTCGCCGCGTTCGATGCCGCCGTTGGCCGGGCGCTGAGCGAAGCGCTGGCCCGCGGCGAGTTCACGCCCAAGCCGTGTGAAACCTTCTGGGCGCCGATTGTCGCCACCGGATGGAAGGCGCGCCGCGTGCTCTTCATCGGCCTCGGCCCGCGCGCCGAGATGTCGGCCGAGCGCGTGCGTCGTGTCGCGTCCACGGCCGTCACCACCGTCCGCGCCCAGCGCTTCGGGCGTCTCGCATGGATCGACGCCGACGGCACCGGGCAGGACGATGGCGGCCGGGCGGATCTGCTGTGTGAAGGGTTTGCGCTGGCCAACTTCGATGGGGCGGTGCACAAGAGCCGTCCCGAGCCGCGCTTCTTCGTCACCGACGTCACGCTCGTCACCGCGGCGCCGGTCCACGCCTCGGCGCAGTCGGGCGCCATCATCGGCGACGCCATCAACGGCGCGCGCGTGCTGGTGAACGAACCGGGCAATCACCTGACGCCGGCGATCTTCGCCGACAAGGCGGCAAAGTTCGTTGGCGTTGACGGCATCAGCGTCGAGGTGCTGGATGTACCGCAGATCGAGGCGCTGAACATGGGGATGCTGCTCGGTGTCGGGCGCGGCAGCGCCGAGCCGCCGCGGCTGATCGTGGCGCGCTACGAACCCGCCGACGCTGCACGCGACGTCACGCTCGGCCTGGTGGGGAAGGGCATCACCTTCGACACCGGCGGCATCTCGATCAAGCCCGCCGACGGCATGGAGCGCATGAAGGACGACATGGCCGGCGGCGCCACGGTGCTGGCGGCGCTCCGCGCCCTGGCGCAGCTTCGCGCGCCCATCCGCGCAATCGCGGTCGTGGCTTCGGCCGAGAACATGCCTGGCAGCCGTGCGCTGAAACCGGGCGACGTGCTGCGCGGCGCCTCGGGCCTGACGGTGGAGGTGAACAACACCGACGCCGAAGGCCGCCTGATCCTCGGCGATGCGCTGTGGCACGCGCGGCAACTGGGCGCGACGCATCTCGTCGACGTCGCCACGCTCACCGGCGCCTGCATCGTCGCGCTCGGCAAGATCACCACCGGCCTCTTCGGCAGTCACCAGCCGTGGGTGGATGCCATCCGCCTGGCGGCGGCGCGCGGTGGCGAGAAGGTGTGGCAGATGCCGCTCTTCGAGGAATACAAGGACGCGCTGAAGAGCGACATCGCCGACATGATCAACAGCCCGGGCCGGGCCGCCGGTGCCGTGACGGCGGCGATGTTCCTGCGCGAGTTCGCCGGCAGTGGACCGTGGGCGCACATGGATATTGCCGGGCCGGCGTGGCACGAGGACAGCAAGCCGTGGCTGGCGCGCGGCGCGACGGGAACCATGATCCGCACGCTGGTGGAGCTCGGCCGGGCGCCGATCCCGCGCTAGCAGAATCGCCGGGCGCTGAGTGGCGCTGGACGTGCCGGGCCGTTGCGCATCGGCGCGGAGGCGGGTGCTACACTCGTGGTCGTGACCTGGCAACAGCCCGACCCCGGCCGCATCCCCGAAAGCGCGGTCCCGACCGTCACCATCGTCGAGGTGTCGAAGCCGCCGTCGCCGGAGTTGAGCATGATCGATGTCGCCGTGGCGGCGTTCGGGCTGACCGGCGCCATCATGGCGGCGGCGCTGGTGGCGGGCCTGCTCGCGGGCGTGCTGTTCACGTGGTACCGCTCACGCCGCGCCATCACGATCATCGAGGCGCGCGGCGGCCAGCACGACCTGTTCAAGGCGTAGCACTCGCCGCGGCCGGCGGCGGCCTCGGCCAGTCTTATTGACGATCCTCCGGGCGCTGGTCAGCGACGGTCACTTGCCGCTTCAGCGCCTTGCGATAACTCGACACACCGTCGAACAACGCTTCGGCAATCCGCTGCTTGTAGGCGGCCGTCTTCAGCAGCTGCGCTTCCTGCTTGTTGGTGAGGAACGAGATCTCGGCCAGCACGCTCGGCATCGCCGCGCCGATCAGCACGACGAACGGCGCCTTCTTCACGCCAAGGTTGCGGACGTCCTTGTTCGACTTCCGCAGCCGCGTGATCATGTGCTCCTGCACGGTGCCGGCGAGATCGCGTGACTCGTCGAGTTTGTTGTTGAGCGCGATCGCCTTGATGATGTCGGGCAGGTTGTGCATCGCGCGTTCCGACGCCGAGTTCTCGCGCGCGGCCACGGCTTCGGCTTCCGGCGACGAGGCAAAACTCAGGTAATAGGTTTCCACCCCTCGCGCGGCGGTGTTCCGCGCGGCGTTGGCGTGAATCGACAGGAAGAGATCCGCGCCCTCGCGGTTGGCGATCGCCGTCCGTTCCTCGAGCGGCACATACACGTTCGTCCGCCGCGTCAGGATCACTTCGACGCCCGGTTCCGCCGACAGCAGCTTCTCGAGCCGCAGCGCGACGTCGAGCGTCAGGTCCGCTTCGCGGACGCCATGGCCATTGGAGCCAGGATCGCGTCCACCATGGCCGGGATCGATGACGATGCGCGAGACGCTCAGGCCGAGTTGCCGGGACAACGAGAATCGCCCGGCGCCGTTGGCGAGCGGCGCCATCGGCGCGGCGGGGCCGTCGGTAGGCAGTGGCGTTGCGGGTGCGGGATTCGCGGCACCCGTTGCAGCGGCGGGACTGGCCGGCGCGGGATTCGACCGGGCCGCCGTTGCCGTAGCCGGCGGCGCGCTCGCCGAGGCCCGGCCGTCGGGTGTCGCGTCATCGGTGATCACTACTGACGGGGCATCCTCGAGACGCTCCGTCGTCACACGCGCCGGCGGCGTCACCGTCGGCTGCGCCACCTTGATGGCCTTCGACCGTTCGAAGTCGATGACGAGCCGGTATGGGTTGTACAGCGAAAACACGCTGTAGCGCGCCACGCCCTTCAGATCGAGGACGACGCGCACGGTCCCGTTCGGATGACGGCCCGTCCGAATCTGTGGCACCACGTCATCGTCGTAACTCAGCACGGTGTCGACCAGCGGCGTCGCCAGTTGCGCGCCGCGCAGATCGAAGAACACGCGGTCCGGATTGACGATGCGCTCCTCGTGATACGCCACTTCGCGATCGAGGGCGAGGGTGACACGAACCGAGTCCGGAAGCACGCTGCGCTGGATGTCGCTGAGCGTTGCACGCGCCGCCGAGCCGACACTGGCCGTTGGCGCCGACGCATTCTGCATCGTCGGCACCGGCGTGGACGTCGCCGCGGCCGGTGGCGGAGGCGCGGGCACCGGCTGTGTGGTCAGCGCTGGCGCCGGAACGCTGGCCTCGACGCTGCGCGTCGCTTCGAGTGCATTGACCTGTGTTCTGGCGCGTCGTACCAGCGGACTGGTCGGATACTCGCGGATCAGCCACGTGTACAACGTCGACGCCGTCAGCCGATCATCGGCACGGCCGAAGCGGCGGTATGCCGTCTCCGCCAGTTGCGCGCCCTGCCACAGCGCGTTGTCGGCGTACCCGGTGGTGGGGTAGCGCCGCACGATCGCTTCGAAACTCGTCACCACGCGCGTCGTCTGGCGCAGCAGATCGCCGCGGACGGCCGGCGTCGGGTCGGCGGCGGCGTCGAGACGCGCACGAATCGCCGTCTCGGCCTCGAGCGCGCGTTCGTAACGGACCTTCGCGGTCTGGGCGAGCGCCGGCGTCGCGGTCAGGAGCACCGCGAGCCCGCTCAGCATCAGGAGGCGTGAGGTCAATGACATGGCACCTCGCTCATCGCAACTGCGCGTCGACGGCGTCGAAGTAGTCGCGGGGGACGAGCACTTCGCGAGCCTTGCCGCCCGTGGCCGGCGACACCAGGCCCTCCATCTCCATCATGTCGACCAGGCGCGCGGCACGGCTGAAGCCGATGCGCATCTTCCGCTGCAGGTACGAAATCGACGCCTGGCCGTTCTGCACGACAATGCGCGCCGCCTCGTCGTAGAGTTCGTCGCGCTCGTACTCGATGCCTTCCGGACCGTCCTTCTTGTCGTCGGCGGTGATCGTTTCATCGAACGCCGGCCGCCCCTGCTTGCGCAGGAAGCTGGCCAGACGCGCCGATTCCTGTTCCGAGATGTACGGCCCGTGCAGGCGCACGTGGCGCGACGAGGCCGGCGGCAGGAACAGCATGTCGCCCTTGCCGAGCAGTTGCTCGGCGCCGTTGCTGTCGAGAATCGTCCGCGAGTCGATCTTCGACGACACGCGGAACGAGATGCGCGACGGCAGGTTGGCCTTGATGAGGCCGGTGATGACGTCCACCGAGGGACGCTGCGTCGCCAGAATCAGGTGGATGCCCACCGCGCGCGCCATCTGCGCCAGGCGGCAGATCGACTCTTCCACTTCGTTGCCGGCCACCATCATCAGGTCCGCGAGTTCGTCGACGACGACGACGATGAAGGGGAGCGGCTTGGGCGGTTCGCCTTCGGTGGGGAGGTCCTTCGCTTCGAGCATCGCGCGGACGTTGCGGTTGTACTGCTCGATGTTGCGAACGCCGAACGCGGCCAGCGTCTTGTAGCGTTCCTCCATCTCGCGCACGGCCCAGCGCAGCGCGTTGGCGGCCTTCTTCGGATCGACGACGACCGGCGTCAGGAGATGCGGGATGTCGTCGTACATCCCGAGTTCCAGCCGCTTCGGGTCGATCATGATCATCCGCACATCGTCCGGCGTGGCGCGATAGAGCAGACTCGTCAGCATCGCGTTCAAGCCGACCGACTTGCCGGTGCCGGTGGAACCGGCGATGAGCAGATGCGGCATCGTCGCGAGATCAGCCATGTACGGCTCGCCGTGGATCGACTTGCCGAGCGCCAGCGTCAGCTTCGACGTGGTGCGCGTGTAGTGATCGGACTCGAGCAGTTCACGCAGCGAGATCGCTTCGCGATTCGGGTTCGGGATCTGGATGCCGACCGTGGACTTGCCGGGAATGCGATCGATGAGCACCGATTCCGCCTGCATCGCCAGGCAGAGATCGTCGGAGAGGCCGGTGACCTTCGAGTACTTCACGCCGGCGTCCGGCTTGAACTCGAACGTCGTCACTACGGGTCCCGGATGAATCTGCGCGACGCAGCCTTCCACCGAGAACTCGCGACACTTTTCCTCGAGCAGGCGTGCCGATTCCATCAACTCGCGTTCGTCGATCTTGCTTTCGGCGCGCGGTGGATCGAGCAGCGTCAACGGCGGCAGCATGAAGCCGCTGAGACGACGCTCGGCCGGCGATTTGTCGGGCTCGGGCAGCGGCAGCGGCTGCGTGGACGGCTGACGCGGCTTCTGGACAACCGGCGGCGTGTTGCGCACCGGCACTACGTCCTCTTCGTCGTCGGTGCGTGCGCTGACCGGACGCGCCACTGGCTTCGGCGTTGCCACGGGCGCCGGCTTGACGACGGGCTTCGCCACCGCCTTGGCCTCGGGGCTGTCGGCCTTGCCGTGCTTGGCGAACACCTCGTGGCGCTGCTTCACCTTGCGCCGCTCTTCGCGCCAGTTCTTGAAGGAGAGCAGCGACTCGCGCACGCGCACGCCCATGGCGGCGAACGCCATCTGGAACAGGTGGCCGAACGAAAACTGCGTCGCCAGGATGACGGCGCCGGCCATCACCGCCACCAGCACGATCGCCGAACCGGTGCGGCTCAGATAGTCCGACATCAGGCCGCCGAGCCATTCGCCCAGATAGCCGCCGGCACGAAACGCGCGCGGGCCCGAATCGATGCGGCCGAGCGTGATGGCCATGAAGGCGCTGGCGCAGCCGAACATCAACGCCGCGCCCGTGAGCTTCGTGTACGCGGCCGTGAGCGGCCGGCACCAGAAGTAGCGCCAGCCGGCCACCGCGATCATCGCGGGAATCAGGAACGAGGCATAGCCGAGCACCTGGAACGACAGCTCGGCGAGGAACGCGCCGACACGGCCGGCGAAGTTGGCCGGCGCGGCGCTGGCGCCGGTGCTGAAGAACCAGGCCGGATCGTGGGCGTCGTAGCTGGCGAGCGCCACCAGCCAGATGAGGGCGACGGCAAACAGGCCGACGCCCACCACTTCGCTCACCCGGCGCGACAGGGCAGAGCCTGAAACGGCAACAGACGGCATCAAATCTCCATCACGACCGGCAGCACCAGCGGCCGCCGGCCCGTTCGTTTACGTAAGAACCGCCGCACTTCGGTACGCACGCGTTCCTGCATCAATCCGGGATCCGTCCGTTCCTCGATCCCGCATGCCTCGATCACTTCACTCAGCCGGATCGCGCCGTCGGTCAACAGCGCCTCGTCGTCCGCGGTGACGAAGCCGCGGACCATCAGTTCCGGCACGCCTTCGAGCTGTCCGGTCTGCCGGTTGATGGCAACGACAGGCACTACCACGCCGTCGGCGGCAATGTGCCGGCGATCGCGCAGCACTTCGTCGTCCACTTCACCGACGCGCGTGCTGTCGATCAGCACGCGGCCGGCAGGCGCCTTGTCGACGAGACGGCCGCCTTCGGCATCGAAACGCAGCACGTCGCCGTCTTCCGCCATCAGCACGTGCACGGCATTCGGGAGCCCGGCCGTGACCACCTCCGCGATCTTCGCGTGACGCGCCAACTGGCGATACTCGCCGTGCACCGGAATGAAGTATTTCGGGCGCACCAGCGACAGAATCAGCTTCAACTCTTCCGCCGATCCGTGTCCCGACACGTGGACGGGACGGTCCGACGCGGTGATCACATCCACGCCGCGCCGCGCCAGATGATTCATGACGCGGCCGATGGCCTTCTCGTTCCCCGGAATCGCCCGCGCCGAGATGACGACGCGATCGCGATCGTCCAGGCGCACGTGGCGATGATCGTTGATGGCGATGCGCGACAACGCGGCGTTCGGCTCGCCCTGCGATCCGGTGACCAGGCACAAGACGTCCTGCGCCGGGAAGTTGCCGACGTCGCTGTCCTTGATGACGACGCCGGTCGGCAGGTGCAGGTGGCCGGTGCGCTGCGCGATCTGCGAGTTGCGATCCATGCTGCGGCCGATGAAGGCGACCTTGCGATCGAACGACGCCGCCAGATCGATCAGCACCTGCAGGCGATACAGACTCGACGAGAACGTCGAGACAATCAGCCGGCCCTCGGTGCTCGTGAACAGTTCCTCGAACGCGTCTTCCACGTCGCGCTCCGAACCGGTGAAGCCGGGACGATCGACGTTCGTGCTGTCGCAGAGCAGCGCCAGCACACCTTCGGCGCCGAGCTGCGCGAAGCGCGGCAGGTCGAAGCTGTCGTTGTCGAGCGGCGTCTGATCGATCTTGAAGTCGCCGGTGTGCAGGATCAACCCCTGCGGCGTGCGGATCGCCACGGCAACGCAGTCCGGCATGCTGTGCGTGACGCGGAGGAACTCGATCGTGAACGGCCCGACGGTGACGACGTCACGCGGCTTCACCGGCACGATGCCGGGCCCGTGCGTCACGCCGTGTTCCTCGAGCTTCGGTTCGACCAGCGCCAGCGCCAGCGGCGGACCATAGAGCGGGCCCTGCACGTGCGGCAGCACATACGGCACCGCGCCGATGTGGTCCTCGTGTCCGTGCGTCAGAATGAGCGCCTGCACCTGGCCGCGCCGCGACTCCAGATAGGTCAGGTCGGGGACGATGAGGTCCACGCCCGGCAGGTCGGAATCGGGAAACATCGCGCCGGCGTCGATGACGATGGTCGTCTCGCCACAGGAGATGGCCATCATGTTGAGGCCGAACTCACCGAGGCCGCCGAGCGGCACCAGATCGACTGACGGAGCGCCCGCGGTCGGAACCGCAGGGGCGGAAGCATGCATGCGCAGAATCCCAGCCAACGCGGTACGCCAGGGGCGGCGACCGACGCGAGCAAAATGTCCAACATCAGGCGCTGGGAGGCCTGAACAACCGAGGCGGGTTTTCGGTCGGAACTATAGCACGCCGGTGCGATCGGCCGAAGGGAAAATCTCCGCAAGTCGTGCCAGTTCAACGAGCTGCAGCGTCTCGGGCCGGCGCTGGCCATCGAGGCCGGCGCGCCCCAGCGCGTCCGTGGCACTCACCCCCAGCGTGTCGGCAAACGGCTTCAACGCGTTCGACAGCACCTTCCGCCGCTGGGTGAACATGCTGCGCACCATGCGCGTGAACAACGCCTCGTCGCTCACCTGCACGGTGGGCGGCCGGAAGGCCAGCCGGACGACCGCCGACGACACCTTCGGTGGCGGCCGGAAGGCGCCGGGCGGTAACGCCAGCACGCGCGTCACATCCGCATGCAGCGCCGTCAGGATCGACAGCACGCCGTACTCCTTCGTGCCAGGCGCGGCGGTCAGGCGGTCCGCCACCTCGCGCTGGAGCATCAGCGTCGCGTCGATCACGCCGCCGGTGGCCGCGGCCAGGCCGAGCAGCTTGAACAGGATCGGCGACGAGATGTTGTAGGGCAGGTTGCCGACGATCCGCACGCGGTGATCCGCGGACGGCGGTGCGCCCTGCCACTCGGCAATGGCGGCGGCCAGATCGACGTCGAGCACGTCGCCCTCGACGACCGTCAGGGCCGGCAGGTTCAGCGCGCGCAGATCGGCGGCGAGATCACGGTCCACCTCCACGGCCAGCAGGTGCTCCACACGTGCCGCCAATGGCACCGTGATGGCACCGCGGCCGGGGCCAATCTCCACGAACCGATCGTCCGGCTGCGCCTGCAGCGCATTCACCAGCTTGGTGACCCACGCCGCTTCCAGGAAGTGCTGCCCGAATCGTTTACGTGCCTTCACCACGCCAGTAGCGCTCCTCGATCTCCATGATCTCGTCTTCGCTGAGCCCGAAGTAGTGCCCCAGCTCGTGGATCAGCGTGTCGCCGATCTCCATCACGATGGCGTCTTCGTCGCCGTCGCATTCTTCCTCGATCACGCGCTGGAACAGCGTGATGCGATCCGGCAGGTGATTGCCGTGCCCCCACGTGCGCTCGGGCAGCGGCGTCCCTTCATACAGACCGAACAGCGAATCGCCGGGCTCGATCTCCATGTCGGCCAGCAGTTGCGCCGACGGATGGTCCTCGACGACGACGGCGATGTTGGTCATCGCTTCGGCGAAGCGGGCAGGGATGCCGTCGATGGCTTCGGCGACCAGCGTGCGGAAGTGGTCGCGCGTCATCGCTGCGCGTAGTCGCAGAGCTTCCGCGCGTTGCACATCTTGCAGAGCGGCGTCGGCCGGCAGATGCGGCGGCCGTGCAGGATGAGCGTGTCGGAGGCCTGCGTCCACTTCTTCTTCGGGAAGAGCGCGCACAACTGCGTTTCCACCTGCACCGCATCGTCGCCGTGCGCCAGGCCAAGGCGATTGGCCACGCGCAGCACGTGGCGATCGACGGGAAGCCCCGGAATGCCCAGCGCGTGACCGAGCACGACGTTCGCCGTCTTGCGGCCAACGCCCGGCAGCTTCACAAGTGCGTCCATGTCGGCCGGGACCTCGCCGCCATGTTCACGCATCAGGATCTCGGCCATGCCGACGAGCGAGCGCGCCTTCTGCCGGAAGAACCCGGTGGAGTGAATCAGCGTCTCGAGTGCCGCGGTGTCGGCCTTCACAAGCGACGCGGCATCCGGGTAGCGTTCGAACAGCGCCGGCGTCACCGCGTTCACCCGCATGTCGGTGGACTGCGCCGACAGCATCGTCGCGACGAGCAGTTCGAACGGCGTGCGATACACCAGCTCCGTGTCGGCGTTCGGATGATGCTTTTCGAGCGCGGCGAGAATGGCGCGCGCCTGGGCGGGCGTCTTCATGTGGCGGCGGTCAGTGGATCGGGCCTTTGCCGGGCACCGGCGGCGCCGCCGGCCCCTCGAAGGCGCGCAGGTTTTCCTGCAGCGCGGCAATCAGCGTCGGTACGAACTGCACGGGCAACACCACACGCGCGCGCACCGGCGCCTTGATCACATGGTCCGACTCGGCGTCGCGGATCTCCTTCTCCGACAGCGGATGCACTTCGCAGAAGGAGAGCGTGATGTCGAAGGGCGTGTGGTTCACGGCGCAGAAGTTGGCGTAGGTCCGCGGCGGCGCCGTGTCGTCGTCGGGAAGGATGGTGAAGTTGATCTGTTTGCGGTCGGACATGGATGGCTCCGCCCCATCCTACCGCTTCGCCTTCAATACTTCCGCATCACACCGACCACCACGCCCTGGATCTGCACGCCGTCGGGATCGACATAGATCGGCTGCATCGTCTGGTTGGCCGGCTGCAGGCGGATGCGGCCCGCCTCGCGATAGAACTTCTTGAGCGTGACGTCCTGTCCGCCGACGAGCGCAATCACCATCTCGCCGTTGTCGGCCGACTTGCGATCCTCGACGACCACCCAGTCGCCATCGCGAATCTGTTCGTCGATCATCGACTCGCCCTTGACGCGCAGCACGTAGGTGTCGCGGCGGCCGGCCACCAGCGATTCCGGCACGGCAATGCTGTCGCCAGAGGTGACGGCCTCGATCGGCATGCCGGCGGCGACGTAGCCGAGCATCGGCAATTCGACGGCGCGGCCGGCGCCGCGGCTGGCGAGCAGTTCCACCGAGCGGCTGCGGTTCCACGAGCGGCGAATGAAGCCCTTTTCCTGCAGGTTGGTGAGGTGCTTGTGCACCGTCGCCAGCGACGACAAGCTGAAGCGGGCGCCGATTTCCTCGAGGCTCGGCGCGTAGCCGTGCTGCTGGATGAACTCGTTGAGGTAGTCCAGAATTTCGCGTTGACGCTTGGTGAGCGGCTGCACGGCGGCCTCCTGACCGGGCGAAGAGAAGAAGAAAATCCGGTCGCAGGCGAGAATAAACAAAGGAAAGGCGAAAGTCAATGGCGCGGTGGGGGCATCAACCGAGGGGATTCGCTGCGTTACACTGATCTGCATGCGGCCACTGACGATCGGTGCCGGTGTTCTCCTCCTCACGGTCGCGCTTGCCGGTGCGGCCGCGGCCCCCACCCCGCAACAGGCCGATGCCTTCGCGCTGAAGCTGGCGCGCATCCAGGCGCGCGGCAACAGCGCCCCGAGTGGTGCGCGCACCGAAGTGCCCAACGACGAACTGAACGCCTATCTCCGACTCCGCTACGCCTCGATGCTGCCGTCGGGCGTTGCCGATCCGAGCGTCACCATGGCCGGCCCCGGACGTCTCAGCGGACGCGCCATCGTCGATCTGGATGGCATCCGCAAGAAGAGCAGCGGCGGCTGGTTCGACCCGGCGGCGTATCTGAGCGGCCGGCTGCCGGTCACCGCCGTCGGCACGCTGCGCGCCGTCAACGGCAAGGGCGAATTCGTCCTCGAGCGCGCCGACGTCAGCGGCATTCCGGTCCCTACCACGTTGATTCAGGAACTGGTGACCTACTACACGACGTCGC
The DNA here is from genome assembly GCA_020851325.1 of Acidobacteriota bacterium. Lineage (GTDB taxonomy): Bacteria > Acidobacteriota > Vicinamibacteria > Vicinamibacterales > UBA2999 > VFZN01. Next base: position 30,454 of record JADZCY010000254.1, on the reverse strand, counting down.
CGGAACTCCCTGAAGGCTTCCGTCTCGATCGTCCCTTCGATCTGCCGTCGAGCATTCAGCGCATCGACGTCGTCGCCGGTCACGCCACCGTCGTTCAGTAGACGCCATCGCCGCCGCGGTCGGGTTACGCTAGCGACTCGATGAGTCGCGCCAGCGAACCCGCCGTGGACGATGTGCTGCAGACGCCGCTGCAGTTCCTGAAGGGCGTCGGCCCGCGCAAGGCCGCCGACTTCAAGCGCGCCGGTCTCGTCGTCGTCGAGGATCTGCTGTTCCGGTTTCCGCTGCGCTACGAAGACCGCAGCCGCATGCAGCCGATCATCGCGCTGCGCCCGGGGCAGATGGCGGCCGTGGCGGGGGAAGTCCTCAGCTGCCACCTTCAGCAGACGCGACGCGCCAACTTCCGTCTGTTCACCGCGCTGGTGCAGGACGCCAGCGGACAGATTCAGGTGGTGTGGCCCAATCAGGCGTTCCTCAAGGACGTCATCCGCCCGCATCAGCGCGTCGTGCTGTTCGGCAAGGTCGAACTCTGGGGCTCACGTGGTCTGCAGATCACCGACCCCGAGTTCGAGATCGTCGAAGGGGCCACGCACGCCGAACCGGCGAACGCCGATGCTGGCGCGGCCGAACCGCTGCACACCGGCCGCATCGTGCCGGTGTTCGAGCGCACCGGCAGCGTCACGCCGAACATGCAGCGCCGCTTCGTGTGGCAGGCGCTGTCGCAGTTGCCGGACGACATGTACGATCCGGTGCCGAACGAAATCCTCGCCGCACAGAAGTGGCCGTCGCGTCGCGCCGCTCTGCAGGCCACGCACTTTCCGCCGAACGACACGCCGGTGGACGCGCTGAACGCGTTCGACACGCCGGCGCAGCGGCGTCTGGTGTTCGAGGACTTCTTCGTCTTTCAAACCGGCCTCGCCCTGCGGCGCCACGAGAACGCGCAGGTGCGCAAGGCGCTCGTGCCGCAGGTGAACGACGACATCCGCGCCGCGGCGCGGGCAGTGCTGCCGTTCAAGCTGACGCCCGGTCAGCGCGATGCGCTCGCCGAAATCGTCGCCGACATGCAGCGCGCCTGGCCGATGCAGCGCCTGCTGCAGGGCGATGTCGGCGCCGGCAAGACGATCGTCGCCGTGCTGGCCGCCATCGTCGCCATGGAGAACGGCTTCCAGGTGGCGTTCATGGCGCCCACCGAGATCCTCGCCGAGCAGCATTACCGCACGGTGATGAAGTGGCTGGACGGCACGCGCTATCGTGTGCGCCTGCTGACGGGGCGCGTGACGGCGGGGACGCGCAAGGAACTGCTGCCGGCGATCGCCCGCGGCGAGATCAATCTGCTCATCGGCACGCACGCGCTCGTGCAGGAGCACGTCGTCTTCAAAGCGCTCTCGCTGGTGATCATCGACGAGCAGCATCGCTTCGGCGTGGTGCAGCGCGGCACTTTGGCGGCCAAAGGTGGCAACCCGGACGTGCTGGTAATGACAGCCACGCCCATTCCGCGCACGCTGGCGCTCACCGAATGCGGCGACATGGACGTCTCGATCATCCGCGGGCTGCCGCCGGGCCGGAAGCCGATCCGCACCGTGGTGAAACCGGACTCGCGCCGCGATGAGGTATACGCGCTGATCCGGCAGGAAGTGGCGCAGGGGCGTCAGGCTTACGTCATCTATCCGCTCGTCGAGGAATCCGAGAAGGTGGACCTGCGCGCGGCGACGGCGATGTCCGAGGAACTGACGCACGTGTTTCCCGAATTCCGCGTTGCGTTGCTGCACGGCCGCATGAAGGGCGACGAGAAGGACACGGTGATGCGTGCGTTTGCCGCCGGAGACCTGCACGTGCTCGTCGCCACCTCCGTCGTCGAAGTCGGCGTCGACGTGCCCAATGCGACGGTGATGGTGGTGGAGCACGCCGAGCGCTTCGGTCTGTCGCAGTTGCATCAGTTGCGCGGCCGCATCGGCCGCGGCTCGCACGACTCGACCTGTGTGCTCGTCTATCAGGCGCCGTGGTCGGACGATGCGCATGAACGATTGAAGGCGATGGCGTCCAGCAGCGACGGGTTCGTGATTGCGGAGAAGGACCTGCAGATTCGCGGTCCCGGCGACTTCTTCGGCACGCGGCAATCCGGGTTGCCACAGCTACGCACCGGCGATCTCACACGCGATGCGGATCTGCTGGAGTTCGCGTTCAACGAAGCGCGGGCGCGGGTGGAGCAGGGACGCCTCGGGCCGGCGCTCGAACACTACGTGCGCGCCGTCTGGCAACGCCAGTTCGGCCTGATCACCGTCGGCTGACGGCCGTTTCGCATGCGCATCATCGCCGGCATCCACAAGGGGCGCACGCTCAAGTCGCCCGCGTGGGACGGGCTGCGCCCGACCTCCGATCGCCTGCGTGAAACGCTCTTCAACATCCTCGCTCCGCGCATCGACAACGCCCGCGTGCTGGACGTCTACGCCGGCACCGGCGCCGTGGCGATCGAGGCGCTGAGCCGCGGGGCATCCGCAGCGGTCTGCATCGAGAATCACCGGCGGGCCGCGGCGCTGATTGCCGAGAACGTCGCGCTCGTCGGGGAAGAGGCCAGGTGTATGATCGTTCGCGACGACGCCGGCCGCGCCCTCGACAGGCCGATGCCTGGCGGTCCGTTCGACATCGTGTTTCTCGATCCACCGTACGACCTCGTCAACCTGTCCGAGATGGTAAGCCTCGCCGCCACGCACCGCGCCCCGGGTGGCCTTCTCGTCGTGGAGCACGCCTCGCGGCGTCCCTCCCCGTTGCTGAACGGCACCGCGCCCGCGCGGGTTGTTCGCGCCGGCGACAGCACATTGGCCTTCTACGCATGACCAGCGCTTCCGGCATCCTCGCCATCTGTCCCGGCTCGTTCGACCCGCTGACGATGGGACACGTGGACATCATCGAGCGGGCGGCGCGGTTGTACGACCGGGTCGTCGTCGCCGTGCTGGTGAACCGCGAGAAGGCGCCGATGTTCAGCCTCGACGAGCGGCTGGCGATCATCCGGGAAACCTTCACCGGCCACCCGAACGTCGAAGCCGACACGTTCGAGGGATTGCTGGTGGACTACGCCATGGCGCGCGGCGCGACGGTCATCGTCAAGGGCCTGCGCGCCGTGGCGGATTTCGAGTACGAGTATCAGATGGCGTTGATGAACCGGCACCTGGCGCCCGGCGTCGACACCACGTTCATGATGCCGGCCGAACGCTACACCTACATCAGCTCACGGCTGATCAAGGAAGTGTTCGCGCTCGGCGGATCCATCGAAGGCCTGGTACCGCCAGTGGTGGAGGCGCGGCTGCGCGCCCGCCGCCAGCAGGCCCTCATTCATCCCGACGCGAGACCGACATGAGCTTTGCCGCCCGTATGCAACAGATTGCCCCGTCACCGACGCTGAAGGTGACGGCCGAAGCCGACCGCCTGCGCCGTCAGGGCGTGGATGTGGTGGACCTTGGCGCCGGCGAGCCGGATTTCCCGACGCCCGAACACGTGAAGGCGGCGGCGCATGCCGCGCTCGACGCCAACTTCACCAAGTACACGCCGTCGGCCGGCATCGCCGAACTGCGGCAGGCCGTGTGTCAGCGGTATCAGACCGACTACGGCGTCGCCTACAAGCCGGAGGAGGTGATCATCTCCGCCGGCGGCAAGCAGGCGCTCTACAACACGGCGATGGTGCTGTTCGATCACGGCGACGAAGTGATCACGCACGCGCCGTACTGGCCGACGATTCCCGAGCAGATCAAGCTCGCGGGCGCGACGCCGGTGGTGGTCCAGACGTCGCCGGAAGACGCGTTCTCGATCCACGCCGATCGCATCATTGCCGCCATCACGCCGCGCACGAAGGCGATCATCATCAACTCGCCGAGCAATCCCGCCGGCGCGCTGATTTCCGAAGAGGCGCTCGGCGCCATCGCCGACGAAGCGGCGCGGCGCGGGCTCTGGGTAATCGCCGACCTCACCTACGAGAGGCTGATCTACGACCCGGTGCCGCACAACCTGCCGAAGGTGCTGACCGACAAACTGCGCGACCGCGCCGTGATCTGCAGCGCCGCGTCCAAGGCGTATGCGATGACGGGATGGCGCTGCGGCTGGACCATCGGTTCGGCGGCGCTCATCGCCCAGTGCAACTCGCTGCAGGGGCATTCGACGTCGAACATCAACTCGATCACGCAGAAGGCGGCGCTCGCGGCGCTCACCGGTCCGCAAGACGAGGTGACGCGGATGCTGAACGAGTATCGCCGCCGCCGTGACGCGGTGACGGCATGGCTGACGAAGGATCCGCGCATCACCTGCGTGAAGCCGCGCGGCGCGTTCTATCTGTTCCCCTACGTCGCCGACGTCCTTGAAGCCACCGGCTTTGCCAACACCAACGCGTTTGCCGAGGCGTTGCTGGCCGAGGCGCACGTCGCCGTTACGGCCGGTGAAGGCTTTGACGCGCCCGGCTTCTTCCGGCTGTCGTATGCAACGTCGATCGATCGGCTCGAAGAAGGCATGAATCGCCTGCACGACTTCATCGCCCGGCGTTCGGCGGTCACGTCCAGCGCCGCCGCGCGAGGGTAGCGGTGGCGATTTCTCCCGAGGCGCGCGCGGCATTTCTGGCTGCCGTCGGCGCCGCCGGGGTCCGGGACGACGAGGACACGCGACAGCGTTACGGGACGGACGCGCTGTTACGCGGCCACCCGGCCGACCTCGTCGTCGTCCCGTCCACCGTCGACCAGATTGCGGCCATCACGCGCGTCTGCCGGCAGTTCCACATTCCACTCGTCGTCCGCGGTGCCGGCACCGGCTATACCGGCGGCGCCGTGCCTGTGCGCGGCGGCGTGGTGCTGTCGATGGAGCGCTTCACACGCATCCTCGAGATCGACGAGGTCAACCAGCTCGCCATCGTCGAGCCCAATGTGTTGACTGGCGATCTGCAGACGGCGGTGGAAGCGCGCGGGCTGTTCTATCCGCCGGATCCGGCCAGCCTCGCCATCTCCGCCATCGGCGGCAACGTCGCCGAGTGCGCCGGCGGACCGCGCGCGGTGAAGTACGGCACGACGCGCCGCTATGTGCTGGCGCTGCAGGCCGTGCTGCCGACGGGCGAGATCATCCGCACCGGCTCCAAGGCCGTGAAGAACGTCGTCGGCTACGACCTGACGCAGTTGCTGATTGGGTCGGAGGGCACGCTGGCGATCCTCACGGAGATCACGCTGCGGCTGCTGCCGAAGCCGGCGGCGGTGTCGACGATCACGGCGACGTTCGCGGATGTGGCCGGCGCAGTCGGCGGAGTCACTGCGCTGCTGGCCGCGCGTGTGCTGCCGTCCACGATCGAACTGATCGACGGCGGGTCGCTGCGCGCGGTCGAACGTTATCTCGGCCGCACCGTGGCGCCGAAGTCCGCCGGCGCGATGCTGGTGATCGAAGTGGACGGCGTGCCCGGCGCAGTTGCGGACGAAGCGGCGCTCGTCACCGTCGCGTGTCGTGCTGCCGGTGCCATCGCCGTTGATGCGGCCAGCGATTCGGCTGAGCGCGACCGTCTGTGGGAAGCACGGCGGTCATTGTCGTATGCGCTGCGCGCCGCCGCGCCGCGGAAGATCAACCACGACGTGTCGGTACCGCGCGGCCACGTGCCGGCGTTGTTCGCGCTGCTGGCGCGCCTCGAACGCGATCACGACCTGTGGATTCCCAGCTTCGGCCATGCCGGCGACGGCAACATCCATGTGAACTTCATGGTCGACCCTGCCGATGCCGCGCAGATGACGCGCGCCGCGGCAGCCGCCGATGAACTCTTCCGCGGTGTCGTCGCGCTCGAGGGTTCGATCAGCGGCGAGCACGGCATCGGCTTCTCGAAGGCGCAGTACTTGTCGCTCGAACTCTCGCCGGACGTGATCGCGCTCATGCAGCGCGTGAAAGCGGCATTCGATCCGTCGGGGATTCTCAATCCCGGCAAGATCTGGATCGATGGCTAGCGATTGGTGACGATCACAGCGGTCGAGACGTCGCGCGTCGGGTCCGGCCAGAGCAGTGTGCGCAGCCGTACGCCGGCTTCGTTGAAGTACGGGAACTCGGCGAGGCGGCGCAGCGGGCGGCCGCGGGCCATTTCGTAGCTCGCGATTGCCGGCGCCGGCGCGACGACGATCACCGGTCGGTCCTGATCGAGGAACGCCGCCAGCGCGGCGTCGTCCATCAGGTCTTCGGTCTTCACATGCGTGTAATAGACCAGGTTGCGCACGAACACGTGATGCGTACCGACCGGTTGATCGAGCTGCCGCGCCGAGAGAACGGCGCGCGCCACTTGCTCCACCGTGCTCTCGCCCGTGCCCGACAGCGCGCCGTATTGCAGGGCAGGAAACGTGATGGCGGCGGCAATGGTGAGCGTCAACGGGATCTGCCGCCACGCGCCCGACAGACCGACGATGATCACGGCCATGCCTGACGCGGCGATGAGCAGCGCGGCGGCCATGGTGTAGGGCGTGGACACGTTGAGCAGCAGCGGTTCGGCACGCCACAGCAGCGCCGACAGCGTCACCAGCAGACCGCCGGCGATCGCCGCGCCAATGCCGACCACACGAGGGCGAGGAATGCGGACGCGCGCGCCATCGAGGCTGCGCCAGTCGCGCGTGCGTTCCAGCACCGACACCGCCAGCAGAATCGCCAGCGGCGGCAAGACCGGCAGGATGTAGCGCGGCTGCTTGCCCACCGACAGCGAATAGAAGAGCAGCGGCAGGCCAGCCCACAGCAACAGCCGGAGTTCGAGTGTCTCGATGTCCTTGCGGCGCGTCAGGAAGCGCCACACCGGACTCACCCAGACCAGGCACAGCGGCGCCCACGGCAGCAGGCCGCCGAGGACAACCGGGCCGTAGTACCACCAGGGCCTCGGGTCGTTGAATCGATCGGTGGCGAAGCGTTCGAGGTTGTCGCCGAGAAAGAAACTCTCGAGGTAGGCGGTGCCGTGTGTCGCGTACATCGCGAAGTACCACGGCAGGCCGATCACCGCGAAGACCACCGCGCCGGTCAGCGCGTCACCGACGCTCACGTTCAGGCTGCGCCGTTCGAGCAGCACCACCGGCACGACGACCAGCAGCGGGATGACGACGCCCACTGGTCCCTTGGTGAGGAAGCCCAGCGCCAGAGCAGCCGCGGCCGCCAATACCCATCGGCGATGGTGCCTCGTGGTTTCGAGCGTGGCCATCCAGCCGCAGACGATGGCGGCGGTGATGAAGAAGGTGAGCGGCAGGTCGGGCAGCGCCATGCGCCCGATGGCGTAATACCCGAAACTCGTCGCGACAATTGCCGCCGACAGCAGCGCCACCCCATCGTCGAACCAGCGGCGGGCGCAGGCGGCGGTGAGCAGGACGAGACCGACGCCGGACATCGCCGCCCAGAATCGCGCCGGCGCTTCGCCTTCGCCGGTGACGAGGAACGTCCCGGCGGTCAGCCAGTAGTAGAGGATCGGCTTCTGGAAGCGCGGTTCGTAGTTGTAGGCGGGCGTAATGAAGTCGCCGGACTCGACCATCTCCCGCGATGCTTCGGCGTAGAAGGCTTCATCGGCATCGGTGATGGCGCCCCGGCCCAGCCCCACCAGGAAGGTGAGCGCCGCCAGGAGCAGCAATGGCAAGGTCAGCCCGCGCACGAGACATCCATTCTAGCCCCCGTACCAGTTCTGCTATACTCCTCCCCGTCACCCGATCGTTCCCCCAGCCCTTCGCGTCTGGCCCGTGCCTCGCACTCCGGCCCGCGTTCCCCGAATACCGACACCCCACAATTCAGGAAGACCGAGCCAGGCTGGCGAACTGAGGAGAGAACCACGAGTTATGCCGAGTCACAAGCGCCAGGGATCCCACCGCGGCCAGCAGCCCCCGCCGCAGCCCGACGTCGCCAACGAGGTGAACGAACTTGCCGCCGACGGCAAGAAGGGCCTGAACATCACCGAGCTCAAGGAGATGAGCATCCAGAAGCTCACGCAGGTGGCCAAGGACCTCGAGGTCGCCGGCGCCACCGGCATGCGCAAGCAGGAGCTCATCTTCCAGATCCTCAAGGCGCAGACCGAGCAGAGCGGTTTCATCTTCTCGGAAGGCGTGCTCGAGGTGCTGCCCGATGGCTTCGGCTTCCTCCGCGCCCCCGACTACAACTACCTGCCCGGCCCCGACGACATCTACGTTTCCCCCTCCCAGATTCGCAAGTTCGACCTGCAGACCGGCGACACGGTCTCGGGCCAGATCCGCGCGCCGAAGGAAGGCGAACGCTACTTCGCGCTGATCAAGGTGGAAGCGGTCAACTTCGAGGCGCCGGATCAGGCGCGCGAGAAGTTGTTCTTCGAGAACCTGACACCGCTCTATCCGCAGGAACGGCTGCGCCTCGAAACCGACGGCGACAACCTCTCCGCGCGCGTCATGGATCTGATGACGCCGATCGGCAAGGGCCAGCGCGGCCTCATCGTCGCGCCGCCGCGCACCGGCAAGACGATGCTGCTGCAGAGCATCGCGCAGTCGGTGGCGAAGAACCATCCCGAGATCTATCTGATCGTCCTGCTGATTGACGAACGTCCCGAAGAAGTCACCGACATGCAGCGCTCGGTCGACGGCGAAGTGATCTCGTCGACCTTCGATGAACCGGCGCAGCGCCACGTGCAGGTGGCGGAGATGGTGATCGAAAAGGCCAAGCGCCTGGTCGAGCACAAGAAGGACGTGCTCATCCTGCTCGACTCGATCACGCGCCTCGCGCGCGCCTACAACACCGTCATCCCGCCCTCGGGCAAGGTGCTCTCCGGCGGTCTCGACAGCAACGCCCTGCAGAAGCCGAAGCGCTTCTTCGGCGCCGCCCGCAACATCGAGGAAGGCGGCTCGCTGACGATCATCGCCACCGCGCTCATCGACACCGGTTCGCGCATGGACGACGTGATCTTCGAGGAGTTCAAGGGCACCGGCAACATGGAGATCAACCTCGATCGGAAACTCGCCGACAAGCGCGTGTTCCCGGCCATCGACATCATCAAGAGCGGCACGCGCAAGGAAGAGCTCCTGATTCCGAAAGAGGACCTGCAGCGCGTCTACGTCCTGCGCCGAGTGCTCAACCCGCTGTCGCCGGTTGAAGCGATGGAACTGCTGCTCGACAAGATGGCGAAGACCAAAGCCAACGCCGAGTTCCTGTCGGCGATGCAGAAGTAGGGCCCGCCGCGGCTTCGACGCGAAAGAGGATTCCGGATGGTCACGATCAAGGTTCGACAGAACGGTTCGTTGCTGGTGGAAGGCGAGGACGTCAAGCTCGTCGACTGGAACGGCCAGGAATACGTGCTCAACAAGAAGCCGTTCGCGCTGTGCCGCTGCGGCCAGTCGAAGCGCCGCCCGTTCTGCGACGGCGCCCACAAGCTCTGTAACTTCCAGGCAGAAGAAGCGGCGCCTGGCCCGAATGCGCCGGTGGAAAATCCGTAAAGGGCTGGAAGGCTGGCGGACTGGGGGGCTGGGGCTTGAAGGCGTGAAAGCTTGCTCTCATCTGAGGCGCAGGGCCTCTGTGGGTTCGAGATCTGCGGCACGGTGAGCCGGCAGCCAGCCGGCCACGATCATCGCGGCGCCGATCGCGGTGGTCATCAGCAGGATCGCCGGCAGGTCCAGCGACACCAGGCCGAAGAGCGCGGACGCCATCACGGTGTTGAGCGCTGACGCCAGAACCGCACCGGCGCCGATGCCGACGGTGGTGACCGCGGCGGCGTGACGAAGCGACAAGCGAACCAACTGTCCGCGCGTCGCACCAAGCGCCATCCGCACGCCGAACTCCTGCGTCCGTTGCGACGCCAGATACGACATCAGGCTGTAAATCCCCATCAGCGCCAGCAGCAGCGCAATGCCGCTCATCACGGTGAGCACCCGCGCCAGATGGGTGGCGCCACCGGCGCGCTCCGCGATCACCGCTTCCATCGTGCGGAGGTGCAGCACCGGCAACTCCGGATCGACGGCGGCAATGGCGCGGCGCAATTCTCCACGCACATCGAGCGGATCACCCGAGGCGCGGACGACGAACGCCGTGGAGAATGTCGGGGCCTGCGCCGCTGCACGATAAACCGACGGCACCGTGCGATTCATCAACAGGTCCTGGACCACGTCGCCGGCCACGCCAATCACCTCGAGCCACGGTCCATCCTGCGCGGTGCGGAAGCGACGGCCGAGCGCCGAGCGCCCGGGCCAGTAACGCTCGGCGAAGCTGCGGCTCACCACCGCCACCGGCGTCGTGTCGGCGCGGTCGTCGTCGGTGAACGTGCGGCCCTCGAGCAGCGGGATCCGCAGCGCGTCGAAGTAGGCCGGCGTCACGCGCTGCACGCGCGCGACCTGCACCTCCGCGGCGGTCAACGCCACGCCTTCAGGCAGGATCGGCTCGCCGCTCGCAGGCGTGTATGGCAGCGACGATGCCGCCGCGAGAGTTTCCACCGCCGGCATGCCACGCAGCCGTTCGAGTACGGCCGATACGAACTGACGCCGCTGCTCGGGCTGCTCGTAGGCACGGCCATCCAGGCGCAGTTCGGCGGTCATCACGTGCCGGCGGTCGAAGCCCGGCGTGCCGTTCACCGCGCGATCGAGGCCGTTCGCGACCAGTCCCGCGCCGACGACGAGACACACCGCCAAAGCCACTTGTCCGACGACGAGTCCTTTGCTGATCCAGCCGCGCCCGGAAGCGCCGATGACGGTGCGACCGCCGTCGCGCAGCGCCAGCGCGGCGTCGGCACGCGACGCCTGCAGCGCCGGCAGGCAGGCAAAGAACACCGTCGCCACCGCGCCGAGCGCCATCGTCGCGACAAGGACGGCGGTGTCGAGCGTGATGAAGTCGATGCCCGGTACCCAGCGCTGGATGGTGGCCGGCATCCCCTGGCGCGTGGCGCCGGTGCCGACGATGGCGAGGGGAACGGTGACGAGCACGGCCATGCCGGCCAGGATCGCGCCTTCGAAGATCAGTTGCCGTGCGATGCGCCAGCGTCCGGCGCCGAGCGCCATCCTGACGGCGAACTCCTGCTGCCGTTCACTGCCGCGCGCGAGCAGCAAGTTGGCGATGTTGGCGCAGGCGACGACCAGCAGGAGCAGCGCTGCCGCTTCCCAGATCGCGAGCAGCGGCGCGGCAAAGCCATCGGCGAGTCCGCGCGTGAGCGAGACGACCGTCGCTCCACGACGCGCATTTGTATCCGGATACGTCTGGCGCTGCCGTTCGATGATCGCCGCCATCTCCGCGCGTGCGCTGTCGACGGACTGGCCGTCGGCGAGGCGGCCCATGACGAGCAGCCCGCCGCGCGTGCGATCGCTCCAGCGGTCCTCGGGCCACGCCAGCGGCGCCCATACTTCGGCGCCGAACGGGAGCGCGATCCCCGGCCGCATCACGCCGACCACTTCGTACGGTTCGCCGTCGAAGCGAATCGTGCGGCCAACGACGGCGGGGTCGGAGCCGAAGCGCCGCGCCCACAACCCGTGCGACAGCACGACGCGGCGGTCCTGTCCCGGTACACCCTCAGCGTCCAGGAACGTCCGGCCGATGAGCGGCTCCGCCGCGATGACGCGGAAGAACGCCGGCGTCACGAGAAAGCCCGGCACCTGTTCCGGTTCGTCGACGCCCGACATGTTCGGGTCCCAGAACGTCGACGCCGCCAGTGTGTCGATCGTCGTGCTCTCACGCTGCCAGTCGCGGAAGTCCGCCGGCGCGACGGAGCTGTGATCGGCGTCGGGATCGTTGTTGAGCGCCGACGACACGAGGACGATGCGATCGACGCCGGGGAAGCGGAAGGGACGGAGATAGAGAGCGTCGACGAGACTGAACACGGTGGCGTTGGCGGCCAACGCCAGCGCGAGTGTGCCGACCACCGCGGCGGAGAGGCCCGGCCGATGGCTGATGGCGCGCCAGGCGTAAACCGCGTCGCGGCCGATGGACCAGCCGCCCGCGGGTTGCACGTCGGCGTCGGCGACTTGCCAGCGGCGAGGCGCGGCTCTCGGCACGACGCGCGCCACCGCGAAACGCGCGCCGAGGCCGAGTGCCTGACGCCAGTACCAGCGTCGGGCCGCGTGTTTGCCGTTGCGGCGCGCGATGTCGACGAACTCCTCGTGGAGGTCGCCGGTCACCGCGTCGCGCCATTCCGCGTCGCGGATGGTCGCGCGCAGCACGCGTTCTGCAAGCGGGGGAGGGGAGAGGAGCTCGTTCATGGCCGCTCCAGGATGGCTTCGAGGCCCTCGGACAGACGATTGAGCGCCGCGTGCGTGGATCGCAGCGCCCGGAGACCCGCCGGCGTCACCGAGAAGTAGCGTCGGGCCCGCCCGCCACGTTCCGGCGTCGGGTCGCCCATGCGCGAGCGCAGGCAGCCTTTCGCTTCCAGGCGTTCGAGCGCGGTGTAGAGCGCGCCGCGCGCCACCGGACGGCCCGTGCGTTCCTCGATCACCTCGCGAACGGGCACGGCATACGCCTCGTCGCGAACCTGCAGCACGGCCAGCAGGACGGCGTATTCGAACTCACCGAGATAGGGCGGCGCTGGCGGCATCGGACCTCCGTGATTGTCTGCAATGCAGACAATATCACGAGATTCGCGCTCCGCCAGATCAGCACATCACCACATCAACAGATTCAGGTTGTTTGCGGTACCGCGTTGTCGATCATTTCGCGAAGCTCGGCGCCTTCCATCACTTCCTTCTCGAGCAGGCGACGGGTGACGCGCTCGAGCAGGTCGCGCTGCTCCGACAGGATACGGCGGGCTTCGTTGTGCGCCTGATTGAGCAGGCTCTTGACCTCGGCGTCGATGAGCTGCGCCGTGTCCTCGCTGTAGGCGCCGCGCTCGAGCGGCATCGGCACGTCGAGGAACCGGGCGCGCCGGCCCTGATCGAAGTGCACGAGCCCGAGCTTGTCGCTCATGCCCCACTCGGTGACCATCGACCGCGCCAGGTCGGTGGCACGCTGCAGGTCGTTCTGCGCGCCGGTGGAGATGGCGCCGAGCGCCACTTCTTCGGCGGAGCGGCCGCCGAGCAGCACCGTCATCTGGTTGACCAGGTCCTGCTTCTGCATCAGATAGCGATCTTCGGTCGGCAACTGCATCGTGTAGCCGAGCGCGCCAAAGCCACGCGCGACGATCGAGATCTTGTGCACCGGATCCATGCCCTCGAGCGCGCTGGCGACGATGGCGTGGCCCGACTCGTGGTAGGCGATGATCTCGCGTTCCTTGCTGTTGATGACGCGCTTCTTCTCGAGGCCGGCGATCAACCGATCGATCGCCTCGTCGAAGTCCGCCATGTCCACCGCGGTCTTGTCGCGCCGCGCCGCCAGCAGCGCCGCCTCGTTCACCAGGTTGGCGAGATCGGCGCCGGCAAAGCCCGCCGTCCGCGCCGCGATCTTCGTCAGATCCACGGCGGGGGAGAGCTTGACGTTCTTGACGTGAATCCGCAGCACCGCCTCGCGGCCCCGGATGTCCGGCTTGTCGACCAGCACCTGCCGGTCGAAGCGGCCGGGACGGAGCAGCGCCGGGTCCAGCACCTCGGGCCGGTTGGTGGCGGCCATGATGATGATGGCCTTGCGCGGATCGAAACCGTCCATCTCGGCGAGCAACTGGTTCAGTGTCTGCTCGCGTTCCTCGTGGCTGCCCATCGGGCTCTGCACGCGCATCTTGCCGAGCGCGTCGAGTTCGTCGATGAAGACAATGCACGGCGCTTTCGTTTCGGCCTGCGAGAAGAGATCGCGGACGCGCGCCGCGCCGACGCCGACGAACATCTCGACGAACTCGGATCCCGACAGGCTGAAGAACGGCACCTTCGCTTCACCGGCCACGGCGCGCGCCAGCAGCGTCTTGCCGGTGCCCGGCGGCCCGACCAGCAGCACGCCCTTCGGAATCTTGCCGCCGAGCGTGGTGTACTTCCGCGGGTTCTTCAGGAACTCGACGATCTCGCGGAGTTCCTGCGCCGCTTCGTCCACGCCGGCGACATCCTGGAAGCTCACCTTGACGTCGTCTTCGGCAAAGATCTTCGCCTTGCTGCGCGCGAACGACATCACGCCGCCTTCGGCGCCGCCGATGCGGCGGAAGAAGAACGTCCACAGGCCGATGATGAGCAGGATCGGGATGACCCAGCTCAGGATCTCCGGCAGCCAGCGGCTCACCAGCTCGCCGCTGTACTTCACGCCGGCCTGATCGAGGTCCTCGACCAGCTTCGGGTCGTCGATGCGAGTCGTCGAAAAGGCGTTCGATCCCGATTCGGTCTTCTTGAGCACGCCGCGAATGTGCGTGTCGCCGACGGCGACTTCGGCCACCTGCCCGCCGCGCACCAGCGACTTGAACTCGCTGTACGGAATCTGCCGGCCGCCCGGCGTCATGAAAAACGCCTGACCGATCGCCAGCAGCAACAACGCGCCGAGAACCCACCACAACGCGGTGGGCTTCGGCGTGGTCAACTGACGCTTGTCTTTCGACGAACCCGGAATCTGGGGACTGGCCAACGAATCGCTCCTCCGCGCGGGCTCAGGCGCCCGTCTCCACAGTATGACGCTTCGTGAACACGAGGCGGTCGCCTTCGGCATCCACGATCACGGTGTCGCCTTCACCGAAGGCGCCGTCGAGCACGCGCATGGCCAGCGGATCCAGCACCAGGCGCTGCAAGGCCCGCTTCAACGGACGTGCTCCATAGGTCGGATCATACCCTTCCTCCACGAGCCGATCCTTCGCGGCGGGGGTGAGTTCGACGGTGATCTTCCGCTCGGCCAGCCGCCGCAGCAAGCCCTGCAACTGGATGTCGACAATGGCCGCGGTCTGCGCCTTCGACAGGCTGTGGAAGAACACGATCTCGTCGATGCGGTTGATGAACTCCGGCCGGAAGTGCGCCCGCAGCGCTTCCAGGCTCGGCAGGTTGGAGGTCATGATCACGACGGTGTTCTTGAAGTCCACGCGCCGCCCCTTGCTGTCGGTCAGGTGGCCGTCGTCCAGCAACTGCAGCAGGACGTTGAGCACGTCGGGGTGCGCCTTCTCGACCTCGTCGAACAGCACGACGGCATACGGCCGCCGCCGCACCGCTTCGGTGAGCTGACCGGCCTCGTCGTAGCCGACGTAGCCCGGCGGTGCACCGATGAGGCGCGACACGGTGTGCTTCTCCTGATACTCCGACATGTCGATGCGGATCATCGAGTGCTCGTCGTCGAACAGGAACTCGGCCAGTGCCCGCGCCAGTTCCGTCTTGCCGACGCCGGTCGGGCCCAGGAAGATGAAGCTGCCGAGTGGGCGATTCGGATCCTGGAGGCCCGCACGCGCCCGCCGGATGGCATTCGCCACCGCGTTGATCGCCTCGTCCTGACCGACGACGCGCTGGTGCAGGCGCTCTTCCATCTTGAGCAGCTTCTGCACTTCGCCTTCGAGCAGGCGCGTCACCGGGATGCCGGTCCAGCGGCCGACCACCTCGGCGATGTCTTCCTCGTCCACGTCTTCCTTGAGCAGGCGCGGCGCGTTGGCGTCGTGCGCATCCTGCTCCTGGATGCGCTTTTCCAGCGCCGGAATCTCCGAGTACTTCAGCTCGGAGGCCCGCGCATAATCGCCGACGCGTTCGGCGTCCTCGAGCAGACGCCGCGCGTCCTCGAGCTGCTGCTTGAGATCGCTGGCGCCCTTGAGCGCGTCCTTCTCACGCTGCCACTGCGCCTGCAGGCGTGAGTGATCTTCCTTGAGGTTCGCCACTTCCTGCTCGAGCTTGCCGAGCCGTTCGATGGACGCCTTGTCGGTTTCCTTGCGTAGCGCCTCGCGCTCGATCTCGAGCTGCATGATGCGGCGGCGCACTTCGTCCAGTTCCACCGGCATGGAGTCGATCTCCATGCGCAGGCGCGACGCGGCCTCGTCGACCAGGTCGATGGCCTTGTCGGGCAGGAAGCGATCCGTGATGTAGCGGTTCGAGAGCACCGCCGCGGCCACCAGGGCCGAGTCCTTGAAGCGCACCTTGTGGTGGATCTCGTAGCGCTCGCGCAGGCCGCGCAGAATCGAAATGGTGTCTTCGACGGTGGGTTCGCCGACCATCACCGGCTGGAACCGTCGCTCGAGCGCGGCGTCCTTCTCGATGTGCTTGCGATACTCGTCCAGCGTCGTCGCGCCAATGGTGTGGAGTTCACCACGCGCCAGCATCGGCTTCAGCATGTTCGACGCATCGAGCGAGCCTTCGGCGGCGCCGGCGCCCACCACCGTGTGCAGTTCGTCGATGAACAGCACGAACTTGCCTTCGGCGTCGACGATCTCCTTGAGCACCGCCTTCAGCCGCTCCTCGAATTCGCCGCGATACTTCGCACCGGCGATCAGCGCGCCCATGTCGAGCGCCATGATGCGCTTGTCCTTCAAACCTTCCGGAACGTCGCCGCGAATGATGCGCTGTGCCAGGCCTTCGACGATCGCCGTCTTGCCGACGCCGGGTTCGCCGATGAGCACCGGGTTGTTCTTGGTGCGGCGAGACAACACCTGGATCACGCGGCGCACTTCGTCGTCTCGACCGATGACCGGATCGAGCTTGCCGCGGCGGGCGAGTTCCGTCAGATCACGGCCGTACTTCTCGAGCGCCTGATACGTGTTCTCGGGATTCGGGTCGGTCACACGGTGGCTGCCGCGCACGCTGGTGAGCGCTTCGAGCACGCGTTCGCGCGTCACGTTACGCGCCTTCAGCGCCGCGGCGGACGCCGAGCGGCCCGGCTCGGACACCAGCCCCAGCAGCAGGTGCTCGGTGCTGACATAGTCGTCCTGCATCGCCTTGGCGTCGGCGGTGGCGGCGTCCACGACCACGCGCAGGCGAGGGGAGAGGTGCGGTTCGGCGCCGCCGGACACGCGCGGCTGCTTCGACAAGCCGTCACGCAGATCGCGCGCGAGCGCGGCCGGATCGATCGACAGCTTGCGCAGCACGGCCGGCACGACGGCGTCCGGCTGCTCGACCAGCGCGACGAGCAGGTGTTCCGGCTCGACGGCCGGATGTCCGTATTCGCGCGCCAGGTCCGGCAGGGAGAGGATCGCCTGCTGCGCCTTCTCGGTGAACTTCTGCAGATTCATCGCGTGTTACTCCTTCGCCTCGAGTCGAGCCAGTTCCTCGTATGCCTTGCGCGTCTCGGCGGTCAGCGTCCGCGGCAGCGCCACGTCGATGACGACGTAGAGATCGCCGGCGGGCGTCTTGTCGCCGAGTCCGGGCAGGCCCATGCCGCGCAATCGCAACTTGCGGCCGGGCTGACTGCCTTCCGGCACCTTGACGCGCACGGTCTTGCCCAGCAGCGTCACCACCGACACCTCGCCGCCGAGGACGGCGGTGGTGACCGGGACGCTCACCTTCATCGTCAGGTCGCGGCCCGTCACCTGATAGACGGGGTGCGGCCGCAGCCGAATCGTCAGATACAGATCACCGCTGGCGGCGCCGCCGCTGCCGCGCGTGCCCTCGCCGGCGACGCGAACGCGCGAGCCGTCGGCGACACCGGCGGGGATACGGACCTCCACCTGGCGCGCCTCGCCGTCGTGGCGCAGCGACAGCCGATGCGTGCTGCCGCGCGCCGCCGACTCGAGATCCAGTTCGTATTCGTGCTCGACGTCCTGGCCGGTGCGCCGCGAGCGGCCGCGCGCCCGGCGTTCGCCGGTGCTGCGGCGTCCGCTGCCGCCGAAGAACGTCTGGAAGAAGTCGGAGAACGGACTGTCGCCGCCGCCGAACATCTCCTGCATCTCTTCCTCGGTCATGGTGCGGAAGCCGCCGCCGGCCCCGCCCGCACCCGACCAGTCGAACCCGCCGCCGGCACCCGGGCCACCGGGCCCTGCCTGTTCGTATTGCCGCCAGTTGGCGCCCAGTTCGTCGTACTTCTTCCGCTTCCCGGGATCGCTCAGCACCTCATGGGCCTCGTTGATCTCCTTGAAGCGGGCTTCCGCCGAGGCGTCGCCCGGATTCACATCCGGATGAAACTTGCGGGCGAGCTTGCGGAACGCCTGCTTGATGTCCTTGTCGCTGGCGGTCTTCTCGACGCCCAGCGTCTGGTAGTAGTCCTTGAACTGCATGGCCGCCTCAGAGCCCGCTCAATCCCAGGCGATCGTTGAGCTGCGCGAGTTCGCGCAGCAGGCGCCGCCGCCGCGTCCCATCCCGCTGAATCACCGCGTCGTCCATCAGCGGCCGGATGCGCTGCATGACTTCGGCAATGCCGAGCAGGTGCTGGACGCCGGCGAGGTTGACGCCTTCGTCCTCAACCAGCCGCTTGATGAAGCGCAGGCGTTCGATCTCCTCCTCGGAATAGAGGCGCATGCTGCCGAGCGTGCGCGCGGGCCTTACCAGCCCGAGCCGCTCGTACTTGCGGAGCGTCTGCGGGTGCATGTCGAGCAGGCGGGCCGCGACGGAGATGAAGATGAGCTCTGAGCTTGACACGGATCGAGTGTAGGAGTTGATACAGATCGTGTCAAGTCAAGATCACGATCGGCCAGCGGCGAAGTGATGGGCTCGGGATAAGATCGAGGAATCTTGACTTTGGCGAACAGACGGGGTTCGACGCCTTCGCCGGTGGTCGTCTTCTTTGCCACCCTGGGCGCGCTTCTGGTC
Organism: Acidobacteriota bacterium; assembly: GCA_020851325.1. Classification (GTDB taxonomy): domain Bacteria; phylum Acidobacteriota; class Vicinamibacteria; order Vicinamibacterales; family UBA2999; genus VFZN01. Next base: position 11,951 of record JADZCY010000254.1, on the reverse strand, counting down.
GTCACCGCCGGTCTGTGGCTGACCTGGCCGGACGCCGGACGCATCAAGGCCATCACCCGCGCCGAGCGCCCTTCGGACGACTATTACCTGGCCAATGATCACGGCGGCCACGTCGATCACCACGTCATCTACTTCGGCACCGATAGCGCCGTCACCGATCACCTGCGCCGGGCCGACGTGCTGCTGCTCGGCAATTCGCGGCTGATGTTCGCGGCGCGGCCGCGCGTGCTCGACGGCTTCTTCGAATCCCGCGGGCTGCGCTACTACGCCATGGGATTCGGCTTCCGCGAGATGGACCGCTTTCCGCTGGCCATCATCGAGAAGTTCGACCTCACGCCGAAACTCGTCATCGTCAACGCCGACGGTTTCTTCCGCGACGACATCTCCGACTTCGCCCGCACCGTGATGAAAGACGATGCGTTCGGGGCGTGGCAACTGCGTCACGAGGCGGAGGCCGGCCACGAAGTGCGACGCGGCCTGCATCAGGTGGTCCCGAACTTCATCGACCTGTTCGGCCGCCCCGGCTTCCCCTGGCGGCGCGAAGTGGTCATCTATCGATCGCGGACCAACGGTACCTGGCAGCTGTCGCCGTGGGATCTCGGGCAGCACCCGGTGCCGCCGCGTGACATCGAGGAACCGCGCCCGGGCCGCGACGAGATCCGCGCGGCGCAGCGCTTCAAGGACGCGCTGGCGCGCCGTGGCGCGCGGCTGGTCCTGACCTATGTGCCAACGCCGCGGCCGATGGGTGGCAGCCCCGCCGCCATCGCCAGAAGCCTCGGCGCGCCCCTCATCGCCGTGCACCCGGCGGAGTTGAAGTCCGAGGATGGCGACCATCTCGACGAACCGTCGGCCATCGCCTGGACGGAGGCATTTGTCCGCGAGCTCGGAGCGCTGATCCCGTGAACTTCGTTTCGTGGGCCTTCCTGCTCCTGTTCGCGCTGGTCGTTCTCGCCAGGGTCACCATCGGCCGGCGGAAGATCGAACCGGCCTACGTCGCCGTTCTCATCATCGCCAGCACCGTCTTCTACGCCTGGCACATTCCCGTCTACATCCTCATTCTGCTGGTGAGCTCGGCGATCGACTACCTCGCCGCCATCGCCATCCACGACACGCCGCTCAGCCAGCAGACGCGGCGACGCGTCGTCCTCGCCATCTCGCTCACGACGAACCTCGGGCTGCTTGCCTTCTTCAAGTACGGTGGCTTCGCGCTACGGGTGTATCACGATCTGTTTGGCGCGACGGGGACACTGCCGCCTGAGTTCGCGCTGGCGCTGCCAATGGGCATCAGCTTCTACACGTTCCAGTCGATGTCCTACACCATCGACGTGTATCGCCAGCATCTGGCGCCGCTCCGCCGTTTCGCGCCGTTCTACCTGTTCATCGCGTTCTTTCCGCAACTGGTGGCCGGCCCGATCGTGCGTGCCGTCGAGTTCGTGCCGCAGATTCCACGGCCGCGCCGCCTGCGGGCCGTGGTCGTCCATCAGGGGCTGTGGCTGATCGTCGGCGGGTTCTTTCTCAAGATGGTCTGCGCCGACAACCTCGCCGTGTACGTCGACGAGCACTGGCAGCGCATCACGCGCCGCGATGGCACGAGCGCGTCGGCGTTGTGGTTGTCGCTGATGTTCTCGGGGCAGATCTTCGCGGACTTCGCCGGCTATTCGAACATCGCCCGCGGGACCGCGCTCATCCTCGGCTATCGGCTGCCGCTCAACTTCAACGCGCCGTACCTGGCGGCGTCGTTCAAGAACTTCTGGGAACGCTGGCACATGACGCTGTCGCGCTGGCTGCGCGACTATCTCTATGTCGGGCTCGGCGGCAACCGTCGCGGCCGCCTGCGGACCTACGTGAATCTGCTGCTGGTGATGCTCCTCGGTGGCTTGTGGCACGGCGCCGCTTACACCTTCATCGTGTGGGGCGCCATTCACGGCGTGGCGCTGGCGGTGGAGCGATTGCTCGGGCTGCACCTGGAGCGGCCCGGCCTGACCGGCCGCGCCCTTCGCATCGCCTGGTTCTTTGTCGTTCAGGGCACGGTGCTGGTGGCGTGGGTGTTCTTCCGCAGCCCCTCGGTCGAGGAGGCCTGGCATGTCCTCTCCAACGTCCTGGTGTTCGACGGGTGGCCGCTCGGGCCGATGGAGTGGGTGGGGGCCCTCTTCCTGTTGCCGATCGTCGCGCTGCACGTGTTCGCCTGGCTGAAGGAACGGCGGCTGGTGGCCGAGCCGACGGTCACCGCGAAAGCCGTGCTGGCCGCCGGCATGGTGTACGCGATTCTGACGCTGTACGCGGGCACGGCAGACTTCATCTACTTCCAGTTCTAACCCCACGGTTCAGGACGCCTCGGGAATTGCGAGGTCAGCAATCGGAATTCCCTGACGCGGCAGACCGTCTGCCGGCACCGGCCGCGGGATATACTCGAAAGACGTGCTCGACGTTCACGTTTCCGACTTTCTGACCATCGGCCTGCTCGTGCTCATCGAGGGCCTGCTGAGCGCCGACAACGCCATGGTGCTGGCGGTCCTCGTTCTGGGGCTGCCGCGATCCGAACAGCAGAAGGCGCTACGCTACGGCATCCTCGGCGCCTTTGCCTTCCGCGCCCTGGCCACCGCCGGCGCCGCCTACATGATCCAGTTGCTGTGGGTGCGGCTTCTCGGCGGCCTGTATCTGCTGTACTTGCCGTATCACCACTTCTTCGGGCACGGCGACGCTGAAAGTCGGCGGGCGCCCAAACCGGCACGGCCATGGCTGGGCCTCTCGGCCTTCTGGGCCACCGTCGCCCGGGTCGAACTCACCGACATCGTCTTTGCGATCGACTCCATCCTCGTCGCCGTCGCCATGTCCAACAAGCTGTGGGTGATCATCACCGGCGGGTTGCTGGGCATCATTGCCATGCGCCTGGTGATCGGCCAGTTGCTGAACCTCGTGCGGCGCTATCCGGCGCTGGTGGACGGCGCCTTCATCATCATCGCGTGGGTCGGCATCAAGCTGCTCGTGGAGTATTTCCACGGTCTCGGCTGGGTGCACTTCGAGGTGCCGAAGTGGCTGTCGCTCGGCGTGATCGTGGTGATCTTCGGGCTGTCGTATTTCTACGCCCGCCAGCGCGGCCCGGTGGATGACGACGCGGAAGCGTCGCCGGCGGCGGAGAGCTGAGCGAATCAGATCGGGAGGCCCTTCGACTTCGCTCAGGGCAGGCGGGAAGGCTGAACGAGACCGGGAGGCGGGAGGCGGAACCTACAGGGCTCGCAGCGCCGTAGCGCGGAGGCGGGGAGGCGTCTTCTATTCGTGGGCCTTCTGGGCCTGCAGAATGGCGGCGACGAGTTCCTCGGGGAAGCCGTTGGCCGCCTGTTCGTTTTCCTGCTCGCAGGCGCACTGCCCGGCCTTGATGACCGCGGCGTATTGCTCCAGATACACACGGCAATTGCGGCACTTGGCGAGGTGCACCTCGAAGGTCGCCCGCAGGTCCGCGTTCATCTCGCCACTCAGGTAGTCGACGAGGAAGTCGGCACAGGCCTGACAAGTGAGCTTGGTCATCGTGCAGTTCTCCCCAGGCGAGGTGCGACAAGCGTACGGAGGGCCTGACGGGCGCGGTGCAGGCGGAGTTTCACGGCGTTGGGCGTGATCCCGAGTTGTTCGGCCACTTCGGTGGACGCTATTCCTTCGATGTCGCGCAACAGCAGCACGGTTCGGTAGTGTTCCGGCAATTCGTCGATGGCGGCGCGGACGATGGCCTGTTCCTCGGCCCGGGCGACCTCGGCTTCGGCGCCTTCGGTGCGGCTTTCGAAGCGCTCGACGAAATGGCCGTTCTCGTTGAACGCCGGCAGCAGGTGGTCCAGCGACTCCTCGGGCCGGCGCCGCCGGCTGCGCAGTTTCATCAGGGCGGCGTTGACGGCAATCCGGTGCAGCCAGGTGGAGAGCAGTGAACCGCCCTCGAAGCGCTGAATGCCGCGGTAGGCGTTGAGAAAGGCCTCCTGCACGGCGTCGCGCGCGTCTTCCTCGTTGGACAGCAGGCGGCGGGTGACGGCCAGCAGTCGCCCGCCGTGCGTTCGCACGAGTTGTTCGAACGCGCCGGGCTCGCCGGCCTTGAGCGCCTCCAGCAGCGCGGCGTCAGGCGACGCGGCGGGGGAGTCTGATGGAGGTTCCGTCGAGGTGGCCACGCCCAGACAGCATACTCAAGGTCGCGCGGTCCGTGCCGATTCCCCGAGAGTCCGGGGACTTCTGCCGTGCTGCACGAATCGACACCTTCCGACCTTTCCGATGATGCCGGCGCGCTCAGCCCGGATGCGGCCGCGGCGCTGCACGAACTGACGCGGACCATGAACGATCGGCTCGAATCCGCGGCGCAGGTGGCGGCGCTGCTGGCCGAGATCGATCATCTCGCCTTTGAAGCCAACCTGATGGTGCTCGACGCGACGCTGGAATCCGGCGGCGCGCGCGCCAGCGCCGCCGTCGGCACGCACACCGCGGAGATCCGCCGACTGGCGCGTCACACCGCGGCCTCGGCCCAACAGACATCGTGGCTGCTGCGCGACCCGATCGGTCCGTCGCTCACCGGCCGCGCGCGTTTGCGTCATGCCGCCGATGCCATTCGACACATGGCGGCGGGTGTGAAAGATCTCACACGGCTGGTCACGGGCAGGGGCGTGGAGCAAGCGAATCTGACGATTTCTTGATCTTGTGAGCTGGTGATCGACCTGAAGATCTTCAGACCTCGAGATCTATCTCTTGATCCTAGGACCTAAGACCTAGGACCTAAGACCTGTATCTATCGATCGCCGCTTCAAGCCTGTGACGCAGCCGTTCCGCCAGCTCCGGCGGCGCGGTGACGCGTGCGGCGGCGCCGAATCCCAGCAGCCACGCCTCGAGGCCCCAGTCCACGACCACGTCGAGGGCGAGCGTGACGCCACCGTCGGGACGGTCGCTGAGCGTCTGCGTCGGGTGCCACTCGCGCTCGCGGATGTAAGGTGCTTCGGCGGCGGTGAATTCGACGACCACATGCGCGGGCGTGCCCGAGAAGGCCGACAGCGAATCCGGAAACGCCGGCCCGTGCCCGGCGTCCCGCGGATCGAACGCCTCCTCCGTCATCGTCAGGCTGGTGATGCGCTGCACGGCGAACGTGCGCATCTCGCCGTAGGCGGGGACGAAGGCGAAGAGATACAGCGTGCCTTGCGCGTAGGCGAGGCGATACGGCTCGACGAGATAGTCCTTGACCTGCGCGCTGGCGAACGAGTGATAGCGCATGCGGACGCGGCGATGCGAGAGGATGGCCGACATCACCGTGTCGAGCAGTCGCGGCGTGGCAGCGGGCGCGCGGAGCGCCGGGGCCTTGGCGGTGAGCGCCGACGGCAGGTGATCGACAAAGCGCCACAACGCCGGGGGGAGCGCGTCGGTGATCTTGTCGAAGGCGGAGGTCAGGCTGTCGTGGAACGGACCGCCGGCCAGCGCCGCCAGCAGTTGCCGGCTCAGATACAGCGCGCAGAGTTCGGACAGTGACAAGCCGGCCGAGGCCAGGCCGCCGAACACCTCGCGGTTGAGCGTGAAGCGGACGCCGTCCGCCGTCTTGTGGTTCTCCACCGGAAAGCCGGCCTGGGCCAGCGCCGTGAGGTCGCGGCGAATGGTCCGCGACGAGACGTCGTCGGCCGCGGCCTCCTGAATGTCCGCCAGGGTGAGCCCGCGGGTGGCGCCTTCGAGCGCCATCAGGATGCGCCATTGCCGGACGATTTCGCCGTGTCGTTCCATGCGTGACCTCATCTGACCACAGCGGCCGCTAGGCTGTCGCCATGACACTGAAACTTGGATGGAGACGGCCGGCGGCGGTGAAGCACGTCTGCCGCGAGTGCGAGGCGCGGCGAGCCCTGTTCCGCTACCGCGGCGTGGTGAAGTGGGACCGCTACCACACGCTCTGTTTCCAGTGCTATCGCCGGCATGCGGACCGTCTGCGCGCCGCCGGCTTGGCCCCCCGCGGACCGGTCGCGCCCGACCCGCCGGCGGCACCAGCGGCCGCCGCCGCCGTGGCATAGAGACGCCGCACCCTCGTTCCACACCGTCGTGCGCACCTCCGTGCCGCACCGTCGTGGAGCACGATCGTGCCGCACCCCCGTCCCGCACCTACATGCCTTTGCGGTCAGGTGTCGAGACCGCAAAGGCGGGTGCGAGCGGCAGCCGACGATTGTCGCCGGGGTAGAACACGCGCTCGAGGAACAGTCCCGAGGCCGGCGCGGTGACGCGCGCCGGCAGGCCCGAGTCTTCGGCCAGCAGGCGCGGCACATCCGCCGGGGTCAGACGCCCGGCGCCGACTTCGACGAGCACGCCGACCATGCGGCGCACCATCTTCCAGATGAAGTGCGACCCGCCGACGCGAACGAGAATGAGATCGCCGGCTTCGCCGACCGTCACGTCTTCGACGAGCACGTCGGTGGACTTCTCGTCGGGGTCGTCATCGCTGAACGATCGGAAGTCGTGCATGCCGGCAAACGCCGCGGCCGCCTCCTGCATCCGCGGCAGGTCCAGCGTGCCCTTCACCCACCACACGTATGGCTTGGCAAACGCCGAGCGGCGGCGGCTGATCTGATACAGGTAGCTGCGCGCTTCGGCGGCGTGCCGCGCATGAAAGCGCGGCGGCGCGGGATCGATGCGCAGCAGGTGAATATCCGCCGGCAGCGCCTCGTTCACCTGACGCCGCAGTTGCTCCGGCGGCACGCGCACGCCGATCTCGAGATGGGCCACCTGGTGCAGCGCATGCACGCCGGCGTCGGTGCGGCCCGATCCCTGGAACTCGAACACGCGCTGCCGTGTCACCTCGCCAATGGCGCGCTCGATCTCGCCCTGCACGGTGCGGGCGTTCTTCTGTTTCTGCCAGCCGCTGTAACGGGTGCCGGCGTATTCAAGGGTGATGCGGTAGCGAGGCATGCGCGACGATCATACCGGTCCGCGGCACGACGGACGCTGGGGTTAGAATCGCGCCATGCATCGACCTGTTCACACCGACAACCTGCCGAAGCCTGTCGGGCCGTATTCGCCGGGCATGGGCTTCGAGCGCCTGATCTTCGTCTCCGGTCAGGGCGCCACCGATCCAGCGACAGGCCAGCTCGCCGGCGCCGGCGTCGAGATCCAGACGGAACAGTGTCTGAGGAACCTCCGCGCCATCCTGCAGGCCGGCGGGTCCGACCTGCAGCACGTGCTGCGTTGCGGCGTCTTCCTGCTCGACATGAAAGAGTTCCAGCAGATGAACGCCGTCTACGAGCGCGTCTTCGGCGCCCATCGCCCGGCCCGCACCACGATTCAGGCCGCCGGCCTCCCCGGTGACGGCTTGCGCGTGGAGATCGACTGCATCGCCTACGTGCCGTAGGTCCTAAGTCCTAAGTCCTAGGACTTAAGACCTAAGACCTAAGACCTCGTCCCTGGTTCACGACGTTCATCGCCGTCGTGATCACCGAGGCGATGTCGGCCAGGTTCGATGGCAGGATGACGGTGTCGGCGTTGTTGATCACCTTGCCGAACTCGCCGATGTACTGCTCGGCGACGCGGAGCTGAATCGCTTCGGCGCCGCCCGGCATCTGCGTCGCCTCGGCGACGCGGCGGATGCCTTCCGCCGTGGCGGTGGCCACGGCGAGGATCGCCGCCGCCTGGCCTTCGGCCTCGTTGATCTGCTGCGTCTTCCGCGCTTCGGACGCCTTGATCGTCTGCTGCTTCTCGCCTTCGGCCGTATTGACGGCGGCGTCGCGCACGCCTTCCGAGGTGAGAATCACCGCGCGCTTCTCGCGCTCGGCGCGCATCTGCTTCTCCATCGCCGCCAGCACGTCCTGCGGCGGCGTGATGTTCTTGATCTCGTAGCGCAGCACCTTCACGCCCCACGGCTCGGTGGCCTTGTCGAGTTCGGCGACCACGGCGGTGTTGATGTTCGTGCGTTCCTCGAACGTGCGATCGAGATCGATCTTGCCGACCTCACTGCGCAGCGTCGTCTGGGCGAGTTGCGAGATGGCGAAGAGGTAGTCGGCAATGCCGTAGGAGGCGCGCTCCGGGTTCAGCACCTTCAGGTAGAGCACGCCGTCAACGCCCACCTGCACGTTGTCGCGCGTGATGCAGACCTGGGCCGGAATGTCGACCGCCGCTTCCTTCAGCGAGTGCTTGTAGCGGATGACGTCGATGAACGGCACGAGGATGTGAAAGCCGGCGTCGAGCGTGCCCGAGAAGCGCCCGAGGCGTTCGACGACGAACGCGCTCTGCTGCGGCACGACGATGGCCGTCTTGGCCAGGATGATGAGCACGAGCGCCGAGAACAGGATGATGACCAGCAGGCCGCCTTCGAACATGATCCGCAACTCCTGGGAAGGAAGGACGTTTACTCGGGGCGCACCGTCAGCAGCAGTCCATCGACGCTGACGACGATGCAGCGCTGGCCGGCCGAGAGCGCGGCCGCCGCGATGTTGCGGGCGTTCCACGCCGACCCGCGCACTTCGACGCGGCCGACGGCGCCGGGCTCGATCCGCTCCTGCGGCACGGCCAGCACGCCGACGAAGGAATCCACGTTCGGCGGCGGCGGCGTCTCGAACCGGCGCTGCACCTGCCCGCGAAACAGCAGCAGGTACGCCAGGGAGGCGACGGGGAAGAGCAGCCACTGGCCGATGGCGCCGGTCACCACGCCCAGCCAGCCGAGGAGCCCGACGGTGACGGCGCCAAGCCCGAAGAACATGATGAAGAAACCGCTGGGCGTCGCCAGTTCGACGACCATCAGGACGACGCCGGCCCCCAGCCAGATCCACCAGTTCATGCGCGCATTATACGGCTGAGGGTATGATCCAAGGTTCGTATGCCCGTTATTCTGGTCACCAACGACGACGGTGTGTCGTCTGCCGGTATTCATGCCCTCGCCGCGGCGCTGGCGCCGCTTGGCGATATCACAGTCGTCGCCCCGACGCAGGAAGCGTCCGCCATCGGCCATGCCCTGACGCTGCGGCGTCCGCTCCGCATCGAGCGGCATCAACCGAATGTCTACGCCGTCGACGGCACGCCGACCGACTGTGTCAACCTCGGTGTCGAGATCATCCTGAAACAGAAGCCCGCGCTCGTCGTCTCGGGCGTCAACAAGGGCTACAACCTTGGTGACGACGTCACCTATTCGGGGACGGTCGCCGGCGCCATGGAAGGCGCGCTGCTGGGCATCCCGGCGATTGCCGTGTCGCTCCGCCGGACGGCGGAGTACGACTTCACCTTTGCCGCCGATGCCGCGGCGACGGTGGCGAGGGCGGTGCTCGCCGGGGCGTGGCCGGCGCGGACGTTCCTCAACCTGAATCTGAACACCGGGCAACCGAAGGGCTTCCGCGTCACGACGCAGGCGCGGCGCAATCACGTCACCAAGATCGCGACCCGGACCGACCCGCGGGGGCAGCACTATTACTGGATCGAGGAAGCGCTCGACGAGTGGCACCCGAGCGGCGGCCGCTCCGACTACGAAGCCGTCGTCGAAGGGTACGTGTCGGTGACGCCGCTCCAGGCCGACCTGACCGACTACGAGGCGCTGAACCGGCTCGAGGCGCTGCTCGCGGTTTCTTCGTAAGACGGTGTCGGGAAACGGGAGGCGGGAGGCGAGAACACGGCTTGCCTCGCCGTAGCGCGGTAGCGCGAAGGCGGGAGGCGGGGCGAAGGGTGCTCACGGGTGCTGACAGGTGCTGAAGGGTGCTCACAGGTGCTTGAGAGGTGCTGACGGGTGCTGAAAGGTGCTGAGAGGTGCTCGGCGGGCTGTGGTAAACTGGCACTTCGTTCGGGGCGTGGCTCAGCTTGGTAGAGCGCTCGGTTCGGGACCGAGAGGTCGCTGGTTCGAATCCAGTCGCCCCGACCATCTTCTCGACGACAGGCTCGCGGTTTCGCGGGCCTGTTTCGTTTTCCGCCGTATCCTGAACGCCTGCCCGTGCCGTCCGCCGCGCCTCCACGTCCCAGACGCTTCACGCCGCTCAGCCTTGCCGTGGCCCTCGCCGGCCTGGCCCTGCTGATCGTCAGCGTCCGGCAGGCCGGCTGGGACAACATCCTCACCAGCATCCGCGGCGTCGGACCGTGGCTCCTCGTCGTCGTGCTGCTCGGCCTGGCGCGGATGGCGATGCGGGCGCGGGCCTGGTCGCTGTGTTCGCGCGTGGAGGAAGGGCGCGGCCTGCCGTTCCGTTCGGCGCTGGCCGCGACGCTGGCGGGCGACGCGCTCGGCAACCTCACCCCGCTCGGCCTGCTGGCGAGCGAACCGGCGAAGATCATGATGGCGCGCCGGCACGTGTCCACCGTCGGCAGCGTCTCGTCGGTGGCGGTGGAGAACGGCTTCTACACCGCCTCGGTGCTCGCCATGCTGCTCGGCGGCGTGTGGCTGCTGTTGCAGCGCGTCAACGTCCCGATTGGTCTGCAGCGTGTCGGCGAGGCCATCGTGCTGATCGCGGTGGTGGTGGCAGTGGTCGTCTTCTGGATGTTCCGGACGCGCCCGGCCGTGCTGTCGAAGATCGGCCATGCGATGGCGGCGCGGCGCCTTCGCACGCTGCCGCCCGATCAACTCGCCGCACTCGAGGCGCGTGTCTACGACGTCGTCCGCTGGCCGCTGTCGCGCCTGTTGCACGTCGCCTCGTGGGAGGCGATGTTCCATGTGGCAGCCGTGGCAGAGGTGTGGCTGATCCTGCGGACGATGCCCGGCGGCGCATCGACGACGTTGACGGACGCGTTTCTGCTGGAAACGACCGGCCGCTTCATCACCGTGGCCTTCAAGTTCATCCCGTATCGCCTCGGCATCGACGAAGTGGGATCCGGCTCGGTGTCGCAGTTGCTCGGTCTCGGCGCCTCCACCGGCGTGGCGCTGGCGCTGGTCCGGCGCGTTCGCATCCTGATCCTCAACGTTGCCGGGCTGCTGCTGCTGGCGCGGTCGACGCGCGCCGTCGCGCCTGAATCCTGAATCCGGATTCCGGGTTCCGAGTCCTGCTGGTACAATCCCTCCCCGTGCGCGCCGCCCGACGATTCCTGGTAAGCGGTCGTGTCCAGGGGGTCGGCTTCCGGTACTTCGTTTTCGACGCCGCGCGTCGGGAAGGGCTGACCGGTTCGGTCCGCAACCTGCCGGATGGACGTGTCGAGGCGTGGGCGGAAGGCGAGGCCGAGTCGGTGATCCGGTTCGAGCGGGCCATCCGTCAGGGGCCGTCACGCGCCCGCGTCGAGCACGTCATCGTCGAGGAGATGGACCTCCTCGGAGCATCAACGTTCGAGATCGAGCCCTGAACCATTCATGGACCATCTGAAGGCCAAGATTCGTCACGTGCCGGACTTTCCGAAGCCGGGCATCCTCTTCTACGACATCACGACGCTGCTGAGCGACGCGCGCGGCTTCCGCGACACGGTGGACGCGCTGGCTTCGCCCTACATGGGTGAAGACATCGACGTCGTCGTCGGCATCGAGAGCCGCGGGTTCATCCTCGGCGCGGCGGTGGCCGCGACGCTCGGCTGCGGGTTCGTGCCGATTCGCAAGCCGGGGAAGCTGCCGGCAAAGACGGTGAAGGCCACCTACGCGCTCGAGTACGGCACCGACAGCCTCGAGATTCACGACGATGCGGTCAGGAAGGGCGAGCGCGTGCTGCTGGTGGACGACGTGCTGGCCACGGGCGGCACGGCGGAGGCGGCGGTGTCGCTGGTGAAGGGCCTGGGCGCCGACCTGCGCGCGGCGGCGTTCCTCATCGAGCTGAACTTCCTGAACGGCCGCAGCCGCCTGCCGAACGACGCCGTGTATTCGGTGCTGCAGTACTGACGGCGGCGGCGCCATGGGTCGCCGGCCGGACCGGCGCGGGACGCGCGGCGCGAAAGCCGGTAGAATTCCAAGGGCGCGCGCCCGTAGCTCAGGGGATAGAGCACCCGCCTCCTAAGCGGGGGGTCGGCAGTTCAATTCTGCCCGGGCGCACCACTCGAGCCGCGCGATATTCCGAGAACGACGAGCAGACCATATGAAG
>JADZCY010000253.1 GCA_020851325.1 Acidobacteriota bacterium | reverse complement strand
CGCCGCGCGTCGATCGTCACGATGTCAGCCGCGATGATGGCGACGACGGCGTCGATACTGGCACTGGCTGTCGTGCCCGCGTCGGCACAGCCGGCGGTTGATGACTATGTGCGTGCGGCGAGCCTCCAGGCAGAATACAGCGCGCTTGTGAGCGACGTGGCCGATGCGCCGGTCTGGCTCGAGGACGGTCGCTTCTGGTATCGCAAGACGGCAGCGGGCGGTCATGTGTTCGTGGTTGTCGATCCGACCGCGCCTTCGAAGGCACCGGCGTTCGACCACGCGCGGCTCGCGCAGGGGTTCTCGGCCGTCGCCGGTCGCACCGTCTCCGCCACGAGCCTGCCCTTCTCCACATTCGCGCTGGCCGACGCCGGCGCGACGCTCACGTTCGCGGTCGAGAACACGTCATGGCGCTGTTCGTTGACCACCTACACGTGCGCACAGGCGCCATCGGCTGACGACGGCAACGCTGGACCAGGCGCCAGCCAGGGTGCACGCGCAGACAGTAAGGACGCCGCACGTCCGGCGGGAGTCACGTCGCCCAACGGCCAGCTCGTTGCGTACGTGCGCGAGCACAACATCTACGTCCGGCCGGCCGACGCGGCCCCTGATGCAGGCGACGCGGTCACGCGCAGCGGCACGGCGGAGCGGCCCTTCACGCAGAGCTCGATCGCGTGGTCGCCCGACGCCACGCGACTCGCGGCCTATCGCGTCACGCGCGGCGATCGCCGGATGGTGCGCTACGTCCAATCGTCGCCGCCGGACCAACTGCAGCCGAAGACCTTCGAGGTCCAGTACACGAAACCCGGCGACGCGCTGGATCGCCCCGAACCGGTGCTCATCGACATCGCCGCACGCCGCGAAACGGTGGTGGACCCGGCGCTGTTTCCGAATCCTTATTCGCTGTCGCGACTCGAATGGCGGCGCGACGGCCGCGCCTTCACGTTCGACTACAACCCGCGCGGGCATCAGGGCTATCGCATCGTCGAGGTCGATGGCACGAGCGGCGCGGCGCGCGCGCTGGTGGACGAGCAAACGTCAACCTTCTTCCACTACTCCGGCCGTCGCTTCCGGCACGACGTGGCCGACGGCGCTGAGATCATCTGGTTGTCCGAACGCAGCGGCTGGGCGCACCTCTATCTCTACGACGGCGCCACCGGACGCGTGAAGCATCCGATCACGTCGGGCGACTGGCTCGTCCGGTCGGTCGTGCGCGTGGACGAATCGTCGCGGCAGATCTGGTTCACCGCCGGCGGTACCTACGCCGATCAGAATCCGTACTTCGTCCACTTCTATCGCGTGAATTTCGACGGCACCGGCCTCACCGCCCTGACGCGCGAGGCCGGGGACCACGCTGTGTCGCTCTCGCCCGACCGCCGCTTCTACGTCGACACGTGGTCGCGCGTGGATCAGGCGCCGATCTCGCAGCTTCGCCGTGCCACCGACGGCGCCGTGGTACTCGACCTCGAGCGCGCCGACCTCGCCCCGTTGAAAGCCGCGGGCTGGCGCGCGCCGGAACCGTTCGTGGCCAAGGGTCGCGATGGCCGCACCGACATCTGGGGCGTGATCATCCGCCCGTCGACGTTCCAGACAGGTCGCACGTATCCGGTGATCGAGTACATCTACGCCGGCCCGCACGACTCGTTCGCGCCGAAGAATTTCAGCGCGCACTATCCGATGCAATCGCTCGCGGAGCTGGGCTTCATCGTCGTGCAGATCGACGGCATGGGCACCGCGAACCGCTCGAAGGCGTTCCACGACGTCGCCTGGCAGAACATCGGCGACGCCGGATTCCCCGATCGCATCCTGTGGCACAAGGCCGCCGCCGAGAAGTATCCGGAGTACGACATCCGCCGCGTCGGCATCTACGGTGGCTCGGCCGGCGGTCAGAATGCCACCGGTGCGCTGCTGTTTCACGGCGACTTCTACAAGGTCGCGGTGTCGTTTGCCGGCTGCCACGACAACCGCATGGACAAGATCTGGTGGAACGAACAGTGGATGGGCTGGCCGCTTGGTCCGCACTACGACGCCTCGTCGAACGTCGTGCACGCGAAGAACCTGAAGGGCCATCTGCTGCTCATCGTGCCGGAACTCGATACCAACGTCGACCCATCATCGACGCTCCAGGTCGTCAACGCGCTCATCAAGGCGAACAAGACCTTCGACTTCCTCGTGATGCCGAACGAAGAGCATGGCGGCGGCCGGCGCGGGCCCAGCGCACCGTACGGCGATCGGAAGGTGTGGGACTTCTTCGTCACGCACATCCTCGACGCGAAGGTGCCCGACTGGAACGGCATCGCCTCCGAGCGCACGACCCCGACGGGCACACCGCTCACGACGTCCGGAAGTCTGGCGCTGTTCGGGCCGTCGTGGGACGAGGTGTGGGCGCGTTGGGCGAAAGACGGCCGCGACCACTAATCCCGCTCACGATTCAGGCGGGCATCTGCAGATCCGCTCCGGTTAGTCCAACAAATGGACTAAACTCGATCGCATGAACGTCAGCGTGCATGGCGCGAAGACCCAGCTCTCGAAGCTGCTCGACATGGTCGAGGACGGCGAGTCCGTCGTCATCGAGCGACACGGTCGGCCGGTCGCGCAGTTGGTGCCGGTACGCAAGCGCCGCGTGTCTCCGCTTGGCAAGATGCGCGGCCAGTTCACCATGGCGGAAGGTTGGGAGCGGCCGCTGACTGATGAAGAGACCGCAGCGTTCTGGGACGGCCGATAAGGCTGCCCACCTG
>JADZCY010000252.1 GCA_020851325.1 Acidobacteriota bacterium | reverse complement strand
GCTGTGTTGCCTTTCCACAGTGTCTGTGCCAGTATCCTGTTGCCTTTCAACAGGTCGGCAATCCGTCATTGTCTCGGAGGCGGCACATGAGCGCGATTCGGCAGTGGTGGCGGCGACTGCGGCAGACCCTGACGGGTGGTTCCGGCGATGACGCGCTCAGCGAGGAGATCGAATCCCACCTCGCCGCGTTGACGGACGAGTTCATCGCGCAGGGTATGTCTCCGCACGACGCGCGGCTGGCGGCTCGGCGTGCGTTTGGCGGCGTCAACCAGGTGCGCGAGGCGTACCGCGATCAGGAACGGCTGCCGCTCATCGACGCTGTGCTGCAGGACATTCGCTTCGGCGTGCGGCTTCTCGGCCGCGATCGCGGCTTCACGCTCGTCGTCATCACGGTGCTCGGCCTCGGCCTCGGCATCAACAACCTCTATTTCACGCTCACCTACGCCGCGACGATGAGAGGGCTGCCGCTGGCGGAAGCGGCGCGCGTAGTCCATGTGTCCACGAGCGACGAGCGCACGCCTGATCGTCCGATCTCGTGGCCCGACTTTGTCGACCTCTCGACCACGCAGCGCAGCTTCAGCGGACTGGCGTCGTTCGTCAATCAGCCGGCGACGCTCGGCGACGAAGGCCGCGCGCCCGATCGCTTCGATGGCGCGTATGTGACGGCCAACGCATTCGATCTGCTCCGGATCACTCCGCTTCGTGGCCGCGGCTTCAACGCGGACGACGACCGCATCGGTGCGCCAGCGGTGGTGCTCCTCGGCGAACGTGCGTGGCGGCTGCGCTACGCCAGCGACCCGCAGGTGCTGGGGCGCGAGGTGATCGTCAACGGTGCGGCCGCGACGGTCATCGGCATTGTGTCCGAGCGATCCGGCTTTCCGTCGACCGCCGCAGTGTGGCTGCCGTTGGCGCAGATGCCCGGCCTGACCACTTCGCCGCGCGACGCGTATCGTCTGAGCGTCCTCGGCCGCCTGCAGGACGACCTCACGGTGGAAGACGCGGGCGCCGAGGTGCAGTCCATCGTCGACGACCTGACGGCGGCGAGTGGGCGAGATCGGATGCGAGCGAAGGTGGTGCCTATCGACGAGCGCCTCTTCCAGCGTATCGAGGGTCCATGGCTCGCGTTCCTGCTGGCGGCAGGACTGGTTGTCGTGATCTCGTCGGCCAATGTCGCCAACCTGATGATCGGTCGCTCGATGCGGCGCGCGCACGAACTGGCCATTCGCGCCTCACTCGGCGCCGGCCGCGGCCGTCTCGTGGCGCAACTGCTCGTCGAGAGTGCGGTGCTCGCGGTGATTGCCGTGGTTGTGGGTGCGGCCATCTCGTTCGCCGGCGCCGCGCTCTTCCGAAGCGTCATACCTGACGGCACGATGCCGTACTGGATCGACTTCTCGATGGACACGCGTGTATTCGCGGTGCTGTGCCTGGTCGCCGTCGGCACGCTGGCGGTGTTCGGCGTCCTCCCGGCGCTGCTGGTGTCGCGCGCGGACGCGAACGACGTGTTGAAGAACGGCCGCCGGACGGGCAGTGCCGTCACGGGTGCCGGCCGCTGGACGTCCGCGTTTCTCGCCGTCGAGTTGGCGATGGCGGTGATCTTCCTGTCGCAGGCCGCGCTCGTGGTGCTGAGCAGCACGCCGGACCTGCCGTCCGATCGATCGCTCGACACCGCGGAGGTCGTCGCCGCGACGGTGACTCTGCCGGCCGCGCGTTACCAGACGCCGGACGAGCACCGCGCGTTCTACGTGGCGCTCACCGAGCGCGTGCGCCAGTCGCCTGGCGTGTCGTCGGTGACGATCGCCAGCCACCTGCCCCTGTCCGGTTCGATGCAGCGCAACGTGCTGGTGGACGGCCTGACAAGCGATACGCCTCCACCGAGCCAGCCTGCCGTTGGTGTCGTCGAGATCGGGCCGCAGTATTTCGAGGCGCTCGAGTTGCCCCTGCGCCGCGGCGACTCGTTCTCTGCGTCGACCGCGGACGCTCGTGCATCCGTCATCGTCAACGAACGCTTCGTCGAGCTGTTCCTCACGGAGGGCGATCCGATTGGACGACGGATCGCGCTCAGTGCGGCCGCGGCGCCAACCGCGGCACCGGAATGGCTGACGATCATCGGCATCGCGCCCGACGTCAAGCAGCGCCCGAGTGTGCGTGCGGCGCCTGTCGTCTACACGCCGCTGCTGGTGACGGCGCCGGCCACGGCCGTCGTGCTGGCGCGGTCCAGCGGCAACGCGGCATTGCTGGCGCCCGCACTGCGCGCCAGCGCGCTCGACGTCGATCCGAACGTGGCGCTTTATCGCATGACGAGCCTGTCGCAGTCACGCCGCGACGCCGAGTGGAACGGTCGCACGTCGGAGGGTTTGGCGCTCACCTTGACCATCGTGTCCGTACTGCTGGCCACGGTCGGCCTCTATGCGGTGACGGCGCACGCGGTGACGCTGCGCACGCAGGAGATCGGCATTCGCATGGCGCTTGGCGCCCGATCGTCGCAGGTGATGCTGACGGTGCTGCGGAGCGTGCGAGTCCCGCTTGTGGCCGGGTTCGTGCTGGGCATCGCGGGCAGCATGGCCTGGCATCGTGCATTTG
>JADZCY010000251.1 GCA_020851325.1 Acidobacteriota bacterium | reverse complement strand
ATCCAGATCATGTAGACCGGCGCGACCGAGACGAACACGTAGGCGAAGGCAAAGATGAGGGCGGCGATCGGATGGCTGCGCGCGACCAGGAACGCATAGGCCGCGAGGAACACCAGCGTGATCAGCACCGCGTGCAGGACGAGGAATCCATTGGTCCCGAACAGCAGGATGAACGGCGCCGCGAACAGCGGGAAAATGTAGGACTTGCCGTAATACAGCCGCGTTTGATCGGGATCCGCGCGCGAACTGACGTGCACGAACGGAAAGCCACCGCCCAGCGACACGTCAACGTCGGTGCCGCGCTTCAGGAAGATGCCTTCCGGACCGCTCGGAAACTCGCGCCAGACGCGGACGAGGTCGTCGCGGCGATATTCGAAGTCGAAGTCCTCGGCAATGCTGTGCGCCAGGCTGTAATAGGTGGCGCCGTCGCTGAAGAACCCGTAGGTGACCTTGGTGAAGTCGACGGTCAGCGCCCACGCCAGCAGCACGACGCCGATCGCCAGCGTCGCCGACGCGCCGAGGCGCCAGGCCAGACTGCGGCCGGCGATGCGTGACGCGACGGGTTGGTCGACAGTCATCGGCTAGGTCTCGAGGAAGCTGAGGTCGGCGGAGAGCACGCTCTGCCGCTTCGACGCGCGGGAGGTCTCGTGCAACAACACGTAGAGGCGTTCCATCTTGTTGACGAACGCCTGGATATCGTAATGCGCGCCGGTCGCACGCGCCCCGGCAGCCAGCCGCTCCGCGAGCGCGGGCTGCTCGATTAGCGTGCAGACAGCGTCCGCGATCGCCGCGCTGTCGCGCCGGGGCACGACAGCCGCGTCCTGGCCGTCGGTGAGGACGTCCTTCAACCCGTCGGCATCGGTGGCGATGATCGGTTTGCCCATCGCCAGCGCTTCGAACACCGTGAGCGGTGTGCCTTCCCAGAGTGAAGGAAACACCAGGATGTCGAGCGCCGAAAGCACCGCGGCAACGTCGCGCTGGAAGCCGGCGAACACGATCCGATCGCCCAGCCCCAGCGCGTGCGCCTGCGCCTCGAGCGCGGGCTGCAACTCCCCTTCGCCGACGATGAAGACGCGAACGCTCGGATGCCGCCGGACGATGTCGGGCACGGCGCCGACGAGGAACTCGTTGCCCTTGGCCGGCATCAACCGCGTCACCGTCCCGACGGCGATGGTACCCGGCTCGATGCCGAGCGCGGCGCGGGCCGCGGCCACTTCCTCCGCGGAGCGATCACGCGCGAACTCGTCGAGCGGCGCCCCCAGATAGACCGTCTTGGTCCGTGCGGCCGGCATCAACCGCGCGCGCCGCGTGAACTCCGCGGTGGAATCCGACACGGCAATCGCCAGGTCCGTGTGCGGCGCCAGGATGCGATCCGCCACCTTCTGGAACCACGGCGTGTCGGTGTGGTTCGCATGCTCGTGCAGAATCGCTGGGATCCCCATCTTCCACGCACACAACCGTCCGAACGTCGTCGCGCCGTAGCCGTGCATGTGCAGCACGTCGGCCTGTTTCTTCTGCAGCACCTTCAGGAGCGCGGCATAGGTTCCAGGATCGAACTTGTGCCGCGCCATGTAGGTGACGTCGACGCCGAACTGCTCGAGCGTGTCTTCGGACAGATCCTTCTTCCGCAGGCTGATCAACGACACGTTGAAGCGTGAGCGATCGAAACGCGGGATCATCCACGCGAACAGCCGCTTCACGCCGTGCATGCGCGACCCTTCCCACCCGAGGTGGTCGCAGATGTGGACGATGTTCAGCTTACGCATGGAAAGAAACCACGAAGACACAAAGGGACACGAAGGGCGCGAGGACCTCGAAGGAGGGATCCCGAACGAACAGCAAAAGGACGCGCGGCATGATGCAGCCGGAAGGTCGCGGGCTGCCCTTTGTGCTCTTCGTGCCCTTCGTGCCCTTCGTGTCCCTTCGTGCCTTCGTGGTTTCTTGTCACAGCAACCGCTCCTGGCGATACCACTCCGCCGTGCGGTGGATGCCTTCTTCGAGATCCACCTGCGGAGCATAGCCGAGCTCGGCGCGGGCGCGGGTGGTGTCGAAGGCGCGGCTCTTGGTGTAGAAGTCGACGCGGCGGCGGTACAGCGGCGGCTCGATGCGCAGCGGCACGCAGATCATCTCGCACAGCAGACCCGCCGTCCAGAACGGCCACACCGGCCAGTGGATACGCGGCGGCTGGACGCCGAGCTCACGCGCGACCATCGCCACCAGCTCCGCGAGCGTGGTGTAGCGCGGGCCGGCCAGGATGTAGGTGCGCCCGGCGGCAGCGGGCACGGTGCCGCACAGGATGAACCCCTGCACGAGGTCGTCGATGAACGTCAGGTGATAGAAGGCCTGGCCGGACCCGATCATCGGGAAGCGGCCGCGCTTCAGGCCGCGGAACATCTTCAGGAACCGCGTGTCGCCAGGGCCGTAGATGCCGATCGGCCGCGCAACGACGACGTCGAAGCCGGTGTCGAGACCGAATTGGCGCGCCGCCTGTTCGGCTTCGAGTTTGGTGTCCTGATAGACATCGCCCGGATTGAATGGCGCGTCTTCGGTCGCCGGAGGATGCGCAATGTGTCCGTGCACGCCGCCGGTGCTGCAGTGCACGAGACGCGAGACGCCGGCCGCGCGCGCCGCGTCGAGCAGGTTGCGCGTGCCGTCGACGTTGATGCGTCGATAGGCGGAATCCGGCTGGCCGGCTTCCCGATACGTCGCCGCGATGTGATACACGACGTCGACGCCGTCGACCGCGCGCGCCAGCGAGGCGGCATCGCCGAGGTCGCCCACCAGCGGCCGCACGCCGGCCTTCGCCAGCGGCGACGCCTCGAAGCGGGCGACGCTCTTTGCTCGCACCAGCGCCCGCACCTCGTCCCCACGCCCGGCCAGCGTGGCGGCCAGGTGCCCACCGGTGAAGCCGGTGGCGCCCGTCACCAGCACCCTCACCGCTCGGCCACGGGAGCGGACGCCGACACACGACGCGACCCGCCCTTGTCGAGACGCGCGTAGGCCTGCGCGGTCCGCCGCAGATATGTCGCGCGGCTGTATTTCTCGTTGGCCACCTGTCGGGCGCGGGCAGCCAGCGCCGCCCTTTGCTCCGGCGCCGCCAGCAACCCGGCGAGCGCCTCGGCAAACGGCGCCGCTTCCGGTGGCACCAGCCGCGCGATGTCCGGCGTCAGCACCTGCGTGTGCGTCAACAGGTCGGTCGCCAGAATCGGCTTGCCCGATCGGAGGTACGAATAGATCTTCAGCGGCGTGTTCGTACCGCGGATGCGCGGCGATACCAGCACGTCGCACGCCTGCACGAAGCTCGGGATCTCGCGCGCCGGCTGCTGGCCGGTGAATACCATCACGTCGGCGGCGCCGCGCTCGCGCGCCGCGGTCCGGGCGCGGTCCACCTGCGCCGGCTCGCCGCCCACCACCAGCACGCGGGCGTGCGGATGCGTGCGCGCCAGGATCGCCGCGGCGTCGATCAACAGGTCGACGCCCTGATACGCCTCGAAGGTGCCGGTGTAGAGCGCCAGCGGCGCGTCGGCGGGCACGCCCCACTGCGTGCGGATCTCGGCCGCGGGTCGCGACGGCGCTTCGTCCACATCCCCGCCCATCACGTTCTCGATGAGCAGCGATCGGTCGCCGGCCCCCATCGTCGTGACCGTGTCCTGCAGTTCCTGGCAGATCGTGATCACCGACTGCGACCCGTGCACCATCTGCCCTTCGGCCCACGTGAAGGCGCTATACAGCAGGCCGGAGCGGCTGTATTTGAAGTTGCTCAACTGCTGCGGCAGGCTCGAATGCATGTCGTAGAGGTGCGGGATGCCCAGCCACCGCGCCAGCCACACGCCCACCAGCCCCATTTCCTCGTGCGAGTGGATGGCGTCGTAGCGCTCGCGCATGACGCGGCGGGCGATGGTGAGCAGCATCAGGCCATCGAGGACGATCTTGGTGAACGACGGGCCAATCCGCACTTTGGTCACCAACGGCGGCCGCAGCGCGCGGAAGATCCGGAGATTGGGGATCTCGACGTCCCTGCCGATTGGATAGGTGACCAGGTCGACGTGGTGTCCCAGTTCCGACAGGGCCTTGAGGCGGTGATATTCGCTGAACGGCGTGCCGCGGGGCTCGAAGAACGGCTCCGGCGCCAGCATCAGGATGCGCACACGCCATTATAATGACGCCGCCTTTCCTCCCCTCGCCCGCAGGCCCGCGCACCGCTGTAAAGTTCCGCGCACGACCGGCCGATACGTGTCACCAAGGAGATTTCTCGATGCATCGCGCCTTTCTGGCGGCTCTCGTGATCGGTGTGGGTGGGTTGCTGTCGGCCTGTGAACAGGCCAAGAGCGCCAATCCGCTCAGCCCGTCCATCGCCGGTCCCATCCCCGGCGTGAACATCTCGGCGCCGCAGCTGCTGGAACCCGGCGCCGGCGCGCAGATCACCCCGAGCGGCGAGCCCGTGAGCCTCCTCATCGAGAATCCGTCATCGAATTCCGAACGGCCGCTGTGGCTGCGCGTCGAGCTGTCGGCCGAACCCGGCTTCGGCACGCTGCTGCACCACGCCGACCGCGTCAACCCGGGTGACAACGGCCGGACGTCGTATCGCATCCCCGACCTGGTCGCGCCCGGCTACACCTACTACTGGCGGGTGAAGGCGCAGGACGGCGCCAACGAAGGCCCCTACTCCGCCGTGCGCAGCTTCTCGGTCGTCGAACCCGTGATCCTCGACCCGCCGACGCCGCTGGAACCGATTGGCAACATCACGTCGCTGACGCCGGTGTTCAAGGTCCGCAACGGCCGCATTGTCGGCACGACGGGCGTCGAGTATCGCATCGAGGTGGCGACGGCGCCGGACCCCGGCTCGGTCATCGCCGTGCTGAGCGGACCGGCCGACCCGAGCGGCGTGACGTCCATTCCGGCCAACGCCACGGTGCCCTACGGCACGACGTTCTACTGGCGTGCCTTTGCGACCGACGGTTCGACGACCACCGGCTACTCGAACGCCGTGTCGTTCCGAACGCCGGCGAATCCGGGGGGCGGCGGCGGCGGCGGTGGTGGCGGCACGACGCCTCCTCCGGTGGGCACGCGCACGCCGAATCCCGCGCCGGGACAGCGCCTGTCGCTGCCGGGCTACGGTCTCGGTATCGTCGAGGAGATTGCCGGGCAGTATCCGTCGGCGCTTCGCAACTCGTGTCAGGAGCACGGCGGCACGTGGGAGTTCATGGACCGGCTGGTGGATCGCCTGCGCACGCGCGACACGCGCTGGGGCTACAACGGCAAGCGCGGCAATGCCAACGATCCCTCGATGGACATCGTCGACTACAACTACGGCAGCCAGGCTGACCAGGGCACGACGGAGGTGTACATCATCGACGTCCTGGCCGGTCACTGCGGCAGCAATCCGGTACCGGCATGGATCGATCAAACCGAAGCGACACGCGCTGGCGGCACGATCGGCCGGTGGAT
>JADZCY010000250.1 GCA_020851325.1 Acidobacteriota bacterium | reverse complement strand
CGGCGGGGACGTCGCCGAGGTACACGCCGAACCGGACCACGTCTCCGGCAACGACCACGAAGCTGGAGGTCCGCGAGATCACCGGTTGACGCGTCGTCAGCCCGTTGCTGGTGATGTAGTGCCCGTAGACGTTGTCGTTGGTGGTGTCGCCATTGCGCTGGATGGCGTTGCGCATGAAGCCGAAGTCGGTGCCGAGCGGCAGGGCCACGTTGGGATCGATCTGCACCGACGAACTGACGACGCACAGGAGGTTGCGGCTGGCGGTGAACACTGCGGACGCCATCGCAGAGAAGGTGGGGCTGCTGAGGACGCTCCCGACGACGCCCGGTCCCATGGACGGCACGGCTACCGCGTCGGCGTTTCGCAGCACGATGCCGTTCGACGCCTGGATCGTGCTGAACGCCGGAGTCGGTGACGTTGCCAGCTGGATGTAATAGCGGTCGAGCGAGCTGCCGCCGAACGGCGGCGTGAAGCCCACCGTGGCCGTCCCGCCGCCGCCGATGACGCCCGTGGTGTGAATGACGACGTCCGGACCGACGGCGAGTGGGACGCCGGCGTAACTGAAGCCCGAACCGACAGTGCTGCCGATGATGGCGAAGCTGTGGCCGGCCGGCCCGGTGATGCTCAGCGTCACCGTCGCGCCCGGCGTCACGACGGAGGTATTGACGGACAGGACCTGCGCCGCTGCCACGCCGGCGCCGGCGACGGTCAGCATGCATGAGAACAGAACGAGTCGGGCAACGCCCATGGGAACCTCCTCGAGGAATGAACCGCGCAACCGGATGTGCATCCGGTTCACACGGTCATTGGTGTCGAGGAGTGTAAGAGCGTTTCGACGCCGGAGGGCGTCAATTCGGCTGTTTGCTGAACGTGACCATCGCGCCGCCCCGTGTCGGTGCCGCGCCCATCGCGAATCGCGCCCCGGCGATGTGCATCGTCGCCGTGCGGCCGGCCGCCAGACCCATGGCGGCGCCCATGAGCACGTCGCTCATGTGGTGCTTGTTCGCCGACATGCGGGCGAGCGCGACGTAGGAGGCAAACGCGTAGGCCGGGATGCCGACCTTCTTGCCAAGGTGCCGGTCGAGCACGCTGGCCGTGGCGAAGGCGCTGGCGGTGTGGCCCGAAGGGAACGAGTGGCGGTTGCTGTCGTCGGGCCGCGGCCGGCGCGTCGCCAGCTTGATGCCCTGCACGACGGTCTGCGACAGGATCTGCGCGCGCACCATGTCGGTGCCGAGCGCGGTGGTCTTCGCGTGTCCCGTGGCCTTGCCGGCCAGCCACGTCGCCAGGCTGGCGCTCGTCTGCACGAGGAACGAGCCGCCGACGTTGCCCGGTTCGAACATCCGCCGCGAGAGATGCTCCTGCGATTCCTCGATGCCGGCGCTGTCCCAGGTGAACGCCGCCACCGTCATCGGCACGAACACCGTGGCGATCATGCCGGTGTCCTTCGAGAAGAAGTTTCGCAGGTCGCGACCGATCGACGTGAACGGCTGCTTCGGCGCCGGTGCGCCGAAGGTCACTGGCGTACGCGGGGCCGGCGTGATCGCTTGCGACGTCATGCTCTCCGCCGCGTCGCTGATGGTCGTCGTCGCCGCCGGACCCGAGGCCGGCGCGTCCGGCATCTCAAGGGGTGCGGGCGGAAGGATCTGGGCGGACGATCCCCGGACCGCCGTGAAGACAAAGGCAGCCAGCACCACCGAAGTACGGAGCGTCATGTCGATGTAGACCTCTTGGGGGACCGACGGGCGAACCGCAACGAGTGTACTACGGCACTGCTGGACGATCCAGTGGCGCCAGGCCGCTGGCGAGCACCCGCGCCACTTCCGTCAGGGCATCGCCGAGCGGCGCGCCCTTCCGCCACACCAGCAGCAGCGTCCGCGACGGGCCGCCCGGCCCGAACGGCCGCACCCCCAACTGCGCCCGCCGGTTCTCGACCGGCAGTGCCAACGACGGCAAAACCGTGACGCCGGATTGGGCCCGCACCATCTGCACCAGCGTCGACAGGCTGGTGGCGCGGAACTCGGTTTCCGTCGCGCCCGCCGCTTCGCACAGCGCC
This sequence comes from Acidobacteriota bacterium, assembly GCA_020851325.1. GTDB lineage: Bacteria > Acidobacteriota > Vicinamibacteria > Vicinamibacterales > UBA2999 > VFZN01. The sequence continues at coordinate 8,417 of JADZCY010000250.1, read as the reverse complement.
AGCGCCTGATCGCGGAAGCAGTGGCCGTCCTCGAGCAGCAGCACCCGCGCGCCTTCCAGCTCGGCCGCCGCCGCCGGCTGCGGATCGGCCAGCAGGGGATGCCCGGGCGCGCCGGCCAGCACGAACGGGTCGACGCCCAGGTGCACGGCGGCGAGGTGCTCCACTTCCTCACCTGCGGCGACGATCGCCGCATCGAGTCCGCCCTGCTCCAGCGCGCTGACGATGGCGCGGGTTTTCTCTTCGGTCCACAGCAGCCGCAGGCGGGGGAAGCGCTCGCTGAGCAGCGGCGCCACTTCCGGCAGCAGATACGGGCAGACGGTGGGGATGACACCGATGCGCAGCGTGCCGGACAACGGATCAGCGGCGACACGGGCCTGATCGATCAGATCGTGCGCGGCTGTCAGCAGTTCGCGGGCGCGTTCCACCAGCGGACGCGCCGCCGGCGCCACGCGGATCGGATTCGTATGGCGTTCGAACACCACCACGCCAAGGGCCTGTTCGGCCTGCGCCACCTGACTGCTGAGCGACGGCTGCGCCACATGACAGGCTTCCGCGGCCCGGCGAAAGCCACCAAGATCCGCCACCGCGACGATGTATTGCAGTTGCCGGAATGTAATAGGGAGGGGGTCGAGCGGACCGGCCACGTCTGAAACTATCACGCCGCGTGTCGTCGTCTGCGGTGTTGGAAAGGTGCTGGGGGGACAGGTGCCGACAGGTGCTGACGGGTGCTGAAGGGTGCTGACAGGTGCTGACAGGTGCTGACTGGTGCTGAAGGGTGCTGAAAAGGTGCTGAGAGGTGCTGACGTCACAGTGTTTGTGAGCGCGACTCGGTTCCGCTCCGATCTCGCGGTTTCCGCCTCCCGCCCGTCTCGCCGCGCGGTTCCCGTCTCCCGTCTCCCGCCTCCCGCCTCCCGCCTCCCGCGTCCATGCAGTTCCGTCCATCTTCGCCGTCGGCTACGATCGCGCCATGCGCATGACGACGGTGGCGATGTTCACGGCGGTAGCGATGATGACAGCCTGCGGCGGACCGCGGGTGCCGGATGCGGCGAACCTGTTGCCCTTCGGCTTTCTCGACGTGCCGGCCAGCGGCGCCAGCGTCGCCCGCGTCACTCGTGTGGCCGGTTGGGCGCTCGATGACGGCACGATCCGCCGCGTCGATGTTTATGTGGACGGCCGCTTCGCCGGCTCGACGTCGACAGGACTGGCGCGGCCGGACCTGCCGCCGGCACTTCCGAACGTCGCCGGCGCCGCATCAGGCGGCTGGGAGATCGCCATTGATCTCGGCGAGGGCACGGCGCCGAAGCAGATCCTCGCGCAAGCGGTGGACGACACCGGCGCCACCCGCGATCTCGGCCCGGTCGTGGTCACCGTCGCCGCGCAGTAGTCAGCAGCAAGATCAACCGATAGGTCAACACATCGCCGGATCACGACCTCGATCGCGAGATCACCAGCTCAGCACCTCATCAGATTCGTGATCTAGTGAAGCCCTGGCGCCATGACGGCGCTGGCGCCGAACGCGAGCAGCAGCGTCAGTCCCGCGGCCACGCCGCACACGGCCAGCGCGCGCAGGCCACTGCGGAAGTCCAGCGCGTGCTTCACGGCAAACACCATCGCGACGAACATCCACACGCCGGCCACCGTGAAGATCGCCGCGCGCCCGGTGTCCATGATGCCCAGCACCAGGATCAACCCCGGCGCGGCGGCAAAGCCGGTGGTGCGGAGCAGTTGTCCCCAGTCGGCGCGCGTCTGTGGTTCGGGCATCACGCGCGTGCCGATCTGGAAGACCAGCATGGCCCACGCCGACCACGTGATGACGGCAAGCGCGGCGCCCACCGCGATCGACATCCATCGCGGCCCGAGCCATTCACCCCCGCCCAGCCCGGCCGCGATGCTGGCCAGCACCACCGCCGCCAGCGCCTGCATCGTCGTGCGGCTGTCGGCTTCGATGCCTTCGTACATGCCGCCGTCGAGCATGGCGGCGCCCATCAGGCGATATGCGAAGAGTCCCATCGGTGGGATTGTATGACGGCGGCGCGGCTCAGTCGGCGCCGGCCGAGCGGCGATTGCGCGCCAGCGACAGGCAGCGCGCCAGCGATTCGCTGCTGAACGGCTTGTCGAGAAACTGCGGCGACCCTGGCAAGCCGTTCAGATCGAAGTGCGAGGCGCTGTAGCCGCTCATGAGCACGACGTGAATGTCAGGTTGTAAGGCCGCCACCTGCCGCGCCAGCGCGATGCCGTCCGCGCCTTCGCCGAGGAGCATGTCGGCCACCAGCACGTCGAATGTCTGCGTGCGCACGGCCTCGACCGCTTCGGCCGCGGTGCCGACCGCCACCATCTCGACGTTCATGCGCCGCGCCATGCCCGCCGCCAGTCGGCGGATCAGCTCTTCGTCGTCCACCATCAGGACGCGGATGCGGTCGCCAGCCATCAGGCCGGCAGCTTACCATCCCTGCACGGACAGCTTGTGACGGGAAACGGTGGCGGAAAAGCATCGGGTGATTGACGGATCGGCGGATTGCGCGATTGTTGTCAATTGGCGATCGGAAATGGCCGAATCAGCCAATTGCCAATCGCCATTCGCAAACAATCTCGCAATTCCCCGATTCATCAGTCACCGATGCCCAGTCCCCCAGCCCCCCAGCCCTCCAGCTCTCCAGCCCCCCAGACCTCCAGACCTCCAGCCCGCCGTCGGCGCTCAGTGAATGTGCGGGTAGGACACCGGGAGTTCGACGGCCGCGTCGCGTGATTCGCGCCAGTCGGTATCGAGCAGGCTCCACAGCCGCGTGTCGTGCAGCGTGCCGTCCTTCTCGAACGACCGCCGCAGAATCGCCTCGGAGGTCGCGCCGATCTTGCGCATCGCCGCGTTGGCTCTCGCGTTGCCGGTGAGGACGCGTGCCTCGAGCCGATCGATGCCGAGGTGCTCGAACACGAACGTCAGCATCGCCCGCGCGCCTTCGACGAAGTAGCCCGAGCCCCAGTACGCGCGACCGAGGGCAAAGCCCCACTCGGCCGTGTGACATTCCGAGTCGAGCGCGCGCAACTGGAAGAAGCCGACGGCCGTCTTCATCCCGCGCGGGACGATGCCGAAGCAGGCGTAGCTGCCTTCGCGACGCTTCTGATGCGTCCAGTCGATGAACTGGCGGAACTCGTCGGGGGTGGCCGGCGGGGCGGCGAGAAAGCGCGTGACCGACTCCTCGTTCATGAGCGCCGCCAGCGTCGTCGCATCGGCGTGGCGCACTTCGCGCAGCGTCAGTCGTGACGTGCGCAGCGCCGGCAATCCCTCGCGCCACGCCGCGCCCACGCGCGTGATCGCCGGCGCGGTCGTCGTGACCGTCTGCCGACGCCGCCTGCCGCTCCTGGGTTCGAGGATCGATACCGCCATGCCGGTGTGCTCCGGCCTCCCCATTCGCAAGGACAAGGCCAGCCGTGCCACGCCGGCATAACTCACGGCATCACAAGCACTTCACACGCGCTGCACGGAATGACACCGGCGCTTGCGTCGAAGCCGTTTGTCCCGTTTCGGCGCACGCACAGGACAGAATGGGCTTGGAGGGCTTGGGGCTTGGGGCTTGGGGCAGGGAGAATCGCCGAATACGAATCGCCGATTGCCCATCACCCATCGACAACAATCGCGCGATCTCCCGATCCGTCAATTGCCGATGGGCGTCCCGGCATGTGTGCGCTACGCACTCTTCGCCACGCCTCCGTCGCTCTTCAGTTCACCGAGCAGCGCGTCCACCGTCTTCTTCGCATCGCCGAACAGCATGCGTGTGTTGTCGAGATAGAACAGCGGGTTTTCGACGCCGGCGTAGCCGCTGGCCATGCCGCGCTTCAGCACGATGCTCACCTTCGACTTCCACACCTCGAGCACCGGCATGCCGTAGATCGGGCTCGACGGATCATCCAGCGCGCCGGGGTTGACGATGTCGTTGGCGCCGATGACGATCACCACGTCGGTCTCGGGGAAGTCGTGGTTGATCTCCTCCATCTCGAGGACGATGTCGTACGGGACCTTGGCTTCGGCGAGCAGCACGTTCATGTGCCCGGGCAGACGGCCGGCGACGGGATGGATCGCGAAGCGCACCTCGGCGCCGCGATCGCGGAGAATCTTCGTGATTTCGTACAGCGGATACTGCGCCTGCGCCACCGCCATGCCGTAGCCGGGCACGATGATCACGCGCTTGGCGTCGAGCAGCAGTTCCGCGGTTTCGCCAGCCGTGATGCTCTTCACCTCGCCTGCTGGCACGGCGCTGCCGCCTGCCGGCGCCGCGCCTTCATCGGCACCGAAGCCGCCGAGGATGACGCTCCAGAACGAGCGGTTCATCGCCTTGCACATGATGTAGCTGAGGATGGCGCCGCTCGATCCGACGAGCGCGCCGGTGATGATCAGCAGGTCGTTGGCCAGCATGAAACCGGCGGCCGACGCCGCCCAGCCCGAGTAGCTGTTGAGCATCGACACCACCACCGGCATGTCGGCGCCGCCGATCGCCATCACCAGATGAATGCCGAGCAGCGACGCCAGCACCGTGCAGAGCACCAGCGGCATCACCGGTGCGTGGCCGCCCGCGCCTTCCACACCGACGAACTGCGTGGCGAGATAAACGCACGCGGCGATGATGCCGAGATTCAACGCGTGGCGTCCCGGCAGCAGCAGCGGCTTGCTGCGGATGACGCCCTGCAGTTTGCCGAACGCGATGATCGATCCGGTGAACGTCACCGCGCCGACGAAGACGCCGACGAACACTTCGATCTCGTGGATGCGCGCCTCGACGCCGGTGAGTCCCGCCGGCGGGCCGAACACCGAGGCGAAGCCGACGAGCACCGCCGCCGCGCCGACGAAGCTGTGCAGGATGGCGACGAGCTGCGGCATCGCGGTCATCTCGACGCGCGCCGCCAGCACCGCGCCGATGCCGCCGCCCATGGCCAGCATCGCCGCCATCACGCCGTAGCTCGTCACGCGCGGACCGAGCATCGTCGCGAGGACGGCCAGCAGCATGCCGGCGATGCCGAAGAGGTTGCCGCGCCGCGCGGACTCCTGCGCCGAAAGGCCGCCGAGGCTGGCAATGAACAGCATGCCGGCGACGATGTAGGCGATGGTGACGAGTGATTCAGGCAACGGACACCTCGAAACGGACGCTGGTCGATTCGTGCTGCGTTACGCGCGCTAGCGGCGGCTGAACATCTTCAGCATGCGCTGGGTCACCAGGAAGCCGCCGGCGATGTTGATGGTGGCGAGCAGGATGGCGGCGGCGCCGAGGAGCACGGCCGGATCGCCGAGTGGCCCGCTCACCTGCAGCAGGCCGCCGATGACGATGATGCCGCTGATGGCGTTGGTCACGCTCATGAGCGGCGTGTGCAGCGCCGGCGTGACGTTCCACACCACCTGCCAGCCCACCACGCACGCGAGCGCGAAGACGGTGAGGTGCGCCAGGAACGACGGCGGCGCGACGAGACCGAGACCGAGAAACGCCGCCGCGCCCAGCACCATGGCGATCGTTCCGCTCATACCCGAGCCGGCCGCTTGCGTCTGATGCGCCTTCGGCGCACTGACCGACGGCGGCCGCGCCGCGGGCGCCTGCGGCAGCGGCGCCGGCTCGCGCTTCGGCGGCGGCCACATCAGCCGGCCCTCGTGCAGCACCAGCGCGCCGCGCACGACTTCGTCCTCGAGGTTGACGTGATAGTTGGCGCCACCGCCCATGTCGGCGAGCAGGTGACCGAGGTTGTTGCCGTAGAGAAAGCTCGCTGTCGGCGCCAGGCGGCTCGGCAGGTCCATGTAGCCGATGATGTGCACGCCGTGGCGCTGCACGACGGAGCCGGGCTCGGTGAGCGCGCAGTTGCCGCCGTTCTCCGCCGCCAGGTCGACGATCACCGATCCCTTCTTCATCGTCTTGACCATCTCCTCGGTGATGAGGATCGGTGCGGGACGATTGGGGATCAGCGCCGTGGTGATGATGATGTCGACGTCTTTGGCCTGCGCCGCGAACATCGCCATCTCGGCGGCAATGAACGCCGGGCTCATTTCTTTCGCGTAGCCGCCGGAGCCTTCGCCGTCCTCGTGCACGTCGAGTTCGATGAACTCGGCGCCCATGCTCTTGACCTGCTCCTTCACCGTCGGCCGCGTGTCGAAGGCGCGGACGATGGCGCCCAGCCCGCGCGCCGCGCCAATGGCGGCGAGTCCGGCGACGCCGGCGCCAATCACCAGCACCTTCGCCGGCGGGACGCGTCCGGCGGCGGTCATCTGTCCGGTGAAGAAGCGGCCGTAGAAGCTGGCGGCTTCGATGACGGCGCGATAGCCGGCGATGTTGGCCATCGACGACAAGGCGTCCATCTTCTGCGCGCGTGAGATGCGCGGCACCTGATCCATCGCGATGGCGGTGGCGCCGCGAGTCGCGAGTCGATCGATGAGCGGCTGGTTCTTGCCCGGCCACAGGAAGCTGATGACCGTGCCACCCTGGCGGACGAGGTCGGCTTCGTGCACGCCAAGACCCGGATGTTGATCCGGCGGCTGCACCTTCAGGACGATGTCGGCGCCGGCCCACAGTGCGCGCGTGTCGTCGATCACCGTGGCGCCCGCGGCGGCGTAGTCGTCGTCGCCGAACGAGGCCAGCGCGCCGGCGTCGTGTTCCACCGCGACTTCGAAGCCGAGTTTGATCAGGCGGGCGACGTTCTCCGGCGTCGCCGCCACTCGCCGCTCACCAGCACGACACTCTCTCGGGACCGCCAGCTTCATGCGTATGTGTCCTTTTGCGCGTGGATTATACGTGAGCCCGGCGGAGAGAGCAGCGCCGGGATTCCGGCGGTCAGGCCGGCGTGACGCGCGCCGGCAGCAGGATGGGTTCGATCGTCACGCGCAGTGGCGCCGCGGCCTCGACGCCGAACACGTCGAGGATGGCGCGCTGCCGGAACGTGAAGATGCGTTCGAGATCGCGACGGACGAAGGCGGCGTGGACGAGCGGACCGCCGATCGGCCGATAGTGCACCGTGTCTTCCACCAGCGTGCCCTCGTCCACCGGCGTGAACGTGTGCGTGTGCCGCCAGAGCCAGTAGGGCCCGCGCCGCTGTTCGTCGACGAAGCGATGCGGCGGGTCCCAGTCCGTGATCTCCGTGTGCCACGTGATCGGGATGCCGTGCACGCGAATGCGGTAGTCGATGCGGGCGCCGCGGCGCATCGCGATCGGCGGCGGCGTCAGGATGGCGAAGTTCAGCCAGGACGGCGTCAGCCGCTGGAGGTTGCCGGCGTCGGCGAAAAAGGCGAACGTCGTGTCGAGGTCGCGAGCCACGAGCAGGCGCGTCTGAAGCTGGTAACCGCGGGCCATGCTCCCTGAGACGCTATAATCGGCCCTTGGGAGCCCGCGTGGAATATCTGATCAAGCAGTATCCCCTCGAGACGGGAGCGCTCGAGATCCAGTACATCGAGGAGTATTTCGGCGAGTTTCCGCGGCGGAAGACGGCGCGCGAGATTCTGGCGCGGCTCGAGAACCGCTCGTCGCTCATCCTGATGGCCGAAGCGCCGCTCCAGGACGATCCGGGGTCGCTGGTGCCGGTGTCCTACAAGATCGTCCACGAGCTCCGCCCGGACGAGACCGAGCCGAAGCTGCACGATCTCGTGGCGCGCCTGCGCGGACACATCTCGTTCGAGGCGCATCGCGTTCTCTATTCCTGGATTGGCGGCACGCGCCGCGACTGGCGCGGCCAGGGCCACTTCCGCGCTCTCAGCGAGGAATGCGAGAGCTGGGCGATCGCCTCCGGGTTCGATCAGATCGTCGTCAAGACGAAGAACCGCTTCTACGACATGCGCGCCGCGCTGGCGCAGCTGCACTTCGACGTCGTCAAGTTCGAGACCAACGCGCTCGACAACGCCGACTCGAAGGTGTATCTCGCCAAGCAGCTGATTGCCGACATGGTGCGCGGCCACCGCAGCATCCGCACGGTGGTGCAGGCCGAGTAGCCGCGGCGGAGTTCCCGATGGCCGGACCGACCACCACCACGACGCTCACCTGGACGCGCGAGCTGCAGTTCGACGCGCGCAGCGCGAACGCTGCACTCGTGCTCGATGGCAAGGGCATCGCCGGCCCGTCGCCGGTTGACGCGCTGGCCGCCGCGCTCGCCGGCTGCATGGCCATCGACGTCGTCGACATCGTCACCAAGGGGCGCCACGAGCTGCGCGGCCTCGAGGCGACACTCTCTGGCGAACGCGCCGCCGACCCACCGCGCCGGTTCCTGCGCGTGACGCTGCACTTCGTCGTCACTGGCGCCGTGCCGGCCGCGGCCATGGATCGCGCGCTGCAGTTGTCGCGCGACAAGTACTGCTCGGTGTGGCACTCGCTCCGCCAGGACATCGAGATGACGACGACCTACGAGGTCCGACCCTGACGGATCGCAAGGCCTGGCTCGACGCCTTGCGTGGGATTGCGGTG
>JADZCY010000249.1 GCA_020851325.1 Acidobacteriota bacterium | reverse complement strand
AGCGTCTGCGCCTCGTGGACGTCGTGCCAGATCGGCGGCACCCAGTTCAGATACCAGTTGAGGTGGACGCGCAGCGAATCGACGCCGTAGTTGATGTCGCGGTTGTTGTCGTGGAAGACGTACTTGCCCCAGTACGGCGGTCCGCCGAAGTTCTCGCCGCCGTCGTAGGCTTCATCGACCTTGTAGGCGTAGTACCAGTCGACGTAGCGATCGCGGCCATCCACGTCCGTGGTCGGGGTGATGCTGACAATCACGTTGTCGCGAATCTGGCGGATGTAGGGCTCCTCGCTGACGGCCAGGCGGTAGCCGAGCTCCATCACCGACTCGGGCGGGTTGGTCTCGGCGCTGTGGAGGCCGGCGCTGATGTGGTAGTGCGGCTTGGTGGCGGCGGCCAGCTTCATCGCTTCGGCCTCGCTGAGGCCACGCGGATCCGCCAGACGCTTGAGGTTGCCGCGATTGACTTCGAGGTTCTTGAGGTTGGCCTCGCTGCTGATGAACACCACCAGGATCTCGCGACCTTCTTCGGTCGTCCCGATGTTCATCGTGCGGATGCGGCCGGGCAGCGCCTTTTCGAGCGCACGATAGAAGCGATACTGGTCCGTGGTGTAGGTGAGCTTCTTCTCGGTGCCGATGTGGTAGCCGAGAATGTCTTTCGGCGTCGGGACGCCGGCCTTCCGCGGCAGGTGATCGACGAGCGGCGACAGGAATTCCGGCTTTGTCGTCGCTTGCCGCACGAATGTGGCAAACTCCGGGTCGTCGGTGTCGGCAGCGGCTGGTCGGGTGACCGGCCGCGGGACGGCTTGTTCAGCGACCAGGGCAGGCGGCGGGGCCACAAGGCTGAGTCCGATGGCCAGGCCGAGTGCGGCGCCAGCACCGATCCGGGACGGTTTCATGGCTCTATCTCCCTCAGAATCAAACAAATAGGTTAAACAGGAGAAAACCGTTGAGCGTGTTGCGCGCCGACGGTAAAATCCAGCCCTTCGGGCCAGAATCCTATGATCAGTGTTGCCGCGATTCGGATGCAGCAGTTCGGCGTGCAATTTTATCAGGCCTCGCTGACGGCCAGTGACATCGACAAGTTAGTCCGGTTCGAGGTCCTGAGCTACGTCGATCAGGCCGCCGGGGTGCGCGGCCGCAAGCGGGCGCCCCAGGCCAAGATCAACTGGGACCTGCTGGAAAAGCGCATCGCCTCGAGCGAGAAGGCGTATCAGCGCCAGATCATCCGCAAGAAGATTGACGAGCTCGTGCAGTACTACGAGCAGTGCCGGCAGGCGCGGGACCTGCCGTCCATCCCCGGCGCCGTCATCATCTCCGCCGACGAAAAGCTGACCTTCGAACCGGTCGAGCCGGGCAGCCTCGTCGGCCGCCTGAAGGTGCCGGAGCGCGAGGGCATCCTGCGCGCCATCGACGGTCAGCACCGCCTGCTGGCGCTCCACGCCGACATCGATCGGTTCGGCGACGAGCTGTTCACGGTGCCGGCGATCATCTTCGACCGCCTGCCCGAGGACCACGTCGTCCAGATGTTCGTGACGATCAACGCCAAGCACACGCGGCTGAACGCGTCCCATCTGGTGACGCTGTCGGGGCGTCAGCTCTACCGCGACGAAGCCCTGGCGGCGGCGCACGACGTCGTCCGCGTGCTGAACGACCGCGAGGAATCGCCGCTGCACGGCGACATCAAGCTGCTCGGCGTCGGGAAGGGGCGCGTGGCGCAGGCGCCGATCGCGCAGGAGCTGAAGCGTCTCTTTGCCAACGCCGACGCGCTCGGTGGCGCCCGCAAGCTCGAGGATTTCCGCGAGGAGAGCAAGCGCTTCTTCGTCAACTACTTCAAGCAGATCGCCAACATCTTCGAGCCGGCGTGGAACGGCCGGAAGTACAGCATCAAGTCGGCGGCGGCGCTGCGTGCGTTCATCCGGGTGGCCCCGGACGTCATCAAGCACATCGACCAGTTGCACCAGGATCGCGCCGATTCGCGCGCCATCGGCCGCGTCATCGCGCCGTGGGGCCGGCGCATCGGCTCGCTGCGCTTCGAAACCGACGGCGCGTGGAAGCGTCAGGGGTCGGTTGACGCGCTGGCCAAGGAACTGCGCCTGGCGCTGCAGTATCCCGAAGGCGCCAACCTGTAGCGCCCGCGAAAACCCGGCCCTCCAAAAAAGACGAGAGGGCGGACCGTGTTGCCACGATCCGCCCTCCCGATGTTCGCCGCCAGCTGGCTCCCCCCAGCATCCGCGGCTCAACACCGCAGACGACAAACTGGCGACGGCGTTCTCCATATCAAGCTCCGTGCCGCTGGCGCGTTTGGCGAAAACCCTTCGGAAATCCGCGTCCGCCCGCCGTGCGCGTCCCGCGCGAGCGCGACCGCCACACACATCCTCGTGCGCGTGATTACACTTCTGCGCGGCGGCGTTCCCACGCCGCAATCGTGACGCCCGCGCGTGTGAGCCCCTCACGAATCGCCGCTGCCAACCGCCCCGCGCCCGGCGTATCGCTGTGGACGCAGAGCGTCTCGACGGCCAGGTCGAGCGGCGTCCCCGCCACCGTCATCACGCGTCCGTGCACGGCCATCTCCACGGCCCGCGCGACGATCGCCGCTTCGTCGGTGAGGACGGCGCCGGCGGTGGCTCGGCTGGCGAGCGTGCCGTCGGCCAGATAGGCGCGGTCGGCAAAGCCCTCGGCCACCACCGTGAGGCCGGCGTCGTGCCCCGCCGCGGCCAGCGCCGAACCGGCCGGCGCGAACAATGCGAGGTCCGTGGATACGGCCGCCACGCCGCGCGCAATGGCGTCGGCCATCGCACGGTCGCGCCAGGCCATGTTGTAGAGCGCGCCGTGCGGCTTCACGTGCGCCAGGCGGACGCCTTCGGCGCCGGCCACTGCCGCCAGGGCGCCAATCTGGTAGATGACGGCGTCCTCGACGTCAGCGGGGCGCATCTGCATCTCGCGGCGCCCGAAGCCGGCGAGATCGGGAAAGCCCGGGTGCGCGCCGACACGCACGCCGTGGCGAGCGGCGCGACGCACCGTGTCGCGCATCACGCGTGGATCACCGGCGTGAAAGCCGCAGGCGACATTGGCCGAAGTCACGACGGTGAGCAGCACCTCGTCGTCTCCCATCGGCCATGGCCCAAACGCCTCGCCCATGTCTGAGTTGAGATCGATTCTCATTTTGTGCTTGACCGACTGATTTGGTCGGATTAGTCTCGGTGGGTCCAATTGAGATCGAATCTCAAGTTGTCGCGCCCGTCCATGTTCCGCACCGCCTCTGACCGGTTCCTCCCGACGATTGGCATCACCGCCAGTCTCGTCGTGCTCATTATGAGCGTCGCCGGCCTGACCCTCGCATGCGAGTCGCCTCGGCTCGACCAGGGCTCGGGCCGGGCGTGGTCGGCGCCGCCCTCGACTGTCGTCAATCGCCTTTCGCCGGAGACGCTGCCGGCGCCGGAGCGAACGATGCGGCCGGTGGCGGCACCCGCCATGCACACGCCGATGGCCGACGCGGAAGAACCGTCGGCGGTGCTGTTCGAACTGGCGGGCGCGACCACCCTGCTTCGCAGCGCCCACGCCCTCGACGCCGCTCAGACGAGTCTCGCGCTCTACGGCCGCGGCTTTGCCGCCGCCGGAGGCCGGCGCCTGCGCGCTGCCGTCGGTCCGCCTTCTTCCCGCGCGGCGTGATCCACTGCCGCGCCCGGCCGCGGCGATCCCGCCCGTCTCGTTCGTCTCGTTCGTTCGTCCTGTTCATTCGTCGCATCCGTTCCAGCGTCAGAAAGGTCCACGGTCCAAGGTCCCATGCGTGTTCCATCGTCTGTGCCGGCGCCCTCGCGCAAGCGCAAGAAGGGTCGTTTCCGTCTCTTTGCCACCAGCGCGCTCGTCATGAGCACTGCCATGGTCGCCCGTCCCGCTCCCGCCCATGCACAACAGGCGACCGCGGAACGCCGCGCCGGCGAACTTCGTTTCGACATCCCCGCCGGTCCGCTCGACGGCGTGCTGCGCGCGTTCGAAGCGGCCACCGGCCTGACGGTGCAGGTTGCACTGCCGGCCGACACCGTCGCGATGATGGACTCTCCCGGCGTGTCCGGCACGTTCACCATGCAGGCCGCGCTCGAGCGTCTGCTCGACGGCACGTCGCTCGCCGCCACCATGCAGCCGGGGTCGCTGGTCCGCATCGAAGTCAGGCGGATGAGCGAGTCGGTGCAGGTGACCGGTCAGTTGCCGCACGTCGAATCGCCGAAGTACGGGTCGCCGCTGTCGTCGACGCCGCAGACGATTCAGGTCATCCCGCAGAGCGTCATGGCCGAGCAGGGCACCTTCGCCCTCTCCGACGCGCTCCGCAACGTGCCGGGCATCACGCTGCAGGCCGGTGAAGGCGGCGGCGCCTCGAACACCGCCGGCGACATGTTCAACATGCGCGGTTTCAGCGCCGCCAACAGCCTCTTCGTCGACAACGTCCGCGACGACGGTCTGATCACGCGTGACGTCTACAACCTCGAACAGGTCGAGGTGTACCTCGGACCGACCGGCTCGGACGTCGGCCGTGGCAACGCCGCCGGCTACGTCAACATGGCGACCAAGACGCCGAAGTCCGCGGCGGCGTACACCGGCGCGCTCAGCTACGGCACCGCCGAGAACAAGCGCATCACCGCCGACATCAATCAGCCGCTGACCATCGGTGAGCCGGGCTCGTGGCTGTCGGGCACGGCGGTTCGTCTCAACGCGTTGTGGCAGGACGGTGGCATCGCCGGCCGCGACTACGCCGAGAACGAGCGCCGCTCGATCGCGCCGAGCATCTCGATGGGGCTCGGATCGCCGACGCGCGTCACCGTGCAGGGGCAGTTCACCCGGCAGGACAACGTGCCGGACTACGGCATCCCGAGCGCGGCGTGGAACGAACCGCTGACGCCGACCACGGTGCTGGCCTCGCGTGCCGTGCGGCAGGAGAACTACTACGGGTCGCCGAACGTGGACTACGACCGGGCCGACCAGACCAGCGTGACCGCACGCATCGAGCACGACATCAACCGCACGTGGTCGCTGCGCAACCAGACGCGCTACAACCAGACCGAGCGTGAAGCCGTGGTCACGGCGATCGCCTCCGGCGCCAGCTTCGTGCAGGCAACGGAAACGGTGACGTTCAGCCGCCAGGCGAACACCCGCGACAACAGCATCATCTCGAACCAGACCTACCTCACGGGGCGGGCGCGCACGGGCAGCGTGTCGCACGCGCTGACTGCGAGCGTCGAGCTGATCTCGGAAGACTATTCGGCGCCTGGTCTCACCGGCGTCGGCACGCGCGCCGCCGAGAGCATCTACAACCCGAATCCGTTCGCTCCGGTCGCCGACTTCGCGCTCGTGCCGAGCGGTGCGACGACGGACGGGACGACGCGCACGATCGCCGCTTCGGCGTTCGACGTCGTCAACCTGACGCCGCGCGTGCAGGTGAGCGGCGGCATCCGCGTCGAGAACTACGACACGGACTACCGCGCCGTCACCGTAGCCGGTGTGGTGACCGAAGCCAACGCCGCCGACACGATCTTCAGCGGCAAGGCCGGGTTGCTCTACCAGTTCTCGCCGATTGGCAACGCGTACGTGTCCTACGGCACGACGGTGACGCCGCCCGGAACGGGCAACTTCGCGCTCAGCACGCAGGCCAACAACGCCAACAACCCGAACGTCGATCCGCAGGTCTCGCGCAACATCGAGGTCGGGACGAAGTGGGAACTGTTCCAGCGTCGTCTGTCGGCGACGCTGGCGCTGTTCGAGACGCGCAACACCAACGTCATCTACACCATCGACGCCACCACGGTGCCGCCGCTCTTCAACCAGGACGACGAGCAGCGCGTCCAGGGCGCGACGCTGGGCCTGCTGGGCCAGCTGACCGATCACTGGAACGTGATGGCCAACTTCGCCTTCATGGATGGCCGTCAGGTGTCGCAGAACGCCGCCACCGACAACATGCGGATCACGCTGCTGCCGGAGTGGTCGGGCAGTCTGTGGACGACCTACGCCGTCCGCGCCTTCTCGTTCGGCGGCGGCATCCGCTTCACCGAGAAGGCCTACGTCAACACGGCCAATACCATCGCGGTCCCGGCCTACACGCTGGTCGACGCCGTGGCGTCCTACGCGGTGAACTCGCACCTCACGCTGCGCCTGAATGGCTACAACCTCACCGATGAGGTGTACATCCGCAGCGTCAACAACAACGGCGGCCGCTACATGCCCGGTCTGACGAGATCGGTGTTGTTCAGCACGCAGTTCGGCTTCTGACCCTACCGTTCGCGCCACGGCAGAAGCTGGTTTTTGCCTCCTCGGCGGTGCGGGCGCGTGGCCTGCACCGCCTTTTTTCTCGCGCTCACGTGACGAGGGCACGTGTGATCCGGTTACGTCTTCAGCAGTCCCCGAGGTAATTCGCCGTCATGTTGATCCAGATCCCGAACGTCCTTACGAGCGACCAGGTTGCCGAGGCGCGGCGCAAGCTCGACGCCGCCGAGTGGGTGGACGGCCGCACCACCGCCGGGCCGCAGTCGGCCATGGCCAAGAACAACGAGCAGTTGCCCGAGACGCATCCGGTCGGCCTCGAGCTGGGCGACATGATCATCGGCGCGCTGCAGCGCAACGCACTGTTTGTCACCGCGGCGCTGCCGCTGCACGTGTTTCCGCCGCTCTTCAATCGTTACGCCGGCGGCCAGTCATTCGGCAGCCACGTCGACAACAGCATTCGGCAGATCCCGGGCACGCCGCACCGCATCCGCACGGACCTGTCGTGCACGCTCTTCCTCACCGCGCCGGAGGAATACGACGGCGGCGAACTGATTGTCGAGGACACGTACGGCGTCCACAGCGTCAAGCTGCCAGCCGGTCACATGGTGCTGTATCCGTCAACCAGCCTGCATCACGTGCGGCCGGTCACGCGCGGCGCCCGCGTCTCGTCGTTCTTCTGGCTGCAGAGCATGATCAGAGACGACGCCGATCGCACGTTGCTGTTCGATCTCGATGCGGGTATTCGCCAGCTCGCCGGTGAACGCGCCGATCATCCCGTCGCCGTGCAGTTGACGGCGGTGTACCACAACCTGCTGCGCCGGTGGGCGGAGGTATAGAGGGCTGCATTGGTGATTGTTGGATCGGGGAATTGGCGATTGTTGTCGATCGGCGATCGGTGATCGCCGATTCCCTCCAGCCCCCCAGCCCTCCAGTCCTCCAAGCCCGTTGACTCCCACCGCGCGCAGCGCGGCCCTGATGCCCCTACCGCGACGCAGTCGCGGTCCGTCAAGCCGTCTTCTGCCTCTGTTGATACAGATATGAGACCGCGACCAGCAGCAGGCCGAGGATGAGGAAGCCGATGACGCGGTAGATGCCGCCGAGTTCCGACAAGTCGACGAGGAAGACCTTCAACACGGTCAGCGCGATGGCGGCCATGCCGATCCATCGCGTGACCGACAGGT
>JADZCY010000248.1 GCA_020851325.1 Acidobacteriota bacterium | reverse complement strand
CGGTGAACGCGCGCGCCAGCGTCACCGTGGCGACCACCACGGCGAGGACCGCTATCGCCCGCCGCGTCCGCTCGCGCGTCTTGCCGTCAGCCACCGGCCGCCTCCGGCGCGGACTATATCAAGAAACGCCTCGTGGTTCGTCCCTTGCGCCGTCGCGGACCGCTCAGTCGCTCGTCATCAGCGCGGCCGGCCGCTCCGGCCTCTGATCCCGGCATTCGAGATACAACCGCGCCAGCTGCAGCAGCCGGGCCTCGGCAAAGGGTGGCGCGATGAGCTGCAGGCCGATTGGCAGGACTCCGCGCACACTTCCACAAGGCACGGTGATCGACGGTAATCCGGTGATGTTGGCGGGTCGGTTCAGACGAATCAGCGCCTGCCGCACCGGCTCCTGCGCCCCGTCGATGGCAACGCTGCTTTCACCGATGCTCGTCGCTGTTACCGGCGTCGTCGGCGCCAGGATCGCGTCGACGTGGGTCAACGCCGTCTCGAACATCCTGTCGATGACGCGCTTGGCCTCGGCGGCGGCATCGTATGCATCGGCGCCGACCACGGCCCCCTGTTCGAGTCGACGCCGCACGCCGTCGCCATACTCCATCGCACGAGCCGGGAAGAATCCCAGGCGACGGTGAACGCTCGTCGCCTCCGCGAGAGCGAAGTCGGTGCAACGGTTCACTGCCCAGTGAAGATCCGGCAGCCGCACTTCGTCCACGCTGCAGCGGGCCAGCTCGAACGTGCGCATCACATGATCCATCGCCGCCGTCACTTCGGGCGCCAGCCGCTCGAAGAAATACTCGCGCGGGCGGCCAAGGCGGAATGCGCGTGGCCCGCGCCGCAGCTGCTGGGGCCAATCAGGAACGGTCGCGGTGCTCGTTGTCGGGTCGCGGACGTCGTGGCCAGCGAGCGCCCGGAGCAGCATGGCGAGATCGGCTGGACTGCGGGCGATCGGGCCGACGTGGTCGTAGCTGGGCACGAGGGGCAGCGTCCCGTGGCAGCTGACGCGGCCGAATGTCGGCTTGAGCGCCATCACGCCGCAGAGGGCAGCCGGGATTCGCACCGAGCCGCCGGTATCCGTGCCGATCGCCCCATACGCACATCCACCGGCAACGGCGGCGGCCGAGCCGCCACTCGATCCGCCCGTGATGCGACCGAGGTCCCAGGGATTGCGTGTCGGCCCGTAGTGCGGGTTGCTGTTGGTGGCGCCGTACGCGAACTCGCTCATGTTCGACTTGCCGATGACGATCGCGCCGGCCTGCTTCAGGCGGCGCACAATCGTGGCGTCATCGATCGGCACGAATTCGCCGAGGATCCTCGACCCGGCGGTGGTGCGGAGTCCCGCCGTCCAGATGTTGTCCTTGAGGGCGATGGGCACGCCGTGCAAAGGGCCGCGATAGGAGCCGGCCGCGATCTCCGCTTCGGCCCGCGCCGCCGCCGCGCGGGCACCCCCGGCGTCGACGGTGATGAAGGCGTTCAGCCGTGGGCCGACGTGCTGAATGCGGCCGAGCAACACGTCGACCAGCTCGCGGGGCGAGACCTCACGTGCCGCGATCAGCGGAGCGACCTGTTCGATGGTCATCCACGCCAGATCGGAGGACATCGGAACCCCCGCAGCGTTCAGCGAGGTTTGGATGGCGCTGCCGGCGGCCCGGCAGCCTGCCGACGATCGACCACCACCTGCCCGCCTTTCATCACCCAGCGCACACCCTTGACGACCACGGAGATGTCAGCCATCGGATCGCCGTCGAGTGCAACGATGTCGGCGTACTTGCCTGGCGCGATCGCGCCGAGGCGATCGGTGTTCGGGACGAGCGTGGCATTGATACTCGTCGTGGTCTGCAGCGCCTGCTCGGGCGTCATGCCATTCTCGACATAGGTTGGCAGGTCGCGCGCGTTCTCGCCCCAGTTGACGAACACCGCGTCCGATCCCATGCCGATCTTCACGCCGGCTTTGATCGCCCGGCGCAGCGTTTCCTTGTTGCGCTTGATGTAGTCGTCGAACTTCTCGGCGTAACCGGGCGCGAAGCCGTACCACTCCGCGTGATCCCAGTAGCTCTGATTGTGGCCTATGGTCGGCACATACACGATGCCTTTCGCCGCCATCTCCTTCAGCGTCGCATCGTCGATATCGACGGCATGCTCGATCGAATCAGGACCGGCGCGGGCGGCATCGCGGGCGCCGCTGGCGCCGTAGGAATGAATGGCGATCTTCTTGCCGTAGGCGCGAGCCGTGTCGACCGCCGCCTTCATCTCGTCATAGCCGAACGTCTGGTTCGTGTTGACGTTGTCGAAGCCGCCAACCGACCCGAACATCTTGATCACGTCGGCACCGGCCGCAATCTGCTCGCGCACGGCCTTCATCACGTCGGCCGGTCCGTTGGCTTCGCCACCGGTGGGCACAAGGGCTTCGCCGGGACGCGGCGCCCGATTGGTCACGTGAAGACCGTACCCGGCGCCATAGATGCGCGGACCCACCATGGCGCCACGGTTGACGAGGTCGCGCATCGCAAGGTCGGCATAGTCCTGCGCACCGAGATCGCGGACAGTCGTGAAACCGGCTTCAAGCGACTTGCGGGCGTTCTCCTGGGCCATGAACACGCGTATCGCGGTGGGCATCGCCGCGCTCGCCTGCGTCGGCCGCACGCCCGGCCGGGGCGTCGCCTCGGCCCAATACGTGATGTGTGTGTGGGCATCGATCATGCCGGGGATCGCGTAGTAGCGCGACAGATCGATGACCTTGGCATTGGCGGGCACGGTGGCATCGGCCCCGACCGACTTGACGACGTCGCCCTCGATCACGACGACGGCGTTACGGGTTACTTTCGTGCCATCCCACATGCCGCCAAACCGGAGCACGGTGGCTGCGGCGGGCGCCGGCGTCTGCGCGTGCGATGCGGCCATGGCCGCTCCCCACGCGCAGGCCGCCAGCAGCGCGATGAGCAAAGCGGGGCGACGATTCCTGATCATGAGAGCTCCTCCGGACAGCGCGTACGGTTCAATCGTCGCACTCCGTCGAATGTTCGGTGATCCTGCCATTCGCGGTGCCGATCAGAAGATGTATTTGATCCCGATCTGCATCTGCCGCGGCGACCCCACATTGGCCTGCAGGATCTGCGAGAAGCTCCGCGAGTCGAAGTTGCCGATCGGCAGGTTGTAGTGCGCCTTGTTGAACAGGTTGAAGATCTGGAACTCGAGCCGCATGCGCTGCGCATCGCTGATCGGAATCTCGCGCAGGATCGAGAGGTCGAAGTTGTCGAACCGCGGTCCGTCGAGATTGCCGCGAGGGTTGTTGCCGAAGCGGCCCGGGGCGGCCATGAATGCACACGGATTGAACCAGTTCTGTACCGTGTGCACCTCGGTCGGGGCCACGCACGTCGGATTCGCGGCAACCTGGCCGGCGACGAACGGATCAGCGACGATATCGGGTCGGTCGGATCCACCGGTCGGCACCGTACCGCTCTGCGGCACGCCGCGGCTGACCGTGAACGGATGGCCGCTTTGCAGGGTGAGGATGCCACTGACGTCCCAGTTGCCGAGGATCGCGCCGAGCACGCCGCTCGTCAGGTATGTGCGACCAGCGCCCACCGGCACGCGGTAGACGAGGTTGGTAACGAAGCGGTGGTCGGTGTTGTACTGGCAGGCTCCCCACTCGGCCTCGAGGTTGTTGGGATCCTGGGCCACCGTCCCGCCCGAGGTTCCCGAGCCGAAGAACGATCCGTTGTCGAGACAGCGCGACCACGTGTACGACGAGACGATGTTCAGGTCGCGAACGCCGCGCTTCTCGATCTTGAGCTGCAGCGCGTCGTACTTGCTCTCGGCGGTGTTGTCGATCACCTGAAGCGTCGGCTGGAACTGCGGGAACGGCACCGGCTGACCCGGCGCCGGCTGGTTGATGCGGTGGAATCGCGCCAGGGCCTTGCCGCGCGTCCCCACGTAGGCAATGTCGAGCAGCACGCGCGGCAGCGGGGTGAACTGCGTGCCGACGTTCCACTGGTGCTGATATGGATCCTTGTAGTTCAGCAGCATGAAGGACCCGCCAGGCGGCGTCTGCGCCGGCGACTCGTTGAAGATGGTGTTGATGGTGGCGGTGCCGGGATTGGTGATCAACTGCGTGATGCGGAAGGGCGGATTGAGGCGCGCATTCAGGTGCGCGTTGAGCAACGTCTGGTCGTAGTAGATGCCGTAGCCAGACCGGATCACGAAGTTCTCGGACGCCGTTGGCCGCCACGCGAAGCCGAGGCGCGGAGCGATGTTGTTCAGATCGGAGCGGTAGGTCGCGTCCGGCAATCCGCGAGTGCCCGCAGGAATGTACAGACAACCGGGCTTCGGCGTGCAACTCGCGGACTCGACGGTGAGGTCCGGCACGCTCAAGTGGTTGTCGCCCTCGGTGACCGGAACGTTCACCTCATAGCGGAGGCCCAGGTTCAGCGTGATCCGATCAGTCAGTCGATAATCGTCCTGCAGATAGAGACCGTACGAGTTCTGGTAGAGGTGCATGAACACACCGGTGTCGACGCGCTGCGCGGTGGAGGGGGTACCGCGCAGCAACTGCACCAGCGATGACGTCCCCAGGTTGCCGTTGAAGTTCCAGATACCGCGGGCGCTGGTGTCGAACAGCAACTCGTAGAAGTAGCGCCGGAACTCGCCGCCCATCCGCAGCTGGTGACGACCGCTGTTGAACGCCGGATTCCAGGCGAAGTTGTTCATCAGGTGCAGCGTGTAGGTCGGGTGGTCCTGCGGCGTGTTGGTCGGCTGGCCGATGCCGTCGAATCCGGCGACGGCAACGTTCGGGAAGCCGAGATCAATGGGATCGGTCAGCACGGTGGGAAACCCGAGGCGGGTGTTGTGATCGGTCTTGTCGGACTGCGTGAAGACACCCTCCTCGCCGTTGAACCCGGCGCGGAACTCGTTGAGGATGCGCGTGTTGAACACGTGATTCCAACTCGCGCCGCCGTTCTGGCCGTTGGTGATCACCGTCGTCCCGTAGCCAGGCAGCTGTGTGTAGGGTGACAGTGGATCGAACGGGTTTTCCTTGTGGCCGCGGCTCATGACGTAGTGCAGCGAGATGTTGTCGTTGTCGCCAAGAATCTGATCGATCTTGCCGACGAACGCCGGAACGCGCTGCCTAATCACCGGCGCGGACAGATAGCGGTTGGAGGTTTGCGGATCGCCGACGTTGGCGTCCGGGTAAAGATTGAAGATGTTGAAGCCCGGCACGCTTCGCTGTTCCGCCGGCACCGCGGCGAGCGCTTCGGCTTTCTGCACACGCGACGGCACGGTGGCGAACCGCGTGTCGGCCTGCCGCAGCCGCAGGTATTCGAAGGCCGTGAAGAAGAAGGTCTTGTTGGTCTTGATGGGTCCGCCAAGCGAGAAGCCAAACTGATGACGGTTGAGTTCGGGGATGTCACCGCACGCGCCGGTCACGGTCGGCCCGCAGTCGGGCAGATCGAACGCGTTCTTCGAGTCGAGGTGCTTGCTGCGCATGTACTCGAACACGCTGCCATGGAAGGCATTCATGCCGCTCTTGAGCACGACATTGATCTGCGCCCCTGAACTGCGCCCGTATTCGGCCGAGTAGGTGCCGGTCTGCACCTTGAACTCCTGGATCGCTTCGACGGATGGAACCGCGCTGTACTGGTTGATGACCAGGTCGTTGTTATCGATGCCGTTGAGCAGGAAGTTGTTCGAGATCTGCCGCGCGCCGTTGGCGCTGAGCGCGAGTCCCTGGCTGGACACCAGCGAGTTCTCGGCGTCGATCTGCACACCTGGCGCGAGGTAGGCGAAGTTGACGAAGTTGCGCTCGTTCAGCGGCAGGTTCTGGATCTGCACTTCGCCGACGACCTGCCCCAGCGACGAGGTATCGGTCTGGATGAGCGGCGCCTCGGCGACCACATTGACCGTCTCGGCCAGCGCCGCGACGCCCAACGCGACGTTGATGCGCACGGTCTGATTCACCTGCAACTGCACCCTGCTGAACACGGCCTTCTCGAAACCGTCGAGCTCGGCCACCACTTCGTAGCTGCCCGGCGGCAGCAGTGGCGCGCTGTAGTCGCCGCTCAACGTCGTCACCACCGTGCGACTCGCATTGGTGCCTTCGTTGCGAATCGTGATGGTGACGGCCGGCAGTACGCCGCCGCTGCCGTCGTGCACCGTGCCGACGATCGTGCCGGTGTTGGCCTGCGCGAACGCCAGCCCGACGGCAACGAAGTCGAGCAGCAGCGCGAGCAGCACCGTGGCGGTGCGCGCTCCGGCGCGGAGACTCTTCGAGGTCATGGTTCCCGCCTTTCTCCTGGTCGGCCCCGTGCGACGACTGCCGCAGACGCGTGTTCCCCGGCGTCAGGCCGCGCCGCATTACACCGCTGGCGGGAAGCGATGTATAGGACGCAGCGGCCGTCTGGGATCGGATTAGCGGTCGGGCGACGGGCGACGACGCTGCGCGCGGAACTGCGTCGGCGTGAGGCCGGCTTGACGACGGAAGACGCGGGTCATGTGGCTCTGATCGCAGAACCCGGCCTGCATGGCGATGTCGATGATTGGCCGGTCGGTGGCGATCAACTCGCGGCAGGCCCACCCGACGCGGAGGGAGCGGACGTAATCGCCGACCGTGATGCCCTGCCGGCGGCGGAAATCTCTGGCAAGGTGCACGGGATGGACGCCGGCGGCGGCGGCGATCCGCGCCAGCGTCAGCTCGTCGCGGAAGTTCGCCTCCAGATAGTCGAGAGTGCGGCCGAACCAGCGCGGCGAATCCGGTCCCGGCGGCCGCGATCGCGATACCTCGGCAACCAGCTCGAGCGCAATCGCTTCGATGCAGAGCGCGGCCAGCGGATCATCACGCCGCACCTCGCGATGGAGCCGCGCGCCGAGCTGCAACCGGTAGCCGCCGTTGACCGTGACCCGGGCGTCGAGGCGGCCGCCGCACGCATCGATCCGTTCGAGCCAGGGCTGCGTGAACTCGAGGTTGAGGAGCAGACTGGCGGTTTCGTGCATGCGATCGGCGTGCGACTCGCCGGCGCCGTGCAGCACGACGTCGCCTTCGCCGATGTCGAAGCTGCACCCGGAACACTGCTCGGTGTACGCGCCGCGCAGGACGAACGTCACGTACGGCCATTCGTGCGAGTGCCACGGAATGTGTCGCCGCTCATGTAAAACCGCGTAAATCTGGACCTCCGTCGCCGAGGGCGACGGCGTGATCACCGCTTCGGCTTCTGCTCCTGCTTCCGCTTCTGCGCCTGCTCGGCCTCCCGCTTGCGATAGG
>JADZCY010000247.1 GCA_020851325.1 Acidobacteriota bacterium | reverse complement strand
CGCCGAACTTGGTGGCCTCGCCCGCCAGGTCCACTTGCACGAGCACGCGGACACGACGCCCCATCGCCTCGGCCGCCTGATCGATCCGCGTCAGCAGGTCCACGCTGTCGATGGCGTGAATCCACTGGGCGGCACCGGCGGCCTTCCGGGCCTTGTTCGACTGCAGGTGGCCGATGAGGTGCCACCCGATCTCCATGTCGGACGCAGCCTCGATCTTCTGCAGGGCCTCCTGCACTTTGTTCTCGCCGAAGTCCCGCTGCCCGGCCGCATAGGCCTCGCGGACGGCCTCGATCGGAAAGGTCTTCGATACCGCCACGAGCCGCACGTCCTCGGCCCGCCGCCCGCGCCGAAGCGCCGCCTCGCCGATCCGGCTCCGGACCTCATCCAGCCGCGCTGCTATCCCAGTCACCCGTTTCCTCACGTCATGCGGCGCGAGTGCCCGCCGGGCACCGCACCTCCGTGTAGCACCTTCGTGGAGCACCCCCGTGCAGCACCTTCGTGTAGCACCCCCGTGTAGCACCCTCGTGCAGCACCCCCGTGGAGCACTACCGTTCCATCATCTTCTTGAGCTGTTCCACCATCGCCTTTGCCGTCGCCGCGAACTGGCCCGTCGGCGCCAGCTTCAGGTAGGTTTCGAACGCGCCAACGGCTTCGGCCGTCTTGCCTTCGTTGAGCAGCGCCATGCCGAGCTGATAGTGGCCGTCGGCGTGGTTGGCGTCGGCCTTGATGGTCTCTTCGAACTTGATTTTCGCCTCGGCGATCTTGCCCTGGTTCCACAGGATGATGCCCTGGTTGTAGATGGCGTCCGCGGAACCGCCGGCGCTGCCGCCGCTCGCCGCGGCCTTGCCGCTCATCGCCGCGGCCTCGTCGAAGCGCTTCTGGTTGTTGTAGAGCGTCGCCAGCGCGGTGAGCGCTTCCGGATAGTCCGGCTTCAGCTCGAGCGCTTTCTTCCACGCCTCCTCGGCCTGCTTCTCGTCCTTCTTCTGCAGGTAGGACACGCCGATGTTGTAGTAACAGTCGTGGCAGTTTGGAATGGCGGTCGCAGCCGTCGTGAACCGCGCGATCGCCGTGTCGTGATCGCCGGTGCGGCTGGCCGCCACGCCTTCGTCGAAGACCTTCTTCAGTTCGGCCGCCTTCGGATCGGCGGCGCCGCCGGGGGCGATGGTGATGGTGACCTCGGAGGTGGCGTTGAGCCGCACGCGCACCGGTGCCGCGGCCGAGCCCAGTTTGTCCGCGGTGGCGGTCACCATGAAGTCGCCGGATTCGCTCAGCAACTGGACGAACTCGCCGCGGCGATCCGTCTTCGTCTGGTGGCGGCGATTGGTGCCGCCCTTGGATTCGACGACCACGGCCGCCCCGACCACCGGCTTGCCGTCGGCGTCGAGCACCTTGCCCCTGATCATCGTGGACTGCGCGGCGGCATCCGCGCTCAGCCACAGCGCCGCCGTCAGCGTCGCAATCGACATCAGCAGTGTCTTGAACATGTCTGCACCCTCGTGCGCGGGGCGCCCGGAGAGAGCCGAGGCCCTTACCGACCAGTGTAGCGACTTCAGGCGTCGAGGAAGCGGTTGATCGCGTCGAGATCGTGCACCACCGGCGCCGGCGGGAACGAGTCCAGGAACCGCCGCCCATATGCCATCGTGCGCAGTCGTGGGTCGAGGACCGCCAGCACGCCGCGGTCGTCGCGGTGCCGAATCAGCCGCCCCAACCCCTGCAGCATCGTCAGGACGGCCAGCGGCACCTGGTAGTCGCGGAACGCGTCGCCGCCATCGTTGGTGATGGCCTCGAGCCGGGCCGCCGTGATCGGATCTCCGGGCGAGGCAAACGGCAGCTTGTCGATGATGACGCAGCTCAGTTGCTCGCCGGCGACGTCCACGCCCTGCCAGAATGACGCGGTGGCGAGGAGCACCGCGTGCGGCGTGGCGCGGAAGCGCTGGAGCAGCACGCCGCGCGGTGCATCCCCCTGCACCAGCACTGGATAGGGCAATACCGACACGACGAGATCACGCACCTCGCGCAGCACGCCGTAGCTGGTGAACAGCACGAACGCGCGTCCGCGCGTGCGGCGAAGGATCTCGGTCACCTCACGCGCCGCGGCTTCGGCAAACGCCGGTGTCTTCGGCGACGGCATCTGTCGCGGCAGATAGAGGATGGCCTGCGATGTGAAGTCGAACTCCGAGGCGATCGAGATCTCGGCGGCGGCGGGTACGCCGAGGCGCGCGCGGACATACTCGAACGAGCCCTCGACGGTCAGCGTCGCCGAGGTGAGCACCGTCGCCCGCATCCGTTCGAACAGCATCTCCTGCAACACGTCGGCGACGTCGATGGGCGCGGCGCGCAGGAAGATGCCGCGGCCCCGCGTTTCGATGAAGTACACATGCCGCGGGTCCGACGCCGAGAGCAGGAAGCGCAGATGGTCCTTCAGTCCGGCCGCGCGCCGGCCGATGGCCAGCGCATCGTCTGTCCCACTCGGAGAAGTCGCCGTGGCGGATGCCGGCGTCATCGCCGTTTCGAGCGCGTCCAGTGCGTGCACCAGGCCCAGGCCGTCGTCGATGACGTCGCCGAACCACTCGGGACCAACGCGCAGGCGTTCGTTGGCCTGGCCGCGTGCCGTGCGCGCCAGCGTCAGCGCCCCGAAGAACGCACGCGCGTGGTCGTCCACCGCGCGGATCCGCCGCCGCAGTTCGCTGTCGTCGTCGGCAACGACACCGGCGTTCAGCAGTCGTTCGGCGTCACGTCCGAGATCGTCGAGACGATAGTTGCTCACCGACACGCCGAAGTACTGCGTGGCGACGTCTTCCAACTGGTGCGCCTCGTCGACGACGGCGTAGTGGCAGGCGGGGATCACTTCGCCGTACGAACTCTGGCGGACGGCGGCGTCGGCGCACAGCAGATGGTGATTGACGATGACGAGGTCAGACGCCGCGGCACGCTGGCGCATCCGCGTGACGAAGCAGTCCTGAAACTGCGGGCAGTCGCTGCCGAGGCACGTGTCTGCCGTCGCGGCGACATCCTGCCACAGCGGCGACGCTTCGGGCAGGTCCTCGAGCTCGGCACGGTCGCCCGTCTCCGTGAACGAGGCCCACTGCGCGATGCGTTCGAGCTCCTCGGTGGCCGCACCACCGCGTGCCTGCTGCAATCGGTGCAGACACACATAGTTGCTCCGCCCTTTCATGTAAGTGGCGGAGAAGGGGCGGCCGAGCGCCTGCCGCAGGATCGGCAGATCCTTGAAGTAGATCTGTTCCTGCAGGTTCTTCGTGCCGGTGGAGACCAACACGCGATGCCCGCTGAGGATCGCGGGCACGAGATACGCCAGCGTCTTGCCCGTGCCGGTGCCGGCTTCGGCCAGCAGCACGCCGCCGGTGGCCAGCGTTTTCGCCACGGCCGCCGCCATGGCGCGCTGACTCTCGCGCGGCTCGAACTGCGGCAGTTCGCGCGCCAGCGCGCCGTCTTCGGCGAAGATCGCGTCGGTGGCCGCGGCTAGGCCCGCGGCCGCCGATAGAGCGGGAACATCCGGCACAGCGCTTCCACTTCGGTCTTCACCGCCGCATGCGTCGCGGCATCATCCGGCGCCGCCAGCACACGGGAGATCAGGCCGGCGATGCGATCCATCTCCGCTTCCTTCATGCCGCGCGTCGTCACCGCCGGCGTACCGATGCGGATGCCGCTGGCCACCATGGGCGGGTTCTTGTCGAACGGGATGGCGTTCTTGTTGACGGTAATGCCGGCTTCGCCGAGGGCCTTCTCGGCCACCTTGCCGGTGATGCCCTTCGAGAAGACATCCACGAGCACGAGGTGATTGTCGGTGCCGCCCGAGACGAGGCGGAAACCGTGCGACGCCAGCGCCGCCGCGAGGCGCTGCGCGTTGGCCACCACCTGTCGTTGATACGTCGCGAACGCCGGCTCGGCGGCTTCCTTGAAGCACACCGCCTTGGCGGCGATGATGTGCATCAACGGGCCGCCCTGCACGCCGGGGAACACCGAGCGATCGAGATCCTTCGCATACTGCGCGCGGCACAGCACGAGGCCGGCCCGCGGTCCGCGCAGCGTCTTGTGCGTCGTCGTCGTGACGAAATCGGCGTGCGGTACCGGGCTCGGGTGCACGCCGGCGGCGACCAGCCCGGCGATGTGTGCCATGTCCACCATCAACGGCGAACCGACGGCTTTTGCCACGGCGCCGACGCGCTCGAAGTCGATGATGCGCGGATACGCGCTCGCGCCAACCACGATCAGCTTGGGTGTGTGTTCGCGGGCGAGCCGTTCGAACTCGTCGTAGTCGATGCGTTCGTCTTCGGCGCGCACGCCGTAGGGGACGATGTTGTAGAACTTGCCCGAGAAATTCAGCGGGTGTCCGTGTGTGAGGTGTCCGCCGTGGGCGAGGTTCATGCCGAGCACCGTATCGCCGGGCTTCAGCAGCGTCAGGAACACGCTCATGTTCGCCTGCGCGCCCGAATGCGGTTGCACGTTGGCGTGCTCCGCGCCGAAGAGCGCCTTGGCCCGCTCGATGGCGAGCGTTTCGGCGACGTCCACGAACTCGCAGCCGCCGTAGTAGCGCTTGCCGGGGTAGCCTTCCGCGTACTTGTTGGTCAGCACCGAGCCGGCGGCTTCGAGAATGGCCGTGCTGACGAAGTTTTCCGATGCGATCAACTCGATGCCGTCTTCCTGACGCCGGCCTTCGTTGGCGATGGCGGCGGCAATTTCGGGATCGGTGTCGGCCAGGGTACGCAGGGTGGCGGGCGCGGCGTTGGTGGACATCGGCGGAATTGTACTCGCGCCGAGCGGCCAATGGATGCTGCGCTCGACCGGCGAAGAGGTTACGATGCGCCCTGCCAGGGAGGGCTACCCATGCGCCGCGTGATCTGCCTGCTGATTGTCGTGCTCGTCTCACCGTTCGCGCTGGCGCAGGACACCCGTCCACTGCAGCGCCTGCTGGACGCCGAACTGGCCCGGATACCGGCGAAGGCCGGCATTCACGTCAAGCACCTCGGCACCGGCGAGGAAGCCAGCGTGCGCGGCGACGAACGGTTCAACAGCGCCAGCGTCATCAAGATTCCGGTGATGGTGATGGCGTATCAGATGGCCGAAGCCGGCACGCTCGATCTGACCGCGCGTGTGCCGATCACCAAGGCCGACAAGCGCGGCGGCTCCGGCGTGCTGCGCTATCACGACCTCGGCCTCGCGCCGACCGTCCGCGACATCGTCATGCAGATGACGATCACGAGCGACAACACGGCGACCGACCTGGCGATCGCGCGCGTTGGCGGTGTGTCCGCGGTGAACGCGTGGCTGCAGAAGAACGGCTACGCGCCGGACCTGCGGCTGAACGGCACCATCCTCGATGTATTCCGTAACCGCTACGTGCTCGGTGACCCGAAGGCGAGCGCGCTCACACCCGAAGACGTCTACGGGCTCGGCAGCAACGATCTTGCCTACGGCACGTCATCGCGCGAGTGGCTGACCAGTGTGCAGGCCGCCATGCAGCGGCCCGAGGTGCAGGCCGAAAGCGTTCGCCGGCTGAGCCACGAGCCATCGAGCTGGCTTGGCGAGATCACGCCGCGCGCGATCGGCCGCCTGCTCGAGGCGATCGAACGCGCGACGCTCACCTCGTCCGCGTCCGCCGACGAGATGCGCCGTTTCTTCCGCTGGCAGCAATCAGGCGCGCGCCGCCTGCCGCATTACATCAACGTGCCGGTCGGCCATAAGACCGGCGACTTCGCGCCCGCCGTGGCCAATGACGTCGGCGTCATCTACACGCGCTCGGGGCCGGTGGTGGTGTCGCTGCTGCTCAACGACATTCGCGAGCCGTACGGCGAAGCCGAGGATCGCATGGGGGAAGTGGCGCGCGTGATCGTCGGCTATTTCGACGGCACGCGATGACGAAATCCGCGCAGTAAGACGCACCGGCCGCACCCATCTCACCACGGAACGAGATGGGTTGCAGTAGTTAGTTGGATGGATATTCAGTTACATATAAAAACTTCCTTGACCGTTCAGTTGCAACTCAATACGCTCCGCGGCATTCATAGCGTGCACTTCGCCATCGTCTGTCGATGGGAACCCCCCGTTCGGAAGAAGAACCTGTAAGTGGAGGGCGCGTATGTCTTGGAAGTTGTGTGGAGGACTGCTGGCATTGCTTCTCGTGATGCCAGGTGTGGTGTGGGGACAGGGCGCGAACGGTGCGATTACCGGCCGCGCCACGGACGAAAGCGGCGGCGCGTTGCCGGGTGTCACCGTGACACTCAGCAGTCCGCAGATGATCGGTCAACCGCGTACCGCGGTGACCGATGAGCAGGGCGTGTATCGCTTCACCCTGCTGCCCACCGGCACGTTCACCGTGGGCTTCACGCTGGCGGGGTTCAACACCCTGAACATCGAAGGCGTGAACCTGCCCACCGGTCAGACGATGACCATCAACGGGCAGTTGCGGGTGGCCACGCTCGAAGAGACCGTGACCGTCACGAGTCAGGCCCCGACCATCGACCTCACGGCGGCCAACGTCCAGGTCAACTGGGACCAGCAGAAGATGGACGAGATCCCGTACAGCCGCAGCCTCACCGGGCTGGTGGCGCTCGTCCCCGGGCTGTATGCGACGTCGTACGATGTCGGCGGCTCGAACTTCGGCACCGGATCGGGTCCGGCCGCGCGCACCTTTGGTCGCGCCGGCGGCAACGTCGCCAGCTACGACGGCATGATCTGGGACCAGACCTACGGCGACTTCGGCACCTACGAAGACGCGCAGGTCACCACCGCTGCCAAGGGCGCTGACGCCATGAACCCCGGCGTGACGATGAACTTCGTCGTGAAGTCGGGCGGCAATCAATTCCACGGCGTCGGTTCGGCCAACTACCAGTCCGGCGACTTCCAGGCCGACAACGTGGATGACGCCCTGCGGGCGCGCGGTTATGCGCCGGGCACCAACAAGTTCACGAGCCTGAAGGACTATTACGGCGAAGTAGGCGGGCCGATCCTCCGCAATCGCCTGTGGTTCTATGTCAGCCACCGCGACGCGTCGTCCGGCAACTTCATCCCGGGCTTCATCTCGCTGGCCGACGGGCAGCAGCAGGAGTTCTACACGAAGCTGCAGAACCCGACCGGCAAGTTCACCTGGCAGGTGACGCAGAACAACAAGCTCGAAGCGATGGCGCAGGTCGGCCGCAAGTGGCAGCCGTATCGCACGGCCAGCGCGTTCGTACCGCTGGAGTCGACACAGAACCAGGACTCGTGGTCG
>JADZCY010000246.1 GCA_020851325.1 Acidobacteriota bacterium | reverse complement strand
TGCTGGCGGCCGCCGGCTACGTCGTGCTCGCCATCAACTATCGCGGCAGCGCCGGACGCGGCAGCGCGTACCAGCGCGCGATTGCCGCCGACTGGGGACGTCTCGAAGTGCTCGACCTGCTCGGCGCGGTGGACGAATCGGTGAAGCAGGGCATTGCCGATCCCGATCGACTCGGCATCGCCGGGTGGAGCTACGGCGGCATTTCGACCAACTACACCATCGCCAGCGACACCCGCTTCAAGGCCGCCATCAGCGGCGCCGGCGCCTCGTTGTGGACGTCGCTCTACGGACTCGACCAGTACACGATTCAGTACGACCAGGAACTCGGCGTGCCGTGGAAAGCGCGCGATACGTGGATGAAGATGTCGTATCCGTTCTACAACGCCGATCGCATCCGCACGCCAACGCTGTTCCTCGGCGGCGAGAAGGACTTCAACGTGCCCATCGCCGGCGGCGAGCAGATGTATCAGGCGCTGCGCAGCCTCGGCGTGCCGACCGAACTCGTGATCTACCCGGGCCAGTTCCACGGTTTGACGATGCCGAGTTACGAGCGGGATCGGTTACAGCGGTACGTGGCGTGGTTCGGCAAGTATCTCGTCGCGCCGACGACCTCGTCGCCGCAGTGAGCACGACGGACGACACGCCGCCGGGCCTGCGCGTGCCCGTGCCGTTGATGGAGGCCACGGTCGCGGATCTCCGCGTCGCCGTGGACCTCGGCGTCCTCACCATCGTCGATCTGGCGCGCGCCGTGCGGGCGCGGATCGATGCGTACGACCGCGAGGAGCCGGCGCTCAGGGCCATGCTGGCCGTGAACCCGCGGCTCGATGAAGACGCCGCGGACCTCGACCTCCGCCGCGACGATCGCGATCACCTGCCGCTGTTCGGTGTCCCACTCGTCGTCAAGGACAACCTCGACGTGCTCGGTTTTCCGACGACGTCGGGATCGATGGTGCTGCGTGATCTGCAGCCGGTTGGCGATGCGACGGTGGTAGCGCGGTTACGCGCGGCGGGCGCGCTGATCGTCGGCAAGACCAACATGACGGAGCTCGCGTTCGGCGGGTCGTCGCTCAGTTCGCTCGGCGGGCAGACGTTGAACCCGTACGACCTGACGCGCACGCCGGGTGGATCGAGCGGCGGCACCGGCGCGGCGCTGGCGGCCAGTTATGCGGTGCTCGGCCTCGGCACCGACACCGGACAATCCGTCCGATCGCCCGCTTCCGCATGCGCGCTCGTCGGCCTGCGGCCGACGCACGGTCTGATCAGCCGCCACGGCATGGCGCCGTTCTCTCCGACGCAGGACGAGATCGGTCCGCTGGCGCGAACGGTGGACGACGTGGCGCGCATGCTGGATGTGATTGCCGGCACCGACGCGGCCGATCCCGACACGCGTGACGCGGAGGCGCGACGTGCGCAGACCTATGTGGATGCGGTTGACGCGGCAGGTTTGCGCGGCGCGCGGATCGGATTGCTGACGTCGTTTCTCGGCACGGAACGCCATCACGCGCCAGTGAACGCCGTCGTGCGTCGCGTTGTGGCGCGCATGACGCGGCTTGGTGCGACGGTGATGCCGGTCGGCATCGACGGTCTCGACGGGCTCACCGACGGCCTCAGCCTGATGAGTCTCGAGTTCGCGGATGCGTTTGCGGACTACATGGCTCGCTACGGCACCGCGGCGCCGGTGCAGTCGCTCGGCGCACTGGTCGCGCGCGGCCTGTCCCCGCCGTCGCTCGTCGACGGCCTTCGGCGCGATGCGAAGCAGATTGGCCAGTCGCAGTCCGACGCGCACGCGCGCATGCTGGCGCGTCGCGACGACTTGCGCGCGGCGATCCTGCGGACGTTCGACGACAAGCGACTCGACGCCGTGCTCTATCCGCATCAGCGCCGGCTCGTGGTGCCGGTGGGGGAGGAGCAGGTGGAACGCAACGGCGTGCTGTCGAACGGCACCGGCCTGCCGGCGATCGCGTTTCCGGGCGGCTTCTCGCCGCCAACCGCGAACGCGCCGATCGGCGTGCCGGTCGGTGTCGAACTCCTCGGCCGCGCCTGGAGCGAGCACCGGCTGATCGCCCTGGCGTCCGCCTACGAGCGAGGATTCCAGCCTCGCCGTCCCCCTTCGTCGACACTGTCACTGGAATAGCTGAGCGCATAGCTTTGAATGTAAAATACCTAACTCAAGCAGAGATTTAGTTGGCATGTGGAAGCCACCAGTTGTATAAGAGGCGCGTCCCCCTAAAGGAGGTAACATGCGCCTGACGGGACGAGTAGCGTCGTTTGCCTTCGTTCTAGTCGCCTCTGCCGTCTACGCCCTGCCGGCTTCGGGGCAAGACTACACCCCCTACATCCAGATCACCGAAGGCTCTGTCATCTGCAAACAGGGTCTTATCGGTATGGCGTCAGGCCCGTTGCTGGCCTATGACGCTTGGATCAAGGATCCGCGTCAAACGCAAGTCGGCGGTGACAGCAAGTGGACTTACAGCTACCGACTAGACGGGCTGTACTCCATCAACCCGGCCACGAGCGGCATCTACACGTGCTATGCGCGCTACAGCGTGAACGGCAGCGACATCGGCACACTCGAGCAGTCGAAGTTCATCAACACTTGCGGAGATCATCGTGGTGAGATCATCGGGGAGTACGCGCAGTACAACGTCAACATCACACCTGAGTGCTACGAATTCGCGACCACTGGTGGGTCGGCGAACTTCTCATGGTCCGAGCTGAACGGAGGGTTCGCCGGAGGTAACCCCCACAATCCATGGGGCCTGGTCACGAACGGGTTGACCGACGGACTGGAGCAGACACGCTGGAACTACAACCGAGGTGGGATCAATCTGACCTCAGGTTACCGTTGCCCGCATGGCAATGCTTCTGTCGGCGGCGTTCAGAACAGCTATCACGTCCACGGTCGAGCGGGAGACATGTACTCGTCGAACCACCCTTGGACCGAGGCCGAGTTCGATCTGCTTCGAAATGCTGCCCTGCTGACAGGCACAATCGAGTTGCTGTTCTGGAACAGCTACCCAGATCATCATCTCCACGCCGCGTGGTAAGGGGGAGCCATGATCAATCAGACGCTCTTCGTCCTAGCAACTTCATTCGCCCTCGGCACTTTGGGGACTGCGGGTCATGGCGGCCAGCCACAGCAGCGCGAGCGGGTCATTGTCGACCAGCTCCGATCCGACGACGCGGCGACACAACGCGGTGCGCTCGAAGCGCTCGGTGACTCGGCGGCCTGGTCGGAAGAGATCAAAGGTGCGCTCGTGACCGCACTGCGATCGGAAGCCGAGCGGAATCGGCGTCGGTATCACCAGGCAAGGCAATCGCAACCTGTGGAACCGTTGGCAGACCCGGAGCTCGTTGCCCGGCTTGCTGCGGCCGTGGCCGAGATCGACGACACTCGTGCGATTCCTGTGATGGCGGACGCTCTGGGCCCGGGTCTTCCGCTCATCAAGGCGCTGGCCCGATTCGGCACTCGTGCCGTTCCTGATGTCGCGCGCGTCGCGATGTCAGCCGAGAGCACGCATTACGCTGTCAACGACAGCCTTATCGTGCTGCGGATGATTGCCGAGCGTGCCGCCCCCGACGGCGGTCTGCCGGCGGCCGAAGCCACCCTCGCTAAACAGGTCGCTTCCCATCACCTGACGTCACGACCGCGGTTTGTCGGAACGTTGTGGTGGGCGATCGACCTTGCCGTGACGCTCAATGATCCGGCCCTGCGCGCAAACGTCGAGGCGTTCGCAAGGGATCCACAACTCGCAGTCGCGATGGGCGCGTCGGACCCGGACCAGGTTCTTCAGACACAACAACGAGCCGCCGCGCGTCTCGCCGGTGTGCCGCCGCAGCCTAGACCTTGAACTGACTAGTGGATCTGTCGATCTCGTGATCTGGTGAGCTGGTGATCAAGCTGGAGATCTCGAGATCGGCGGATCTATCTGGTGAGCTGATGATCGCCGGATGGCGGAGCTGAGGGCCGACAGTCCCGTCGGGATCGCAGTCCCGGTCGCTGTCGGTCCCGACCGTTGATCAGTCCCGGCCGGGAGGCAGACGTAGCCCGCGTGGTAGCATTCGAAAAGTGAGACCTTGTCTCACTTCCATCCATGAGTGCCTCGTCCCCGCGCCGTACGTTGTCGCGCGTTCCCGTTGGCTCCACCGCCGTGATCGCGCGCGTCACCGGCACCCGCGCCATCGTCCGTCGCCTGCTCGAGATGGGCCTGGTGCCCGGCACCGCG
>JADZCY010000245.1 GCA_020851325.1 Acidobacteriota bacterium | reverse complement strand
TGCTGATCACGCTGGTGTTCCTCGCGGCCTATGCGTTCCTGGTCGCGCGCAGCCATCCGATCGCCGCCCTCATCTTTGCCTTCGCCTACGTGTTCGTCTCGGTCGCGCCGGTCTACATGATCTGGATGACGCCGGACTTCTTCAACATGGCGATGGTGACCTTTGGCTACTTCTTCTGGTGCTACAAGGACGTCGTCGGTCCCGGCGCCGTGCCGCACTCGGCGGCGACGCGCGTGCGGTGGTTCCTCGGCAATCGATCCGACGTCGTCGGCGCCATCTTCCTGGCGATCGCGACCTTCTCGAAGCCGACGCACATCATCCTGATCGGGCCGCTGCTGGCCTCGGCCCTGCTGCGCAAGCAGTGGCAGCGCACGTTCCGCATCGGTGCGTTCTTCGCCGCGGTCGTCGTGCTGCTGTTCGGCATGAACATCGCGATCACCGGCGAGTGGAATTACCAGGGCGGCGACCGGCGCACGTTCTACAGCGGCATGGGCGGGTTTCCGTTTCAGACCGAGCAGAACCGCTTCGAGGCTGTCGGCGACGATCGTGCCACCAACAGCGTGCCGCTCGAGGTGCTGACGGGGCGCGACGCGTTCGTTGATGTATTCCGCCGCAACATCGGCTACTTCTTCTTCGGCCGGCACACCGGCTTTGCGGCGTATTACTTTCCCGGTGTGATGGCGCTGCTGCTGTTCCTGCTGTCGCGCGATCGCGCGGTGTGGCAGTGGCTGACGATGGCGGCGGGGATCGGGTCGGCGATCGCGCTGATCTTGTACATGCCGTTCACGTATTCGGGCGGTGGCGGCCCGGTCGGCAATCGCTATTTCCTCGGCGTCTATCCGGTCTTTCTCTTCCTGACGCCGCCACTGCAGACAGCCGTGCCCGGCATCGTCGCGATGGCGATCAGCGGGCTGTTCACCGCGCAGATCCTGTCGAATCCGTTCTATGCGTCGTTTCACCCGGGCGAACACAGCAAGACCGGACTGTTCCGGTTCCTGCCGCCGGAGTTGACGCTGGTGAACGATCTGCCGGTGAACGTCAGTCCGTCGCGGTCGCGCCAGCCGCTCGGCGGCACACCGCCGGTGTCGGCGTATTTCCTCGACGACAACGCCTACAGCCGCGAGGGCGATGCGTTCTGGGTGCGCGGTGAATCTCGCGCGGATGTGATGCTGCGCAGTCCGATCGTCACCGAGGTGGCGCCGGACGGCAGTCAGCTGAACAAGCCGCTGCGGATCCCGCGGATGGAAGTGCATCTCGAAACCGGCCCGATGCCGAATCGCGTGACCGTCACCAGCGACGGCGATCAGCGCGTGATCGACATGCCGGCCAGTTCGCAGCGGACGTTCATCCTCGAGATGCCGCGCGGTCTGCCGTATCGTCCCGACCCGCGCTTCCCGACCAACTACGTCTACAGCATCTCGATCGACAGCCAGACCGGCTTCATTCCGCTGTTCTGGAGTGGCGTGCGCGACAACCGGTTCCTTGGCGTCTTCGTCCGTCTCGTCCCTCTCTACGAATAGCGCGAGCCACCTGCTTCCTGCCCCATGTCCCGCATTGCCGTTGTCACCTCCAGCCCGCCGTTTGCGGAAGGCGGTCATCTCGTGATGGCGCGCGAACTGGTGACCGCGCTGCGCGAATCGGGACACGAAGCGAGCCTCATCGTCACGCCGCAGAACCGCTTCGGCCGTCAGGCCAGCGCGTATCTCGCCGCCTGGTGCACCGACCTCGAACTGGCGCACGAGGATCAGCGGATCGATCAGGTGATCAGTCTGCGGTTTCCCGGCTACGCGGTGCAGCACCCCAACCACGTGCTGTGGCTGAACCACCGCATGCGCGAGTACTACGATCTGTGGGAACGATTCCGCTCGCATCTGTCGTGGAAGGGCCGCATCAAGGAAGGCGTGCGGCGCGGGCTGATTCACCGTGCCGACCGATACTGCTTCGCGCGGATGCAGCGGCGCTACGTCATCTCCGCGACCGTGCAGGCACGCCTGCAGCGATGGGGCGGCATCCAGTCGAACGTGCTGTACCCGCCGCCACCCGTGCGTGCCTACCGGTGCGACGCGTACGGCGACTACCTCTTTGCGGTGTCGCGACTCACGCCGCTCAAGCGTTTCGACCTGCTGCTGCGAGCGCTGGGCGAGCCGGCCGCGGCGGGGATCAAGTGCGTCATCGCCGGCGAAGGCGCCGAACTGCCGGCGTTGCTCAGGCTACGGCGTCAACTCGATCTCGATGATCGCGTCGAGTTCGTCGGTCGTCTCACCGATGCTCAGATGATCGATCACCTGGCGCGTTGCCGCGCGGTGGCGTTCGTGCCGTGGAATGAAGACTATGGCTTTGTCACGGTCGAGGCGTTTGCCTCCGCCAAAGCCGTGGTGACCGTGAGCGACAGCGGCGGGCCGTCGGAACTGGTGCGCGACGGCGTCAACGGCCGCATCGCCGAGCCGTCGCCGGAATCGCTCGCGGTCGCGTTGCGCGACGTCATGGCCGACCGCACGCGCGCGATCCAGATGGGGGAGTCCGGCCTGGCGACGGCATCAGCAATGACGTGGCCGGCGGCGGTGAAGGAACTGCTGCGCTGACTGCCGACGCGCCGCGGGCGCCCGGTGCTGCGCGCGTCTGTCGGGAGCGCCGCCTTCAGCGTCGTTCGAGTTTTCGCACGCGCCGTGAGGTGTCGCGAGCGATGGCCATCAGCAGATCATGCTGCGCATCGAAGCGGCGCACCGTGTCGGTGTGCCGCCGGTCCCACTCCTCGCGCATGATCTGCTGGCCTTCGAGTCCAGCCCGGGCCAGCGACTCGACCTGTTCGATCTTGACGCGCAACCCGTGCATCCCCTCGCGGAACTCCTCGCGCAGCGCGGCATCGCCGGCCCTCATCTCCTCGCGAAGTGCGATGTCGACGGCCCTGAGTTCCGCGCGCAGCGCGGCGTCTCCCGCCTGCATCTCGGCGCGCAATCCTCCGATCTCGGTCCGGAGCTCGCTGCGGAGAGCCTCGCCGAGAAGCACAACGTCCTGTCGGACCGAGCCGACTTCCTCGCGGACCGAGCCGACTTCGTCGCGAACCGAGCCAACTTCCTGTCGGACCGAGCCGACTTCCTCGCGGACCGAGCCGACTTCGTCGCGAACCGAGCCAACTTCCTCGCGGACCGAGCCGACTTCCTCGCGGACCGAGCCAACTTCCTCGCGAACCGAGCCAACTTCCTCGCGGACCGAACCGACTTCCTCGCGGACCGAGCCGACTTCCTCGCGGAGCGAGCCGACTTCCTCGCGGAGCGCCATGACCTCCTGGCGAATCGTCACGACTTCGTTGCCGAAACCGGCCACCTGTCGCACGAGATCGGCCATGCCGAGTTCGA
This sequence comes from Acidobacteriota bacterium, assembly GCA_020851325.1. Classification (GTDB taxonomy): domain Bacteria; phylum Acidobacteriota; class Vicinamibacteria; order Vicinamibacterales; family UBA2999; genus VFZN01. The sequence continues at coordinate 1,106 of JADZCY010000245.1, read as the reverse complement.
GTCGAACGAATGCCGCTTCCTGACCGTCCTTCATTTCGTCGCTCATCGTAGCATCGTCCTTCCGAGTCTTCCCAGCACCCATCAGCACGTCTCAGCACCGCTCCGGACTTCGTCCAGGCGCTGCTCGGTCCGCGCACCGAACTTCGCGATGTCCAGCGACACCGACGACGAGAGCCGGAGCATGTCGCGGGCCACCGCGTCCCGGAAGCGATCGATGTCGTCCGGAGCCACCACGGCGCCCGCACGTGAGGCCTCGAGCACAGCGAGTTCCGTTCGCAGCGCCGCCATTGCCGCGCGCAGGCGTTCCAGTTCGATGCGGAGTTCTTCCGCCAGTATTGCGATTCGTCGGGTCTGTTCCATGAGCGCCTCCGCGCCTCAATGGAGCAGGCGTCGTGCCAGGGCCGGTTTCCGAGGAAACACGAGCGCATTGTCGTGTGCGGCTCGTCTACCAGATCAGAATCTGCCGCCATCAACACACGCGCCCGGCGCAGTTCCTCACACCGCGGAATCGTGGGAACATCACGAAAGGCTCAGGCGTCTCCATTACAGATGGCTGCACGGATCACTCGACGGACGATGGTGGGCGCGGGAATGGCGGCGGGAGTCACGGCCTGGGCGGCGACGTCCTCGTCCTGGAGTGCGCGTTTCCTGCGCGAGCGCTTCGGCGAATGGGGGCGCGACGTGCCCGCGGCACCACAGCGTCCAGCGCCAACGACGTGGGACGACAACCGCATCACCCTGGCCTGGCTGGGTCATGCCACCGTCCTGATCAACTTCCGCGGCCTGCGCATCATCACCGACCCGGTGCTGTATCCGCGGATCGGCGTGGACCTTGGTGTCGGCAGTCTCGGACCGCTGCGGCTGGTGCAGTGCGCGCTGACGCCGGCGGAACTCCCCGACATCGACCTCGTTCTCGTCTCGCACGCGCACTTCGATCATCTCGACACGCCGTCGCTGGCGTCGATCCCGGGACGCCCGGTCGCTGTCATGGCCTCTGGCACCTCGGACCTGCTGCCGCGTCGTCACTACCGCGCGGTGCACGAACTGCGGTGGAACGATCACGTCACCGTGCAGACGGCACGCGGCGACGCGTTGGTCCGCGGCCT
>JADZCY010000244.1 GCA_020851325.1 Acidobacteriota bacterium | reverse complement strand
GCTTCCATCGCCATCAGATGCGCCGAGACGTGGTGCTGCATGATCGTCGCGATACGGCCGGCGCGCTGCTTGGCTTCGCGCGCCATCTCGCCGGTGAACAGATCGTCCACCGTCTGGTGGAAGAGCAGCAGCCAGTGATCGAACTCGCGGGCGGTCAGCGGCGTCTGCTGCGCGAGCGCGAGGTGCGCGGTCAGCGGATTGCCCTTGTAGCCCGCCGTGCCGAACAGCACGGTTTCCCAGAACGAGTACATCTTCGGCAGGTGCGCGGGCCAATCGACGCGCGCCACGTCATCGAAGATCGGCCCGAGAAGTGCGTCGGCGCGAATGCGATCGTAGAACGTATCGACAAGGCGTTCGATGTCGGTGCGGGATGCGATGTCTGTCATGAATCAGAACTCCGGCGGCCATCAGGGCGACTGCGCGCCCATGACGCACGTACGAGTCTACGACAGCCGCGCCCGCCGCGAAGTGTGGCAGGATGAAGGGCTGATGCGAACCGCTGTATCCGCGAGGTCCGGCACCGCGTGATCGCGCCCCGTATCCTGCTGGCCGACGCTGACGCCGAGGTTCGTCATGTGTTGCGCCGCGTCCTCACCCACGACCTGGGCGCGGCGATTACCGAAGCGCTCGATGGCGCCTCTGCCCTCGAATCACTGGAACGGCAGCCGTTCGACGTCGCCATCATCGGCCTGCGCCTGCCGGTGATCGACGGCGTCGAGGTGCTCGAGGCGATTCGGCAGTCCGCCGTCTTCGCGACGCTGCCGGTCGTGGTCGTCACCGGGCCTGCCGACGAGCGCAGCGTGCATCGCATCCGCGCCCTGGCCATCGACGGCCTGCTGGCCAAGCCGCTGTCGTTGCCCCTGCTGCGCGCGCGCCTGGTGCCGTTGATCCAGTCGCTGCGTCCGCCGGTGGAAGCGGAGCCGCAGCCGACGCCACTGCATGTCACGACGCGCGTCCTGGCGACGGGCATTCACGGCGCGGCGCTGGAACTGCTGACCGCCGCCCTCGAGCCGCTCGTCACCTTCCGGCTGGTCGCGTCGGTGCCCGCCGGCTTGCGCGACGCGCTCGCATGGCACCCGCACATCATCGCGGTCGGCACGGCCGACCTGCTGCTGACGCCGACGCTGTTTGCCCGCGCCGTGCGCCGCGAACGCCGCAGCGACACCCGCATCATCGTCTGCGAAACGGCGGAGGCGACGGCCGAGACCACGCCGGCCGATGTGGACACGCGCTGGACCGAACCGTTCACGCACGACGGTCTGCTGAACGCGCTGGCGCCGTTTGTCACACCGCCAGATCTCGCCCGCATCATCCTGGGCCCGGCCTCACCGGCCGTGGCCGCGGCGCTGGAATGGATGCGCCTCGAGATCGCGTCGGCGGTGCCGGCGCCGGCCGTGACGGCCGTTCCGCCGCCGTCGGCGCAGGCGCTCGTGCATGGCGTCGCCGTCACCACACGACTGGTCGTCGACCATCAGGTGTGGCACGTCGGCATCACCGGCGCGCGTGTCATGGCGCTCGAGTACGCGGCGATCGGCGGCAAGAAGCGCCACTCCGATCGCGTCTCGGACGACGTCGCGGTGTCGGCGATCCACGATCTGGCCCTGGGCATCGCGACGCGACTGGTGGACGCGCTGCGCGCGCGAGGCATCGAGGCGCGGCATGAAGAGGCGACGTCGGTGTCGGGCGTGCTGCCGTCCGGGCGGCGCAGCGACGTGCACTGGTGGGTGGTGGGAAAGACCGGCGACGTGCAGTGCGCCGGACACATCGCCGCCGCCGTCGCAGGTTGACACAATCGGCGACGGCTGAACGGACGACGACAGGATCTAATACTTCGGCGCCAGATGCGCGGTCATCCAGCTGGCCGCGAACGCCACATACGGTGCGGCGTCGAGCAACTCGGTCGCGGCGTTGCCGACGCGGCCGTGGCGAACGCCGCCTTCCGCATCGTAGGCGCGCAGGATGTCGGTGAAGTAATCGCCGCCGGCATATTCGACGATGCCATCGCTGTCGTCGAGACAGTCGACCGTGCGGATGATTGGGCCGTCGGGTGTCGTGACGCGACGTGTGCGGCGGACGCGCCGTTTGCCGGGTACGTCGGCCAGGTACTCGGCGTAGTGCGTCAGCGTGATCGTGTTCGGGTCGGCGCCAAGACGCAGCACACGACCACGTGCATCGACAAGACGCTCGAGCGGCGAGCCAGGTCCGTAATAGTCGTCCCATGGCACGCCGGCGACGAACGCGGGAGCCAGGCGTCCGCGCACGCCGAAGCGCCCTTCGGGATGATCCGACACCAGCGTGCCAGGATGCGTGCGAAACACCTCGGCCAGCACGCCTAGATCCGTTTCCGCCGGCGCGACCAGCGCGTCGAAAGGCGTGGCCTCGGCCAGCAGCGCCGCGCGCTCCGCTTCCGGACGTTCGTTGACCCACGCCCACTCGTCGTACGCGCCCAGCACCATCATCAACGTGCCACTGGCGCCGACTGCGGCATCCAGCGCGTCGATCAGGCCGGCCGCGCCGCCGTCGACAGGACCGACCGCGCGCATCGACGCGTGAATCATCACGGCATCGCCCTCACGGACACCGAGTGTGCGGAGGTCGGTAATCAACGATGGACGAAGGTGCTCCACGGGGGTGCTCCACGAAGGTGCTCCACGGAGGTGCTCCACGGAGGTGCTCCACGAGGGTGCTCCACGGAGGTGCTCCACGAGGGTGCTCCACGGAGGTGCTCCACGAGGGTGCGGCACGAGGGTGCGCACGACCGTGCACACAAGAGTGCTCACGGTCGTGCGCTGCGGTTCGACCGCGACCTAGCGGCGTGTGACGTCGCTCAGTCGTGAGTGCACGGCCGCGACGCCGGGGGTGTTGCGCTCGGTGAAGTTGTAGCCGATGGATCCGTCCATCTGGTTGTTGACGATCACGGTGTTCCAGCTCGCAATCGTCGCGCTGATCGTGCCTGACGAAACGGTGCCGCGCAGGGTGAGCACGCCGCCGCTGGTGATGTCGCCCGAAACCGAGCCGGTGACCTGACCGAGCGCCAGCGTGCCGGAGACGCTGCTGCCGGACTGCGTCAGCGCGATGGTGATCGGCAGCGACGTGCCGGGCGGGTACACGCCGCGGGTCGTGCTGCAGAAGATGTCCTGCACCGATCCGGTGCCGTCGCAGCGTTCGACGATGTAGCGACCGAGCCAGGTGCCGGTGGCGCTGGCGCCGGTGGCGGTGCCCGAGATGGGCAACGTGTTGGCGCCACTCGTGTGGTCGCCGTTCACGCTCAGTGTGCCGTTGAACGATCCGGACGCCGTCGGCGCGAAGCGCACCGTCACCACCTGCGAAGCGCCGGCGGCAATGCTGCCGTTGGTCCAACTGGCCGTGGTGTGCGACGACAGGCCGCCGCTCACGCTCATCCCCGTCACGTTCAACGTCGACGTGCCGGTGTTGGTGATCGTGAACGTCTGATCGCGCTGGCCGCCGACGGGCACGTCACCAAACGCGAGATTGCCCGAGACGCCGATGATCCGGGTGGGGGTGGACGGCGCGGTCGGCGAGTCGTTCCCGCCGCCACAAGCTACCGCCATCGTTGCGACCAGGACCATGCCTGCCGCGCGTGCAAACCACATCTGCATATCTCTCGTCTCCTCTGCACCAGGGCGCGGGGAAGGCGCGCCTGACTCTACAGTGCGGGCCAAGTGTGACACAGCGGGACACGGAGGTGCGGCACGGAGGTGCGACACGAGGGTGCGGCACGGAGGTGCGACACGGAGGTGCGGCACGAGGGTGCGGCACGGGGGTGCGACACGGTCGTGCGGTAAGCTGCGCTCCGTCATGTCCGACGATGTGCGTGATGTCGAGGCGGCGATTGATGCCTTGTATCAGGGGCCGCTCGACGGGTTTACGGCGGCGCGGAACGCGCTGGCCGCCGCGTTGAAGAAGAGCGGCGACAAGGCCGGCGCCGAGCGCGTGAAAGCACTCGCGAAGCCGAGCGTGACCGCATGGGCGGTGAATCAGGCGTGGTGGCG
>JADZCY010000243.1 GCA_020851325.1 Acidobacteriota bacterium | reverse complement strand
TGGATAGCGCGCCAGTTCCACCGGCACCTTGCGCAGCTTGAGCGCCATGAACCACTGCTCGTTGTCGCTGATCGGCGTGCGGTAGTCCTCCTCGCCGAGGATGATCAGCGTCGGCGCCGTGACGTGCTCCACATACGTGATCGGCGACAGCCGGCGATACAGCTCGCGCTGCTCCCACGGCGGACCGAAGAACTCGTAATCGGTCAGCCCCTGCGCATCGGAGCTGCCGTACCAGCTCTCCCAGTTGGTGATCGATCGTGAGGTCACCGACGCCGCGAAGCGATCGGTGCGCGCCGTCAGCCAGTTCGACATGAACCCGCCGTAGCTGCCGCCCGACACGCCGACGCGCTTCGGATCGATGTCCGGATACTTCGCCAGCGCCGTGTCGACGCCGACGAGGAAGTCTTCCTGATCCATCTCGCCCCACTTGCCGCGCGTCGCGTAGGTGAACTCGTGGCCGTAGCCGCTCGACCCGCGCGGGTTGGAGTAGAGGACGAAAAAGCCCGCGCCCGACAACACCTGGAAGGTGTCGAACCAGTCGGTGCCGTAGGCGCTGTGCGGACCGCCGTGGATCTTCAGCACCATCGGATACTTGCGGCCGGCGACGTAGCCCAGCGGCTTCATCAGCCAGCCTTCGATGGTCGTGCCGTCCTTCACCTTCCACGTCAGTTGCTCCGGTTCGGTGAGCGCCACCTCCGCCACCAGCGCGTCGTTGAACGTCGTCACCCGCTGCTCGGCGCTGCCGTCGCCGCGCGCGATGTACAGCTCCGTCGGGTGCATGGCGTGATTCACCGCGTAGGCGAGCACGCGGCCGTCAGCGGACGATGAGAAGCCGTTGGCGTGACGCGAGCCGGTGGTGATCTGACGGACGCGGCCCTGCAGCGTCGCTTCGAAAAGATGCGCGTCGCCGCTGGTGTTGGCGCCAAAGCGCAGCGCCGTGCCGTCCGGCGTCCAGAAGGCGCGCCCGGGCACATCGGCCCACGATGTGGTGAGGTTCTGCGGCGTGCCGCTGAAGGAACCGTCGGCGGCCAGTGACACCACCATCAGATCCGTTTCCGCGCCGCGCGCCGGCGTGCGCGTGAACGCCAGGCGATCGCCCTTCGGTGACACGACGGGCGTCGTCTCCGACCCGGGATTCGTCGTCAGCTTGCGCGGCGTGCCGCCGTCGATCGAGACGACGAACAAATCGGATGTCGGCTCGCGGTTGATCTCGTCGTCTTCGAGTTCGTTGCCGGTGTAGTAGATCCGCGCCGAGTCCGCGCTCCACGACAAGCCGCCGCTATCGAACTCACCCGTCGTCAGGGCCTTCGGCGTGCCGCCCGTCGCGGCCACGACGAACACGCGCGTCTTCTTGCGCGCCGTCGGATCGGGAATGAACTGCAGCGTGCCGTCGCGCTTGTAACGCGTGGACGTGACGACGCGGCCGTCGAAGCGCTTCGGATCGACGGTGCGGCTGATGGCGTCCTTCGCAATCCAGCCCTCACGCGGATCGCGATCGGTGCGCTCCACCGTCGGATCATCTTCGGTGCGCGTGAAGGCGATCCACTTGCCATCGGGCGACCACACCGGCGTCCCGGTGACACCATCGATGTGATACGCCTCGCCGCCGGGCGCGACGACGCGCGCGAACCAGATCGGGTTGGGATCCTTGCCGCGGCGCGAGGTGAAGGCGAGCACGGTGCTGTCCGGCGACCACACCGGCCCCGACGCCTCGAGCGTCGGATCGGTGAAGCGCACCGGCGCGCCATCGGATGCGCCATCCTTCAACCGCTGTATCCAGATCTCGCGATGCCGCCGGTTTTCTTTTTCGACGATGGTGGTGACGGTGAAGGCGACGAGCGCGCCAGACGGCGCCACCGCCGCTTCGGCGACATTCACCTGCCGGTAGTAGTCGGTGGGCACGAGCGGCCGCTTCTGGGCCACGGCGAGACCGGGGTGCGCTCCGACAAGGGCCGCGACAATCAGGCAGCCTGTCCAGCTCCGCATTGACATGCACGTTCTCCTTGATTCGAGACGAGGCGATGATCGCACGACTAGGCGCCTTCGCGCTTCGCGCTTCGGCGCGGCTTGAACGGCTTGGAGGGCTTGGGGCTTGGAGGGCGTGGGGGCGCCTTCGGTCTCCCGTCTTCCGCCTCCCGCCTCCCGCCTCCCGTCTCCCGCCTCCCGTCTCCCGCCTCCCGTCTCCCGCCTCCCGTCTCCCCATCAGTCCCTTCCACAACCTTTGCCGCCCTCGTTCCGTCCAACCGCCCATGACGCTGGTTGGCCAGGACATCCGCTTTGCCGTGCGCGGGCTCATCCGTAGTCCGCTCTTCGCGCTCGTCGCCGTGCTGTCGCTGGCGCTCGGCATCGGCGCCAACACGGCCATCTTCACGCTGATCGATCAGCTGTTGCTGCGCAAGCTGCCGGTGAAGCAGCCCGAACAGCTCGTGATGCTCTATCAGCAGGGCCCGCACAGCGGCAGCAACATGGGCTCGCGGATGCACTCCTACCCCATCTATCAGGAGTATCAGCAGCG
>JADZCY010000242.1 GCA_020851325.1 Acidobacteriota bacterium | reverse complement strand
CTCAACATGTACCGGGCTGATCGGGATCGATGACCACCAGCACCTGTCCGCGTTCGACCTTCGCGCTGTTGTCGACCGGCACGGCGAGAACACGGCCGGAAACGCCGGCGATCACGCGGTTCATCAGCTTCATCACTTCGACGATGCACACGGGAGTGCCCGCCTCGACGTGCTGCCCGATCTCGACGAACGGCGGTGTACCGGGTGCGGGCGAGCGCCAGAAGATGCCGGGCGACGGCGAAGTCACCGCGACGCCGGGCGGTACGTCCGCCACGACTGCTGGTGCGGCGGGAGTCGTCACCGGCACCGGCGGCGCGGCGACGGTGGCGCTGCGCACGAGCGGCGGCGTCGCGGGTACCATCGCTGCGGCGTGCTCGTCGGCGCTGATGAAGACGTCGACGCCGTCGACCGACAGGCGGATTTCGTCCCAGTCGGAGTTCTCGAAGGCGTCGAGCAGGCGGCGGATGTCTGAAAGCTGCATGTCACTTGAATCCGTAGCGCGGATAGGGTCCGGAGATCGTGTGCTCGACATGCGCCATGCCGGCGCCGTTCGCATCGGCGATGTGCATCGGATACTCGGTGGGACCGAGGCGGTGCTGTGCCGGTACGTGCGGCGGGCCACTCGGCACGTCGCCCGGCGCGGTCGCATAACTGTCGTGCTCGAGATGGTCGGCACCGCGATAGATGCCGGCGGACAGGCCGTCGCGCCAGCCGCGGTAATAACCCGCGCCCTGCACGTCGGCCGGCGTACCGGCCAGCGTCAGCGTGTAGCGCCGCGTGACGCCGTCGTCGCCGTCGAGTTCCAGCGTGCCGCCGGTCGGCCGTTCGCTGCCTGCGAGATAGCGCAGATCGTGACGCACGGCGCGCAGTTGCACCGAACGGCCGTCGCGGTAATCGAGCCGGCCCTCGAAGTCGATCGTGCGGCCATCGCTCGCTTCGTGCGTGTTGATCATGCCGCAGTGATCGCCGCACTCGAATGGCACCCACAGCCGCAGTGCGCGATCGTCCGCTTCCTCCGGCCGTCGATCGACGCCCCGGATGCCGGTCGGCATCGCCATCGACGAGCGCACACCCCACGAGTGATCGCGCATGCCGTGCCAGTCATCGATTGCGATGCGCGTGCCGCCGACCACGGCCGCACCCTGCATGCGGCATACCTGCGTATAGCGGATCAGATCGTTGACCACCGCGCCGAATTTCAGGTGCTGATAGCGTTCCTCGACGAACGGCGGCGCCTGGGCGGTGATCTCGACCTCGAACGCGAGGCCGGCGGGATTCTCCGTGGTCGACAGCCGCAGACGCTTCATCGGTTCGACGATCGTCAGGCGGACCGGGCCGACGGCGAGATCGTCGTAGCGGGGATGCAGCGCACGCGAGGCACGCACGACGTCCTGGTGGTGCGCGTGCGCGACGCCGGCCCAGCCGTCGATCACGTTGACATTCGGATGCAGCCGCAAGCCGGCGAAGAAATACCAGTCCGGTGCATAGAACGCGAACCAGTAGCCGTCGTTGTAGTGGGCATCGGTCGTCGCCACCGTATGGAACGGCATCGGATGCTGGTGAAACGGATATTCGTCGAAGCCGGACAGGCGCATCGGATCAGCCCTCCACGGTCGACGCCGTCATCGTCGCGTCCGTGTCGCCGCGTTTGACGACGAGATGGCCTGCGCGTCCCGACACCACGACGTGGCGAGGACGTTCGAGTGTCATCAGATGATCGAGAAGCTGTTTCACGCTGGAGATGTCCTTGTCGTCGTAAGTACGTTTGACCGGGCCCTTCGCACGCATCGTGGCGAGATCCTCCGCCGGCGCCAGGTAACGCAGCAGCAGTTCCGTCGCGTCTGATCGACGAGCTCGAAATGGGCCACGGCAAGCACTCCGGTGCACATGCAGATCGATGATCGATGATGCACGGAGCGTCACCCGCCGCCAGCGCTCCGTCAAGAGGGGTCGCAGGGCAGCATGTGGAACGTGTTCGTCCTGCTTGAGGCGTTCAGCGTTGCTGATATACCCAGCGCAGCACGGCGTTGATCAGTTCGCCACCGGCACCGTGATTCGCGGTCGGATGGTTCACGAGCAGCGCCACGACATGGACCTTGCCGTCGTTGCCGTGCACGTAGCCGGCGACGGCCGCGACGTCGTTCAGATGGCCCGTCTTCAGATGCATGCGGCCGGTCTCCGGCACGTGTCGGAAGCGATTGCGCATCGTGCCGTCGAGACCGGCCAGCGACAGCGACGCGAGGTACTCCGGCATGAACGGACTGCGCCATGCATGCAGCAGCACGCCCGCGAGCGTGCGCGCGCTGATCCGCGTCAGGCGCGACAGGCCAGAGCCGTTTTCCAGCACGAACCCCTCGTCCGCGATCCCCGCTTTCGTGAGCCAGGCTTCGATCACGGCCGCGCCCTGGGCGGGAGCGAGCGGCGGCGGGAACGATTCGGCGGCGAGCCCGTAGAGCATCGCATCCGCCATCACATTGTTGCTCCATTTGTTCAGCGGACGGATCAGTTCGGCGAGAGGGGGCGAGTACAAGGTCGCATACGGCTTCGCGCCGGGTGGTTTGGCGGCACGGCCGACGCCGCCGTCGATTTCCCCGCCCCACTGCTGCCATACAGTCTTGAATACGCCGTACGCATAGTCCGCCGGATTCATCGCCGTGCGCGGCAGCGTCTGCGCGCCGCATCCGGTCGGATAGTCGCCGCTGAAGACCACACGATTCGGGTGCGCGGGATCGGGCATCGTCATGCGCACGGCGGACAGCACGCCGCGGCATTTCGCGCGGATCAGTTTCAACCGGTTGACGATTTCGAGATTCGGCAGCGAGGGGTTCGCACGCACGGCGACGCCAGCGCCGTCTGCACGCGGCGTGAAGCTGAAGCTGAAGGACTTGAAGTTGACCATCAGCGCGTTCGGCTGCACGTTGTAGAGTCGCAGCGGCTGCCCGTCGAAATCACCGGCGCCGCGCGCGACCGGCGCATAGTGGCTGTCGTCGATGAGCAGGCGGCCGGTGATCCGCTGCAGGCCGCGCCGGCGCAGTTCGCCGGCGAACTTCCACATTTCCTCCTCGACCAGCCAGGGATCGCCGTAGCCTTTCAGCAGCAGATCCCCGTCGAGCACACCGCCGATGATCGAGCCGAGGGCAAAGGCCTCGGTGCGCCAGCGGTGCGTCGGTCCCAGGATCTCGAGCGCGGCAAACGTCGTGACGAGCTTGATCGTCGACGCCGGATTGCGCGGCGTGTCGATGTTCCACGCGAGCACCGGCTG
>JADZCY010000241.1 GCA_020851325.1 Acidobacteriota bacterium | reverse complement strand
CTAGAAGCGATCCGCGGCGCACCGGGTCACGCGGACAGCCACTGCTCATCCAGGTTGTCGAGCGCGCGGACATCCGTGAGGACCGTCGTGTTCATCAGCAGCGCAGAGGCAGCGCCCAAGGCCGGATAGATCCCGATCTGCGATGCGTCTCCGGGGCCGCCGCCGGCGTGCGTCTCCGGGGGTGCGTCTCCGGGGGGTCAGTGCGCCTCCGGGGGTCAGGTCACGATTCGTGAGCCGAAAGCCACATCTCGTGGTCGGTCAACCGGACCACACCAGCAGTCGTAGCCGATCAGGGGCAGACTCACGAATCGTGACCTGACCCCAACCCTGGCCCTTGACCCCAACCCTGGCCCTCACGAGAGGCCACTGCGCCAGCCGTGTACTATGGCGCCCGTGCCGACTCGTACAGATGCATCGCCGAGTGACGCCGGTCAAACAGGGAAGCGGCGTTTCTCGCGCTGCCGCACAAGGGCGGCGACGGCCCTGGTCTGCGCCACCGTCGCTATCTCGTGCAGCGGGTCCGGTGGAGAGATTGCCGTGCCTGAGACGAACGCCGTAACCCTTTACGTCACCGGAACGGTGACCGATGTCATGCAGGGGCGCCCTCCGTCGCCGGATCGCTGGATTGCCCTCGAGCCCTTCCTGGCGGCGTTTGAGGCGGGATCGCCGAGCGGCACCGAAACCATCGGCGAGTTCATCGCTTTCAACGGTGTTGGCTACTCGGCGTCGACGGCGGCCGGGCCGGATGTGCATCGCCTTCTGCACGGCTCACGAGTGGTGTCGAACGGCGCCGTTTTCCTGCCCCGCGACGCGCGTCCCGCCGCCGTCATCAACATCGACGAGACGACGCCGATGAGCGATGTCTACGAGCGCCTGCACCAGCAGGTGCCGGCGCCGTTCTGCTTCGTCGCAACCGCCACCTTTGCCAGCTACCACGGCGTGGCGCTGTCGAAGCCGCCGATCTACGGAGAGGCAATCTTCGACCATGCCGACGCTTACTATTCAGAGCCGCCAACCACTGGCTCGCAGGTACCGGTGGCACTGATGGGATGCGTGGCGGACTTCGACCGGCTCGGCGGCGTTTCGCGGCAGGACCTCGAGAAAGTCCTGTACGACAACCCGCTGGACCCGCCGCGACAACTGTCGTCGCACACTCACTCGCTCGTGCTGCGCGCGCCGGCGGCGAACGTCAGGAACATCACGCGCGAAGACGCCGTTGCCGTTCGCCATCTCGTCGCCGATTCACTGGTGGCGAGCGCCAGGTTCGAGATCTACGAAATCGGCCGGATGATCGCCGTTACGCCGGCGGCGGACTGACGACGGCGTCCGTCGGTGCGATCAACTGAATGCCCATGTCCGATGGGCGCAGTTGATACTGCGCGAATCCAGACCGGCTGAAGGGATAGCCGGGCTGCTCGTGCGCGGTCAAAATCCCGAGGCGCTCCTCGATCACGCCGTCGATGGCTGCCGCGCACGCGGGACTCCCGGGCTCGATCAGGATGGGCGTCGCCGACGCCGCGCCAAACTCCTGGATCAGGCCCACGAAGGCCCGTCCAAGATGGTCGAGCGAGTACCCGCCTTCGAGACAGCCGGCCACTCTGGTGTCGACACCCTCCAGTCGAAGCGCATCGATCGCCGCCCGCATCACGCGGCCAAATGCCGCATATCCCGAGGGCGACAGCCGGCCGCCATTAGGGGTCAAGGGATCCGACGCCAGCCCGTCGAACCCGGTCGACAACAGCACGAGCTGCGGACGGAACTGTCGCAGCGCCGGCGCCACGAAATCGGCTGCCAGGCGTACGAATGCCGCATCGTCGATCGGTGACGCCGGCGGATACGCGAGGTTGAACGTGAAGCCCGTGCCCTCGCCCGATCCCGCGTTTTCGGCCTTGCCGCTCTCCAGGCTCAGCGCATCGGCGAGATGAATTGACACGTACGCGACATCGCGGCGAGTGACGAAGACCCGACCGGTGTGGCGGCCGTGGTGCGCGTCGATGTCGACAATGAGGACGCGCTCGGCCATGCCCGCGTAGACCGCCGACAGCGCGGCAATCGCGACGTTGTTGAAGACGCAAATGGTGTTGTTCGCCAGATGTCCGGGCGGACGATTGATTGCGAAGACGGCGCGCAGCCCCTGGAACGGAAACAATGTGCCCACTGCGGTGAGTACCGCTCCCGCCGAGACCAGCCCCTCGTCATACATCCCGGGACGCATCTCCATCGCGCCCTCGTGCAGACGGGTCCGTTGCGCCTCCTGCGAGCTGCTCGTACTCCTGATGCGTGACACGTAGTCCGGCCAGGCCGCGCCGTTGTAGTGCGCGTCGGTGCGGCCGTTGTGTGCTCGTTCGACCTCCCTGGCCGTCGCGCGCCGCGGCTCGAACCAGGCGATGCCGTCGAGATCGTCGACCGCAAACAGGATGGACGCCAGGCGCTCGCGGCACTCCGGGTGATTCTGGTGTTCCGACTCGAGCATCACCGGGTGATACACGATGCCGACGCCGGAAGCGCCGGTGCCGGTCCGACGATTCGGATCCGGCTCGGTCGTCCACAGCGTCGCCGGATGCGGCACCAGACGGAGGCCGTCGAAGATCGTGGCACAGGCCGCGGGCAGCTTGTCGTGCAAGCGAAACAGCCCGGCCCGCACATGCGGCGAGTCCATGGCGGCGCACGCGGAAACGACCCGCTGCAGGAAATCCAGCGGGAGCCGCTCCGCACCGTCGGCGAGCGCGTGAAGAACCGCCCACCAGACCCAGGGATGCGGCTCCTCGGCGAGGTATCGCTCGAGCTCTGGCACGAAGCTGTGGTCGTACTCGGCGAACGCCAGGGCCGTCCTCATGCACACGCCGCGGATGGCGTCCGCATCGCCGAAGCGCTCGGCGCTGGTCCCCGGCGTACTCCGGCTCGACCGCGCGATCTCCAGCACCTGCTCGAAGTAGCGCGCCTGCGCGGTCCGGGCGTCGTTCGACGCTGCGGGACCTGCGGCCTGACGGGCGCTCTCGACCAGCGACCGCGCCGACCAGAAGTCGCGAATCAGGTTGGGCAGGCGGCACAACTCGAGGAAGTGCTGGTCGAACAACGGATCCGTGGCGCCATGCCGCAGCAGGCTCAGGATCCGCGTTGACGACATCCGTTCCAGGCGGGTGCCCACATCGTCGCGCCCGGGAGAAGGCGTGGCGGTTTGCCTCACCCAGCCGGCGACGCCGTCGAGAATGACGCGGCGCGCCTCGCGACTCGTGGCGGCGAGCACCCTCAGCGTTTCCTCGGCGTCCGGACTGCTGGTGTGGTCCGCGGACTGCATGACGTGCCGTGTCCAGTCGACCACCGCGCGCAGGCGCAACACCAGGTTGTCGGTGTCGGCGATCCGCCATGTCGACGGCAGCGCGAACTGAGAGTCACGAATCACGGCAAACCCGAGCTGCCACGCGAGAGATCCCTGTTCGTGTGTCAGCAACACGCCCACCAGGTGCCAGAACAGCGACGGATGATCCTTGAACTCGGGATCACGCTCGACCAGGAGCACGGCGTACGCCAGCGCGTTGAATGCCTCGACGTTGGCGGCGTGCGAACGGCCCGCCGCGGCCGCATCCGCGGCCGCGTTACGGCCGAGGAGCGCGCGCAGGTTCTCGACAATCTCCGGATACGCCGCCGTGCCGCCTCGCGCGAGCACCGGGCGCCAACGCTTCAACGCGAAGAATCGACCGAGGGTGAACTCATAGTAGGAGTCGAAGACGAACGAATAGACGCCGGCGCCGGCGTGCCGCTCCAGGACCAGACGCTCGGTCACCATGCGCGCGAACGTGGAACGCGGATCGAGCGTGAACTCCTGCAGCGACAACCCGTCCGCGTCCGCGATGTCCGGGTGCTCCAGCCTCCTGGCGATTTCGTACGCCTCCTCGGCCGTGAACGACACCTGTCGCCGCTCGTACATGTGGAAGGCGATGGCCAGAAGCAAATCGGTACTGCGCCGGTAGATCTCATCGCCGGACAGATCGCGGTCGCGCATCCCCGGTGCCAGGGCGGCCCGGTGGCGAGTCGCCATCTGCTCGAAGATGGCCAGGCGGGTGAGGCGGGCCGGGGCCTCGATAACCGGCGGTGTCTCGTCAGAGCTCGACGCACCATAGGCCTCGCAGAAATAGCGGAGAAGGACGGGTTCGCAGAGGATGCGGTCCAGGGCCTCGGCACCTTCGACCTCCATCGCAATGCGATAGCGCCGGAAGTACACGACCTTCGCGCGCTGCAGTTCATCGCCGTCGAAGACGCTCAGGCGCACCGTTGGATCCAGTTCGCGCTGCGGCCGCCAGATGTGTTCGAGCCAGATGTCCGACGGCTGGCCGGCACGGCCGGCGGTGAAGCGCGGCCAATACTCCTCGCGGCAGGTAATGCAGAAACGCACGCGCTCCGCCAGCACGGTGTCATTCGATGCAAGGTCGAGCACGTCGCGAATCTCGCTCGAGAGCTCGGCAAGGTCTTCGACGGTGGTATGCGGGACCTCATTGATCGCATCGATGAAGCAGACGACGGTGGACGGCTCGTCGGTCATCGTGCCCGCCATGTCGAGCAGGCGGACGCGCAGCGCCTCGAGAATCCCGCGGCGCGTCAACGCCGGATCCGCCTGGCCGCCCAGCGTGTCCAGGAACCGCGCCGCCAGGTCGTATCGACTACGCGGCCCGGCCGACCGCTTCTCGAGATCGTGCCCACGCATGAGGACGACGACAGCGTCCGTGCGCCGGGACACTGATTCGGCGAGGTGACAGAGCAGCGTGGTCTTGCCGTGTCCGGTTCGACCGGTGATCACGAAACAGTTCTGGCGCTGCGAGGATGGCGACGACCCGCGGCGCAGGAACGCGTCGAACACGCGCGCGCAATCGACCGCGCGTTCACCGTCGAACTCCATGATTCTCGACTGGAACAGCGCGGCGTCGTAGCGGACGCCGGCCACCGCTGCGGCGGCATCACCTCGACCGAGCTGCCTGTCGAGTCGCTGCCGGAGAACCTGGCGGCACCTGTACAGCTCCGCAAACCGTTGTTCACGACCTTGATGGCCGATCAGGCGCGTCTGGGCGTCGACCTTGGTCTCGAGCCGTGCCTGACGTTGCAGGAGCTGAGTCTGCATCGACAGGAGCACATCGAGCCGCGCGGTCACCTGGTGGTGATATTCATGGATGGCCTCCAGGCGCTGGCGATCGTCGGCGGACAACTCGACCACCGCGCCCCGGGTGTCGCTCCACTGGCGCACGCGTTCCGCGAGGACGCCGATGGCGGTCGTGGCTTCCATCAACTGGCGTGTCGCACCACGCTGCTTGATGGCCGCGGCCTTGGAATGCCCGAGCGTTTCACTCAGCAGACGCAGCACCAGCGCCGGCCAGGCGAGGTCGTTCTTCTGTTGCGCGCCCTTCGCGGCCTCCCAGAGCTCGGCGGCGAAGCCAGCCTTCAGGTGCAACGCGGCATGTCGCAAGCTGTGGCGTTCATCGAGCGCGGGCGGTCCGGCCACCTTGCTGACCAGATCGATCCAGGCGTCGACAGTCAGGACGGGACTGTTCTTGATCCGCTCGGGTGACCCGGCGAACCAACGCGAGGCTTTCCGCTCGGCCAGCTCCGTTTCGGTCCCCGTCAGCGTGACCTCCATCCAGGCGGCGCCGCGAAACGCGCGGGCGGCGTGGGCCAGGTATTGCCCATCCGGGCGCACGGCGCTGTCGCGTTCGAGCACGCGAGCGATGGCCTGACCGATCAACCGGTGGAGGTCTCGATTCAGCAGACCTCGGGCCCGACCGGTGTCCGCGGACGAGTGCGCGGCGTCGATGGCCAGATCCGCCGCCAGATTCTGCGCCACGGAGTTCGCGTAGGCTCCGGCGCCCCCGAGCAGCGGTAGCGCCGCCAGGATGGCCGGATCGGCGGCGAACTGGGTCGCCGCCGCGGCAACGGCGGTCAAACCACCAAACCAGCACAGTTTGGCCACCGTAATGCGCTCGACGCCCATGCGCCCGGTTTATATGCTGCGGGCCCGAACGCAGGCAAGCTGAATGGACGCCGCCGTCGGTGCGGCGTCAAACGTGCTGGGGTAACGTGCAGGGTCAGGTCACGATTCGTGAGCCGCGAGTCACATCTTGCGGTCGGTCAACGGGACCACACTAACAGTGGTAGCCGCTGTGGGACAGGCTCACGAATCGTGACCTGACCCCACCGCCGACTGCCCCCACCGCCGACTGCCCCGCCACCGCGACGACCTTCACCCCGCCGCTGGCGCTGCCGGCTCGCGCAGCATCAACAGCAGCATCCGCGCCGGCTCCGGCGCGCGCACGGCGTGCGGGACGGTCGCCGGCATGCGCACGATCGTCCCCGGCGTCGCCGTCACGTCCTGCCCGGCAATCGTCAACGTCAGCGCCCCTTCGAGCACCATCACCAACGCGTCGAAGGGCGAGGTGTGCTCGGTGAGTTCCTGACCGGCGTCAAAGGCAAACAGCGTGAGGTTGCCGCCCGCCGCACGCGCAAGGACGCGACTGGCAATGCCCTGCACCGTCGGCGTGACGAGCGTGTGCAGCGGCAGGACTTCGGCGGCGGCGAGCATTTGCGGTTTCGTGGCCATGATCGGTCGATTCCCTTACAACAGTTCGGACTGCGCGGCATGCGCGCCGGCGGCATAGCCGGCACCCTTGCGAGCGATGATACCAACGGCACACAGGTGCTCCCGATGCTTGCGGAACACGCCGCGGACCGCGCGCAGGCGGCGCACCGCGCCTGGCGTGCGCACGGCGTTGAAGAGGAACTTCACCACGCCGCGCAGCCCCTCGTCCTGCATCATCCGATCCGGCTCCAGCAGCCGCATCGGCATCGTCGTCTTCTGCTCGATGGTGAAGCCGAGATCTTCGAGCCAACGCGTCCACTCGCGGACCGTGCCAATACGCACGCCGACGTGAATCACCTCGGAGAGATCCTTCTGAATCTGCGCGACGACAGCGGCGTCCAGCGAATCGGGCGCGACCGCCAGTTCGTGAATCAGGTAGCGGCCATCCGGCCGTAGCAGCCGGAACGCCTCGCTCATGATGGCGCGCTTGGTGGCCGGCGTCTGCATGCTCAACATCGCTTCGCCCACCACCATCGTCGCGCTGTCGTCCGCCATCGGCACCGCGGTGGCGTTGCCGTGGACGATGGGGGCGCGGGCAAAGCCGGCGCGCGCCAACGCGCATTCGGTGAAGTGCGCGGCCTGCGCGTCGCGTTCGATGCCGGCGTAGGAGCGCGGACCACCGCCCAGGATGAGCGCCGCCGTCCGGCCCAGGCCGGGCGCGAACTCGATCACGTCGTCGACAGCGGTGACGCGGCCCTGCTGCAGCAGCCAGCGCGTCATCTCGATGCCCCCCGGCCGCAGCACGCGCTTGCCGAGGCGCGCCATCAACCAGTGCGCCGGCATCTTGCGCACGTCGAGGTGATCGAACGAGAGAGCGGTGTCGTCGTGAGCGTCGGCGTGCGGGGTGGGAACCATTGCGGGGCTTCTTTCCACGGGCGGGTGCAGCGCGCGGAGGCGCTCACTCGGCGGGATCGCCCGGCGTAAGCTTCGGCGCGGCAGGCCGTTCGTCGAGCGACCACTCGAGCCAGTCGTCGCCAAACAGTTCGCACGGATGCGGCGTCCGCACCGTGCCGTTGCCGCAGGCCAGGTCGTCCGCCGGGCAGTAACGGTCGCAGCCCCAGCAGATCCGTTCGGGATGCGCGGGCCGCACAGGGGTCTTGCTCATGGCATTACTTCGCTGACTCCTCCAGCATGGCACGCCGGAGGCCGGCTTCTTTGCGTTAGCGCAAAGAGGAAGGAAACCTCAGCCGAGGTCGTCGGCCACCGACAGCAGAGCCGGCGCGTTCCGAATGACCATGCGCTGACGGCCGGCTTCGAGCACGCCTTCGCCCTCGAAGCGGCTGATGACTCGGCTCACCGTGTACACCGTCGTCCCGGTCATCTGCGCGATGTCCTCGCGCGACAGCGGCAGGTCGATGAGCACGCCCGACTCGACACGCCGCCCCGCCTGCTCCACCAGTCGCAGCAGCGCGCGGGCAATGCGCCGCTCCACCTTCTCGGTCGCCAACTGGCGGTATTGCACCTGCAGTTCGTGCAGCCGCGCCGAGACGAACCGCAGCGCGTTGATCGCCAGCCGCGGATGACGCTCCATCAGCCCGGCCATGACGCGCCCGGGCCATTCGAGCGCCGCCGATGCGGTGACCGCTTCGGCCGTCACCGGATACGCCGCGCCGCCAAACGCGGCAATGCCGCCGAACGCCTCGCTCGGCGCCACCAGTCGCAACAGCACCTGATGTCCTTCAGGCGTCAACTGCGTCAGCTT
>JADZCY010000240.1 GCA_020851325.1 Acidobacteriota bacterium | reverse complement strand
TGACGAGATGCGTCTTCAGCCACTCGCCGTACGGATGTTCCGCCGCCAGGCTCGTCTTGATCTCCGCATCGTCGATGATGCGGCCCTGCGCGGTGTCGATGAGCAGCATCTTGCCGGGGCGCAGGCGATCCTTGCGGACGACGTTCGCGGCGGGGATGTCGAGGACGCCGACTTCCGACGCCATGATGACGCGGTCGTCGCTGGTGACGCAGTAGCGCGATGGACGCAGGCCGTTGCGATCGAGCACCGCGCCGATGAGCGTGCCGTCGGTGAACGAGATCGACGCCGGACCGTCCCATGGTTCCATCAGCGACGAGTGGTATTCGTAGAAGTCGCGAATGGCCGGGTCCATCGTCGGATTGCCCGACCATGGCTCGGGGATCATCATCAGCACGGCGTGCGGAAGCGAGCGGCCGGCCATCACGAGTAGTTCGAGGACGTTGTCGAACGTCGCCGTGTCGCTACCGCCGGGGCGGATCACCGGCAGGATCTTCGCGAGGTCGTCGCCGAACACGTGCGAACGCAGCAGTCCTTCGCGCGCGCTCATCCAGTTGGTGTTGCCGCGCACGGTGTTGATCTCGCCGTTGTGCGCGACGTAGCGATACGGATGCGCGAGCGGCCACGACGGAAACGTGTTGGTCGAGAACCGCTGGTGCACCAGCGCCAGCGCCGACTCGAATGCATCGTCCAGGAGATCCGGGAACATGCCGCCAAGTTGCGACGCCGTGAGCATGCCCTTGTAGATCAGCGTGCGCGCCGACAAGCTGACGATGAAGAAGGCGCGGCGGTGATCGGGCGCGAGGTCGAGTGCGTCGACGGCGTGTTCGATACGCTTGCGGATCACGAACAGGCGGCGCTCGAAACGCAGCGCGGCGTCGGCGCCGTCGAGATCGGCGCCGCGGGCAATGAACACCTGCTCGAACGCCGGCGCCACAGCGGCAGCGTTGCGACCAATGGCCCACAGGTTGGTGGGCACGGTGCGCCAGCCGAGCACGGTCTGGCCTTCTTCGGCGGCAATCTGTTCGATCAACGCGCGCAACTGTGCCCGCACAGCGTCGTCGGTCGGCAGGAAGACGAGTCCCGCGCCGTAGGCGCCCGCGGCCGGCAGCGCGAACGGCACGGCCTGGCGGAGAAAACGATCCGGCATCTGGACGAGGATGCCGGCGCCGTCACCGGTGTCCGGATCGGAGCCGGAGGCGCCGCGATGCTCGAGGTTGATCAGCAGGTCGAGCGCGTCCCTGACGATGGCTTGTGACGTGTGGCCCTTGATGTGGGCGACGAAGCCGACGCCGCAGGCGTCGTGCTCCTCTGACGACCGGTAGAGTCCGGCCTCGGTGCTGGTGGGCTGAGAGACGGTGGGGCGAAGCGAAGTCTGACGACGCTCCGCCCGATGCTGGTGTGTGTCCATACGCGCTCCGGGAAGGCCCCATTAGAGAGAACGGGGAGGCATTCTCAAAGCGCAATGTTTCTATCATTTCGATGCGCGGGGGGCATGGAGCTGACAGGTGCCGAGAGGTGCAGACGGGTGCTGAGAGGTGCTGACAGGTGCTGAGCGGTGCTGAGGGGTGCTGAGGGGTGCAGACGGGTGCCGACGGGTGCAGACGGGTGCTGAGGGGTGCTGAGAGGTGCTGAGGGGTGCTGTGATCACGGGGGCACGGTTACGCGTGAGGGGTACGGGTTTGCCGTACGTGCGCTTGAAGGCGTGCCGCAGCGATGGCGGTGCGCGCCGCGAGTCGGGATAGATCAGCGTGCTGCTGACCGTTCAAGTATCCGCGTTGGAGTCCCTCGTTCAGGTGCGAGTGCAACTCGGCCAGCGAGCCGCGGGCATAGCCCAGGAACTTCGCCATCTCCGGATGACTGAAGCGAACGAATCCCTCGGCGATATTGGCGGCCGGCGATGCCGCCGCGCGGCGAAGCTGGTCGCAGAATCTCAGATCACGCGACACCGGCGGTTTCGCAGTTACTGCACACACCTCGCGACGCAGTTCCTCAGCAAGCTGCCAAACCACAAGATCCTGGTAGCGTCGGACTCCCATGAGTGTGGGTGAGAGCACGACCTGTGCCGCGATCTCGAACGCACTGCGCATCCGTCCACACCCGTCCGCACCTTTCAGCACCTATCAGCACCTATCAGCACCCTTCAGCACCTCTCAGCACCTGTCAGCACCCTTCAGCACCTGTCAGCGAAGCCTCCCCAGTTCATCCCTCGGCCGCATGTCCGTATTCACATCGGCAGCATCGATCGGCGTGATCGCGGGTAGCGGCGCGGGGCCGGCCTGGATCACCGGCCCGAGGATGCTCTCCGCGTCCATGCGGCCCTGCTCGAAGTGCGCGATGACGGCGGGATGACGCAGGCGCGCGCGGATGGTCGGCCAATCAACGGTGATGGGCGTGTCGGAGCAGAGCGCGACGAGGTTGCCGAGATGCACGACATGCGGAAAGACCTGCCGCACCGTGTTGAGCACACGCGGTGTCGGCACCCACGTCGCGGCGATGCCGCCGGGCGCGAGGCGTGATCGTACGAGCTGGAAGAACTCGATCGAGTAGAGGTTGCCGGCGTAGCTCGATGACGGGCGCAGCGCGTCGGCTTCGATCACGTCGAAGCGCTCGTCACTCGAGCGCAGTGCGTGGCGCCCATCGGCGACGCGGATGTCGATGCGCGGGTCTCTCAGGAACCACGCAACGGACGGGTCGCCGGTGCGCGACGCGTACTCTGCCAGCAGCGCCGGCTGGCTGGCCATGATCTCCCACGCCACGACCTGCGTCGTTTCAGGCCGGCTGCTGGCGCCCCACAACGTCCCGCCGGAGCCGACGCCGATGATGCCGACGCGCGCCGGCGACGGATGCACGAACGTCGGCAGCGCGCCGAGCAGCACGTGATGCGCGTCGAGCGATCGCGGCAGCACGCTCTGGCCGAGGCCGTTGGCAAACACTTCGGCCTGGCCGCTAATCGACGCGGTGAAGCGGATGCTCGACACACCAGACGCGTCCTCGCGAAACAGCACGCGGTTGTCGCTCGTGTGTCCGGACAGCACGCGCCACAAGTCCGTCTGCGACGGCACGAACCACGCGCCGATCGCGACGCCGGCGCCAAGTGTGACGGGCACCACAGCTCGCCGGCCGTGCGTGCTCAACCACGCGGCGACATACGCGAGCCCAATCAGGCACACCACCTTCACGGCGCCCGACGTCCCGATCATCGGCACCAACACCTCCGTCGTCAGCATCGCGCCGGCGACGCAGCCGGCGATGTTCGCGAACTGGAACTGTCCTAGCCGTCGGCCGACGACGGTGAACGACGTCTGGAGGAGCTGCTGCGCGAGGCTGAAGCCGAAGCCCATGAAGAGCGCCGGCACGAGCAGCAGAATCAACGGCAGCAGTCCGTAGTTGAGCAGCAGGATGGACGGCGCGGTTGACGGCTCGTACGCCGCGATCGACTGCAGCCAGGGCCGCGCGATGTCCCAGCGCTCGAGTCCGAAGGTGAGCACGGCGACGCTGCCGCCGAGCCACAGATAGAGAGTGGTCTGCGTTGCCAGGAACACCGTGAGTCGACGCGCACCGAGGCGGTCGCGCACGCGGTCGCCGATGAGGCCGCCGAACGCCAGGCCGGTGAGGAACACGCCGAGGATGACGGCAAACGTCTGCGCGCGCGATTTGACGATGTTCTCGACGAGGCGGAAGGCGAGCACTTCCCAGGCGATGCCGGTGAGGCCGGAGGCGAAGGCGTGGGTCAGCCACAACGAAGGTGCGACACGATCGTGCTCCACGATGGTGCTCCACGAAGGTGCTTCACGAGGGTGCTCCACGGGGGTGCTGCACGATGGTGCGGCACGATCGTGCTCCACGATGGTGCTACACGGAGGTGCTTCACGGAGGTGCGGGGCCGAGTTGCTGCGCGTGAAGACTTCGCGGCCCATCCACAGCGCGCCGATGGCGCACAGCAGGTTCATGCCGGCGCCGATGCGGACGGCGCCGTCGAAGCCCCACTCGGCGACGAAGAAGAACGCCGTTGCCACCGCCGCGATGGCGCCGCCGAACGTGTTGGCGAAATAGAGGCGCGAGATGAAGCCGGATTGTTCGAGCAGCGTCGGCCACGTCACCGCGCGCGACAGCACCGGCAGCGACGCGCCCATCAACATCGTCGGCAGCAGCAGGAGCAGCAGCACGACGATATAGGTGCGCAGCGGCGCCGCCGGTCCCAGTCCTTCGATGCCCGGCAGCCACGTGTAGAGCACGGCGTGGCTGGCAAGTGCCGCCACCGCGATGCCGAACTCCAGCGCGGCGAAGGTGATTAGTGCCTGCTTCGGCGTCAGGCGATCCGCGATGCTGCCGCCGAGCAGATACCCGACGCCAAGTCCCGACAGAAAGCCCGAGACGATGACGCCGATGCTGACCGAGGAGAGGCCGACGGTGAAGACCAGCCAGCGTTGCCAGACGACCTGATACAGCAGCGCCGCAGCGCCGGAAAGGGCATAGATGCCAAGCAGCGGTCCCGCCATCGTGTGCGCACAACGATACCTCTACGCCCGCGATTCGCGCCTTGCGCGGCTCATTGGATGCGCAGCAAGGCGACGGGATCGGACGCCGAGGCGCGACGCGCCGGCAGATACGCCGATGCCGGCGGCACTGCCATGTGCGACTCCGTGAAGCTAAGCTAAGCGGATGCACTCGAGACTTCTTCCCCTGACCGCCGTCGTGCTGCTGTGCGCCGCGGCGTCCGCGGTGGCGCAGCCCGCGCCTGAACCCTTCTGGCCCGGCGCCACCTACGACTCCGCCATCCCCACACTGCGTCAGGTGGTCGGACACGATCCCGGCACCGAAATCACCACGCCCGAACAAGTGGCCACCTACCTGCGCGCGTTGCAGCAGGCCGCGCCCACTCGCACGCGGTTGGTGGAATACGCCCGCACGTGGGAAGGACGGCCGCTGTGGCTGCTGGTGATCGGCAATCCCGAGCGGCTGCAGCGTCTCGATCAGGTGAAGGGCGATCTGCAGAAGCTGGCGGATCCTCGCACCGTCGCGGCGGCCGAACGCACGCGCCTGGTGCGCGAGGCGCCGGTGGTGGTGTGGCTGGTGCACGGCGTGCACGGCAACGAGATCTCGTCCGCCGACGCGGCGCTGCTCGAGGCGTATCACCTGCTCGCCGTGCAGAAAGACGCCGACATCGACCTCGTGTATCGCGACGCGCTGGTGCTGATCGATCCGATGCAGAACCCGGACGGCCGGGCGCGGTTCGTCTTTCAGAACCTCCAGGGCCGCGGCCTCGAGCCCGATCCAACGCCCTACAACGCCGAGCACGACGAACCGTGGCCGGGCGGACGATCGAATCACTACCTGTTCGACATGAACCGCGACTGGTTCGCGCAGACACAGCCCGAGTCGCGCGGCCGCATCCGCATCGCCCGCGACTTCTGGCCGCACGTCACCGTCGATCTGCACGAGCAGGGCGGCGACAACGCGTATTACTTTGCGCCGCCGGCCGATCCGCTGAATCCGCATCTGACGAAGACCCAGATCGACGCCTACGACCTGTTCGGCCGCGCCAACGGCCGCCGTTTCGACGAGCGCGGCTGGGCCTACTACATCCGCGAGGTCTACGACGCGTTCTATCCGGGCTACGGCGACTCGTGGCCGACGTTCAACGGATCGATCGGCATGACCTACGAACAGGCATCGGCACGCGGCCTGTCGTTCGCGCGGCGCGACGGGACGACGTTGACGTATCGCGATGGTGTGCTGCACCACTTCAACAGTGCGATCACCACCGTCATCACGGCGGCGAAGAATCGCGAGCGACTCATCCGCGAGTTCCTGGACTATCGCCTGAGCGCAGTGGCGGAAGGCGAACGCGGTCCGGTGCGCGAGTACGTGCTGCTGCCGGGCCAGGATCCGTCACGCGCGGCACGACTGGCGCGGAACCTGGCGACGCAGGGCATCGAAGTGCGCCGCACGCTGGAAGCGACGCGCGTCGGCACGCGTGAGGTGCCCGCGGGCGCGTATCTCGTGTCGCACGTGCAGCCGGCCGGGCGCCTGATTCGCAATCTGCTCGAGACGCACATCCCGCAGCCCGAGGCGTTCATCAAGAAGCAGGAAGAACGCCGCGCGCGACGGCAGTCGGATCAGATCTACGACATCACCGCGTGGAGCCTGCCGCTGCTATTCGACGTGGAAGTGGTGACCAGCGCCACGGCGCTGTCCCCGAAGAGCGAAGCGGTGCCGTCCACCTACGACGCGCCGCCGGCGCCGAAGACGTTTGCGCGCGGGCAGGTGGGTTATCTGCTGCCATGGGGCGCGGGCACGGCGGCGCTCTCCGCCGAAGCGATGCGCGCCGGCATCCGCGTGCACAGCATCGGCGGCGCCTTCACGTTGAACGGCCGCGCCTATCCGATTGGCACCGCGCTGGTGCGCACGATGGGAAATCCGCCGAACGTCCACGAGACGCTCACGCGCCTTGCTGCCGCGCACGACGTGGACGTGGTTCCCATCGACAGCACGTACGTGGACACCGGCACCTCGCTCGGCAGCAATGACGTGCGCGCGCTGAAGGCGCCGCGCGTGCTGCTGGCATGGGACGCACCGACGCAGTCGCTTTCCGCTGGCTGGACGCGCTACACGCTGGAGCGGCGCTTCGGTCAACCCGTCACCGCCGTCCGCGTCTCGTCACTCGGCCGCGCCATCCTCAGCGACTTCGACGTCATCGTCCTGCCGTCGGGTAACTACGGCGGCGCGATTGGTGACGCCGTGCTGACGCGCATCAAGGAATGGGTGCGCGGCGGCGGCACGCTGGTGACCCTCGCCGAGGCGACGCGCTGGGCGACGGGCGACAACGTCGGTCTGCTCGACACCAAGCCGCTGCTGAAGAACGGCAACCTCGACGCGCCGGGCGACAAGCTGGCGGCCGGTATGCCGAGTGGCGGCGCGCGACCCGCGCCCCGCGGCGACGCAGTGGCGCCGCCGGGTGACACCGCGAAACCCGCGGCGCGTCGCGACACCGAAACACAGTCAGCCGATACGGCGAAGCCCGCCGCATCACCGTCGCCGTTCGATTACGACAAGTCGATCCAGCCGGATCGCGAGCGGCCGGATCCACAGCCCGGCGCCATCCTTCGCGTGACGATCGATACCGACCACTGGCTCTCGTCCGGTCACGACGCCGAGGGCCAGACGATGATCGAAGGTGATCGCGTGTTCGCGCCGATCAAGCTCAACAGCGGCAGGAACGTCGGCGTCTACGGCACGAAGGACCGCCTGATCGCCTCGGGTCTCATCTGGCCCGAGAACCAGGACCTGCTGGTGCAGAAGGCGTACGCGATCCACCAGCCGATGGGCCAGGGACACGTGATAGCCTTCGCCGAAGACGCCACCTATCGTGCGTTCAGCGAAGGCACCATGCTGCTCTTCATGAACGCGGTGCTGCTCGGACCGGGTTACTAGCAATGCCAATGGGAGAGAAGACGATGATGGTGCGGAGAAGCTGGCTTGGCTTGATCGTGGCGGCGGGTGTGGCGCTCACGCTGGGCGCCGCGGCGCAGGCACAGAACGCGTCGGCGCCGTACTTCCCGCCGGCGGGCGCGTGGGAGAAGAAGGCGCCGGCCGAGGTCGGCCTCGACCCGGCGAAGCTGGCCGAAGCCGTGGCCTTCGCGCAGGAGCGTGAGAGCACGCGCGAGATGGACTTCTCGGATCAGGAGCGCATCTTCGGTTCGCTGCTCGGTTCAGTGCCGACCAAACGCGCCAAGACCAACGGCCTCGTCATCTACAAGGGCTACGTCGTCGCCGAGTTCGGCGATACGACGTGGGTGGATCCGACCTACTCCGTCGCCAAGAGCATGATGGCAAGCGTGGCCGGCATTGCCGTGCGCGACGGCAAGATTACCAACCTCGATGCGCCTGTTGGCCAGACGGTGAAGGACGGCGGCTACGACTCGCCGCGCAACGCGCAGGTGACCTGGAAGATGCACCTGCAGCAGGAAACCGAATGGGAAGGGACGATGTTCGGGAAGAAGGACGACTTCGTCGGCAAGGAAGCGTTCGGCGAAGGCGAGCGCAAGCCGCGCGAGTTGCAGCGTCCCGGCACGCATTACGAATACAACGACGTCCGCATCAATCGTCTCGGCCTGTCGCTGCTGCGCACCTTCAAGAAGCCGGTGCCGGAAGTGTTCCGCGACGAGATCATGGACCCGATTGGCGCCTCCAACGCGTGGAAGTGGGTGCCGTACCACAACAGCTACGTCGAGATTGACGGCAAGAAGATGCCGTCGGTGAGCGGCGGCACGCGCTGGGGCGGCGGCGTGTGGATCAACTCGTGGGACATGGCGCGCTTCGGTTACCTGTGGCTGCGCGGCGGCAAGTGGGGCGACCGGCAGATCCTGCAGCCCGATTTCGTCAAGGCGGCGGTGACGCGCAGCGCGCACGGGCCGGATTACGGTTACCTGTGGTGGCTCAACACCAACGGCAAGAACTATCCGGGCCTGCCGACGACGGCCTACGGCGCGCGCGGCGCCGGCAGTAACACCATCACCGTGCTGCCCGAGCAGGATCTCGTCGTCGTGTGGCGCTGGCACCGCGGCAACGAGGCGGAGTTCGTGAAGCGGGTGATGGCGGCGATCAAGTAAGGCCGCCCCGCCACGAAAATTGTGCAGGCCGCGCCGCCGCGGCCGTGCATAATCCAGCGGCAGGGTCCGATGTCCCCGCTGGTCCCCGAAGATGTCTACGCGACTCACGCCGCGCTGATCGAGTCGGTGCTGGCTGCGGTCGGCCGCTCGCACCGGTTGATGCGCGACGATGGCGACGAATTCGCCTCGTGGGCGCGCGTGCGTCTGCTCGACAACGATCGCGCCATCCTGCGCAAGTTCGCCGGCCGCAGTTCCCTGCGGACCTTCCTGGTCACCGTCATCGAGCGCCTGTATCTGGACTGGCGCAATCACGAGTGGGGTAAGTGGCGTCCGAGCAGCGAGGCGCGGCGCCTTGGCGAGGTCGCCGTCGAACTGGAGCGCCTGATCGGCCGCGACGGCTGGCCGTTCGAACAGGCGGTGGCATCGCTGGTCAGTCGCGGCATGGCGGCGAGTGCCGCCGAGTGCGAGCGCGCCTGGACGCGCCTGCCGCGGCATCCACGCCGGCAACGCGTGGACGAGGAGGCGTTGACCGAACTGGCCGCGGGATCCGCGGTCGATCCGATCGAAGAAGGCGACGCCCGCGCCCGCGAGCGCCGGTTGGTGGCGTCGCTCGAGCGCGCCGTGGCCGGTTTACCCGAGCCGGACCAGGTCATTCTGCGCCTGCGCTACTGGAGCGGCATCAAGGTCTCGCGCATTGCCGGCGTCACCGGGGACGAGCCGAAGGCGTTGTATCGACGTTTCGAACGTTTGTGGGACGGCTTGCGCGAACGGCTCGAGGCGGAGGGCGTTGACCGGACCGCGGTGGCGGATCTGCTCGAGACCTGGCGCGACCACGGAGGCGAAGAAGATGCGTAGGCGGCGGGACAAGGTGGATGTGCGTCCGTCTCACCTGTCAGTGGCTGGGAGACATGATGCCTGAGCGGCCTCCGCCGGACCGGCTGGACGCGGACGTGATTGCGGCGTATCTGGATGGGCAGTTGTCGTCCGACGAGAAGGCCGCGGTGGAGGCACACCTCGCCGCCGATCCGGAGACTTACGCCTGGGTGACCAACGCGATGCGCGTCATCGATGAGATGGTTGCCTCCGGTTCGTCAACGGATTCATCGTCCGGCGTGCCTGATGTGAACAAGGCGCCGCGGCGCACGGTGGTGCCGATGCCGCCCCCACCGCGGCCGCCGTTTTACCGGCAGCGGACCGTCCGGGCGGTGATGAGCGGCGTGCTGGCGGCGGCTGCCGCGGTGCTGCTCGTCGTGCAGATCGATCCCGCGTGGTGGCGGCAGCTCACCGGGCGCGATCAGATCGATCCACGGTTTGCGAAGCTCGTCGCCGCGGTTGGTGATGAGCGCTACATCGAAGGTCGCCTGAGCGGTGGATTCCACTATGGTCCCCTGCGCTCGGCAACGCGCGGGCCGGGGGATTTGTCGAATCAGAACCTGGCGCTGCTGGCGGCGGCGGGGGAGTTGCAGAAGGCGGCGCAGGCGGATCCGAGTGCGGAGAACCTCCACGCCTGGGGCGTCGCGCAAGTGCTGCTGGGGGAGTACGACGAGGCGATTGCGACCTTCGAGGTCGCGCTCGCCGGCACGCCCGGGCATGCGGCGCTGCTCAGTGACATGGGCGCGGCCTATGCCGCTCGCGCCCGCGCTGGCCGATCAGAAGATTGGCCGCAGGCCATTGAAACCTTGAACGAAGCGGTCGAGCGCGAGCCGGGGCATGCGGAGGCGTGGTTCAACCTTGCCGCCGCGCTCGATGAGATGCGCTTGACGCGAGAGGCCGCGCGCGCCTGGGAGCAGTACCTCACACTGGATTCTTCGTCGCCATGGGCCGCGCATGCTCGGCAGCGGCTTGCCGCGCCGACCGGCGGCCCCGTGTCTTCGTTGCCAACGCCTGGGTCGCCGGCGTGCACCGATCAACACACGGCGTGGAGAGAGTTCGACGCCGGCCTGCGCGCGTGGGCGACGGCCACGACGGCCGCGGCGGAGCAGACCGGCGAAGCGCAGGCGACGCTCCAGCGGCACGCCACCTGTGTGAGCGAGTCGGGCGATCGCTGGGCCACCGAGACGCTTCAGGCTCTCGAGCACGTCGGCGGCCACGCCGCGGATGTGGCCCGGTCGCTGACGAAGATGCTCGACTCCGAGGCTCTTCGCGGAGAGGCCCGATTCGCGGAGGCGGCGCGGCTGGCCGAAGACGTGTACCCGAGGCTCGGCGACGAGCACCCGGTTGCGCTCCGTGCCGCTCAAGCGGCGATCGCCTATCAGTTCTCGGTCGGTCGCATGAACGATGCGGAGCAGACCGCACGGGAGATTCTCGCCGTCGCCCGGCGTCGCAACTACTTGCGCGTTGCCGCCGAGATGCTCGGTAACCTGGGCGCCACGGCGTACTCGCGCGGCGACTACGAAGGCTCGATCGCGCGCCATCAGGAAGCCCTGGCACTGTGGCAGCGGTTGGCGCTTCCCGGCGGAGCGTCGATGACGGCGACGCGAACGGCGGAGGGACATCGCGCGCTTGGCGATTTCGACGGCGCCTGGCGCCATCTTCATGGCGCGCTGCAGACACGGCAGTCGATTGACGACCGGTCCCAACGACACGTCGGACTTGTGAGTCCTGCCGTTGGCGCCTTGAATCAAGGTCTTCCCCGCGTCGCTGGTTACTTCGCGCGCGAGGCGCAGGCCGAGGCGAGGCGCGGGGCGCAGCGCGGATTCGTCTGTGAAGCCGGAATCTTCTCGGCGCGGGCGGCGTGGATGACGAGTTCGCCGCTGGCACCGCTCGACCTGCTTCGCGATGTCTCCGCCGACTGTGATGCCGTCTCCGATGTCGGGTTGCGCCAGCGCCTGCTGGCGGAGTATCACCTGACCGCCGCCACGCTGGCTGCCGAGACGAACCCGGCAGTCAGCCTTGCCGAAGCGGAGCAATCGCTCGAGTTGTACCGCGCCGCCGCCACCGGGCAGCGCGTCGTCGATCTGCATCGGCTTCGCAGCATGGCCTTCCGCAATCTCGGCGATCCGGTGCGCTCGCTGGAGGCGTCGCAGCAGGGAGTCGCGCTTGTCGCCTCGACACGCGGCCAGCTTGGCAGCCTCGACAGGCGCCGCACCTACACGGACCGCTTCTGGGATGTTTACGGCGAGCAGATCAATACGGTCGTCGCCACTGGTGAGCTGGACCGTGCGGTGCAGCTGGCCGATGCGGGCGCGGCACTCGGATTCTCTGGTCATCACGGTGTTGCCCCTTTGGGCAGAGACCTCGTCGCGTCGATTCCGGCCAGGACCCTGCTGCTGATTCCGGTGGTGACTGAAGCACAAGTCGTCGTACTGGCGGCGACGCAGCAACGACTGCGGCATGTCGTGGTTCCGGTGCATCGGCGCGAGCTTCGCCGATGGGCGACTGAACTGACGATGCTTCTCGCCAGGCGTGCTTCGCTCTCGCAGATCGACGCCGCCGGCGATCGCCTGGCCGCGACCATCGTCGGTCCGTTCGAGCGTGAGTTGGACGATGTGGACACCGTGCTGCTCGTGCAGGACCCGGTGCTGCAGAGCGTGCCGCTGGCGATGTTGCGGCTGCAGCGCGGTGGCGTCTATTCGCGGCTTGTCTCTCGCTTTGCCATCGTCAACTGCATCACGGTCCGAGCGTGTGTGACCGGAGAGCCGCCTGCCGCGCCTGTGAAGATCGATGCGGCGTACTTGATCCAGCCCAGCGGCCGCGGGCGGGAACCGGCGCTGCCAGGCGCGCGCGCAGAGGTGGCCCTCATTCGGGAGGTCTATCCGCACAGCGAGGTATCCGATGCGGTCGACAACGTGATGAGACGCGCGCTGGCATCCTCTGCTGTCGTGCATTACGCCGGGCACGCGTTCGTCGATGTGAGTGACCCCGAGCGCTCGGCGCTGTATCTCGCACCGGACGAACGAGGTGAACCGCGCCGGCTGGCGATCGGTCGCATCCTGCCGCCGGTCATCGCAGCGCCCGTGGTTGTGCTGAGCGCCTGCCAGACGATGTTCGGGCGCAGCTATCGCGGTGACGGCATGGTCGGACTCGCACGCATCCTGCTGGAGCGTGGCGCGCGGAATGTGCTTGGAACGCTCTGGCCGGTGCGCGATGACGAAGTCGCCGCAGTGATGCTCGACTTCCACAAGGGGCTGGCGAGCGGGATGACCGCGCACGCGGCGCTGGCGGCGGCGCAACGATCGGTTGAGCGCGTCAAGCCGCATCCATCGAGCTGGGCGTTTGCCGCCGTCACGACACGCGCGGCAGGGTAGGCAGGTTCCGGCAACACGTTCGAAGGCGAGAGGGGTGGTGCGATGGCGGATGTCCCCGTGCAGGTCGATTTCTACGGCATGTGTCTCTTTGTGCTGAGCACCGAGAACAAGACCGCCGAAGTATGTCTTCTGAACACAGCGTTCACCGAGTGGCAGGCGGCTCCCGATCCCGCGAGCAACGAGTTTCCCAAAGATCCCTTGCTGGGGCCTGCCTATCACCATCCGATTCTGGCCATCGATGCCAGTTGCGTGCGGTCGGCGACGCTGGCCCGCCTGCCGAGTTTGAAGGGTCTCATCGAGTCGAGACCGATCGAGCAGCTGCCAGCGCTCGCCGGTTGGAGTCTTTCCGGATGGAACACGAGAATCGGCGATGGCGATGTGCGCTACGCGCTGGACATTCCCGCTGTCGGCCATCCGACGTCGTTCTCCAATGGCGATTGGTCTTCGCTCGGCTTTGTACCATGCCTGACAAGAATCAACCCAGGCTGCCAGCGGAAAGCGGAGGTTCGTACCGGCGGAAAGCAGGTGCTGTCACGCATTCAGTTTGGCGGTGGCGAGTTGACCTGTCTGCAGCCGAGCGAGGCTGGATTCGGCGCACATGTCTGGTCGTTCAGTCCAGCCAGGCAGCAGGCAGTGACCGATCGCGTTCGCTTCACCGGTGCGCTCCGCGACGGACGCCTCTCACTCGTCGGAGAAGACAAGGCCGCGGCGACCATCGAGCTGAAGCCGCCGCCGGACGGCTCGCCGGTGAGGCTCTGGGTGTCCCATGAAGCTGGCACGCGGGAGAACCTCGTGGAACAGTGGGTCTGGCAACGCCTGAATCCCGGCCAGAATCGAAAAGACATGATGCTGCACTTCCCCAGCTTCTACGACGCGATCGACGGTGGCAGCTATCGCGACCTGACCAGCCCGAGCAGGCAGGGACGCTTCGATTCCTCTGCGCAGATCCGACAGGAAACGGCGGTCTGCGTGATGGCATCGATCCTCGAGTAAGCAGCGCGGCGTCTTCGATCGTGATCTCGACGCGGAGTTCCGCTTCCACGTCGATCGCGAGACG
This sequence comes from Acidobacteriota bacterium, assembly GCA_020851325.1. Classification (GTDB taxonomy): domain Bacteria; phylum Acidobacteriota; class Vicinamibacteria; order Vicinamibacterales; family UBA2999; genus VFZN01. Next base: position 613 of record JADZCY010000240.1, on the reverse strand, counting down.
GAGTTCTGGATCGCCCGCGGGCTGACGCCGGCGGAAGCCCGTGAACGGGCGGTGAGGAGTTTCGGTCCCATGGACAAACACAAGGCCGACACGCGCGAGGCGCGCGGCATCACGTGGTTCGACGAACTGGTGCAGGACGTCCGCTACGGCCTGCGCACGCTCGCCCGGCATCCCGGCTACACGCTGCTGGCCGTGCTCACGCTTGGCCTCGGCATCGGCGCCAACACCGCCATCTTCAGCGTCATCAACGGCGTGCTGCTGAAGCCGCTGCCCTACGCGCACGGCGATCGGCTCGTCGTCGTCCGGCAGTCGGCGCCGCTCTCCGGCCAGTCAACGGTCGGCGTCGCCATCGCCGAATACTTCGACTACCGCGAGCAGGCGGCCAACGTGTTCGACGGGCTGGTCGAGTACCACCAGATGAACTTCGATCTGCTCAATCGCGGCGAGCCCGATCGCGTCGACACCGGTGTCGTCTCGGCCAACTTTTTCGATCTGCTCGGCATCCAGCCAATCCTCGGCCGCACGTTCGTCGCCGCGGACGATGTGGAGGGCGCGGAGGCGGTGCTGGTGTTGAGCCACACTTACTGGCGGACGAAGTTCGGCGGCGACCCGA